>JAYRMX010000389.1:0-30343 GCA_041912475.1 Myxococcota bacterium
CGCAGGGAGCCGTCGCGCAGCGGCAGCCGGGTGGCGCTGCTGCGTTGCACGAACCGCCCGGACGAGATGTCGGCGTCGACCTCGACGCGGCGAGCGACGAAGACCTCTCGGTCGCGATCGATCTCGAGACGCTCGAAGACCTCGACGTGATCGCGAACCTCGACGTCCTCGAGAAGATCGGCACGGCCGGGGGAAAGGACAACGGATGAGGCGGAGGTGTGCCCGTCGGCTCGCCGCGCTCGTAGCGGTCGGCCTCGCGCTCGCGCCGGCGCCGTCGAACGCGCAGACGGCGCCGCCCGCCGGCGGGCCCCCCGGCGCCGGGCGGCCGCCGGACGAGCCCGGCCGCCCGCCGGGGCCGCCGCTCCGCGAGCGCCTCGGCCCGCTCCCTCCGGAGCAGCGCGACGCCATCCGCGAGCACATGCGATCGCTCTCGCCCGAGCAGCGCGAAGCGATCCGCGAGCGCTTCCGGGAGGCGACACCGGAGGAGCGGCGTGCGATGCGCGAGAAGCTGCTCCCGACGCTCCCTCCCGCGGAGCGCGACCGCGCGCGGACGCTCAGTCCCGAAGAGCGCCGCGCGATTCGCGACCGCGTCCAGTCGCTCACTCCCGACGAGCGCGCGAAGCTGCGCGAGCGGCTCGAGCGCTTCCGAACGCTTCCGCCCGAGCAGCAGGACTCCGTGCGCGAGCGAATGCGCAGCCTCGAGCAGCTCTCTCCCGAGCAGCGCGAGCGAATCCAGAAGAACCGCGAGCGCTGGGCGCAGATGACGCCCGAACAGCGGCAGGCGCTGCGCGAGCGGCTTCGCGAGCTCCAGAAGCTGCCGCCCGACGAGCGGCGCAGGCAGATCGATCGGCTCGTGCCCGAAGGCACGCCTCCGGCGCCGTAGACCGGAGGCTCGATCCCCGGTCAGCGGCGCCCGCGCACGGCGCGCAGGAGCGGGAGCAGCGGCTCGAGCGAGGAGTTCTCGAGCCAGGTTCGCAGCGCGATCCTGCGGCGGCGTGCGCGAAGCACGCGACGCACGGCAGCCGCGAGTGCGGGCGCACGGCCCGTCCGCTCGAGAAGCGCTCGATTCTGCTCGAGAAAGGTCGTGTCGTCGTTCGCGAGGGCTGCGCCGAGATCGGCGGGCAGCGTGCTCGGGAACGTTGCGAACTCGCGCTCCGCGCCGAGCGCGCGAAGCGCGACCATCGTGCGCACGCATTTGTGGCAGCGTCCGCAGTTGAAGTCGCCTCCCGCGTTGTCGACGCAGACGCGCAGATGACGCCGTGCGAGCGGGTCGAATGCGACGAAGCGTTCGAGCTTTCCGGCGCGGGTGTGCTCAGCGCCGTCGCACGCCACCGTCGTGCACTCGCTCGACCACAGGTCGTCGACGAGAGGGTGCGAGCCCCAGTGGATCGCGTCGCCGTACGAGTCGGTCGACGGGACGAGCACATGGCCGAGGCCGGCGGACAGCGCGTGCGCGGCCGAGGCGAGGCCGGCCCCGCAGTACTCGCCCCAAGGCAGCGGGAAGTGCGTTCGCAGGTCGGTCTCGCCTGCGACGAATGCGAGCCCCGTCTCCCGGGCCACCGCCCTCGCCCTCGCCTCCGACGCCTCGCCGCCGCGGCGCGCGGCGAGCGAAGTCTCGAGCCCGTGGAAGAAGACGAGGTGCGTGATGGCCGGCCGTTCGGGAGCGTCGCAGCCCAGGTGTGCGCGAAGCGTGTAGAACGAATCGACGCCGCCCGAGAAGAAAGCGCCGACGCCGGGCGCCGGCGCGGCGCTCGACGCCCGCGGCGCCGCGCACACCGCGACGGTCCGGTAGCGGGGAAACCAGCTCGAGAAGATCGCCTGCAGGTGACGGAGCCGCTGCAGCAGGAGCGGCGAGACCCGAGGAACGATCTCGAGCGCCTCGCCGGCGGCCATCGCCGGGAGCAGCAGCGCGGGGACGAAAGCGTCCGCGGTGTCGGCGACGAGCGCCGCGGCGGCCGCATCGAAGCTGAAGCCGAGCTCGAGGCGCGCGCCCCCGGCGCGCTCCACGTCGCCGCAGAGCCGGACGCGTCCGCCTTCGATGCGTCGGGTGACGTGGCGAAGCTTCACGTCAGCGCGGCTCCTTCGGCGGCGGGAGGATCTCGAGCAGCTTCTTCGCGACGGACTCGCCCATCACCTCGGCGCCGGCGCTCGTCGTGTGGACGAGATCGGCGAACAGACGATCGTCGGACGGAACGAGGCGCGCCGCGTCGACCACCGGCGCGCCGAGCTCCGCTCCCACGCGGCGAACGCTCTCGTTGTACGCGTCGAAGTCGGCGAGGAAGCGTTCGTGCGGCGGCATGCGGTCGAGCACGCCGCCGCGAGCGAGCGCGGCCGTTTCGTCGAAGCGCAGCGGCGAGCGTGCGAGCGGCATCGTGACGAGGACGACCTCGGCGCCGTGAGCGCGCGCCACGGCGACGAGGCTTCGGAGATTGCGCTCGAAGAGTCTCCGACCCGATTCGAGATCGTACTGCTCGAGCGGAGGCGGCGGCCCCTGCGGCGAGAGGCGGCGGATCCTCTCGCGGAGGAAGACCCAGAGCCGCGAGAGCACGACGTCCGACTCGTCGAGGGCTCCCGTGAGCGACTTGCGGCCGTACTTGACGAGATAGTTCGCGTCGACCGGCTTGCCCTGCGCGCCGGCGCCGTAGACGACGAGCAGGTCGTTGATGTTGTGCATCACGACGACGAAGTCGGGCTCGTACTGGAGCGCGTCGAGCGACAGGCGGACCAGCGAATGTGCGGTCGTGTAGGCCGACATCGCGCCGTTGTAGACGCGGACGTCGGTGCGCCCGGCGGCGTGCAGCGTGCGCTCCGCGATGAGCGGCCAGTGGATCCCGGCGTCGTTCCAGACGTCTTCGGTCGTCGATCCGCCGAGCGCGATCAGACGCACCTCTCCGGGCGGCTTCGGGCCGAGCCGCTCGCGCGTCCGGAACCCCTGGTCGTTGAAGTAGGCCGTCTCGGGGTGCGTCTTGTTCGGGATCTGCCAGTCGATTCGGGGCCCGAAGACGAGAAACGGGCTGAGCGGAAACGTTCGCTCGTGATACGCGGGAAGGAAGGCGAGCAGCGGGACGCCCGCCACGATGCGCTGGTAGGCGCGGAGGCCGACTTCGGCGACGAGCAGCGCCGCCGCGACGCCGATCGCGACGGAGGCGGCCTTCGCCCGTGCTCCTGATTCCACGTGCGCCTCCTGCCCGGCTCCGGGCCCGTCGCGCCAGTATCCACGAACGAGGCGCGGGTTGCCGCGAGACTCGCCCGCTGCCGCGGCGTACTCTTGGTCATCGAGGCGGGAGAGCGGGATGACGCCGGCACCGGCACAGGGCGTGCGAGCGGCAGAATCGAGCGGGGACGGGGTCGCCGCGGCGCCCGCCGCCGCCGAGCCCCGGGGCTTCGCACGCGAGGCGTTCGTCTACGGCCTGGGCGTCGTTCTCTCGCGGATCGTCTCCTTCCTCATGCTTCCGATCTACACGCGGTATCTGACGCCGGCGGACTACGGCGTGCTCCAGCTCCTCCAGATCACGATCGACGTGACGGCAATCGTGCTCTCGGCCGGGCTCATGACGGGCGTGATGCGCTTCTACTTGAAGGCCGCGAGCGACCGCGAGCGAAGCGAGGTGATCAGCACCGCCTTCGCGCTGCTCGTCGCGTCGAACGCGATCGGCACTGCCGCCCTCGTGCTGCTGTCCCCCCGGATCGCCGCGCTCGTCCTCAGCGGGTCGGGCGCCGACGGGCCGCTCCTGGTTCGCATCGTCGCTGCGACCTTCACGTTCGAGGCGTTCGTGACGGTGCCGCTGCTCCTCCTCCAGGTGCTGCGCAAGCCGGTCGGCTACACGGTGGCGAGCCTCTCGAAGCTCGCCCTCCAGCTCGCCCTCAACATCCTGCTCGTGGTCGGCCTCGGCTGGGGAGCCCGGGGCGTGCTGGTGGGGACGCTCGTTGCGACCGCGGCGCTCGGAGCCGTGCTGACGCCGTGGATGCTGCGCCGCACCGGCCTGCGCTTCAGCCGGTCCGCGATGCGCGACCTGCGCCGATTCGGCGTCCCGTACCAGATCGCGACGGCCGGAACGTTCATCCTCACCTTCGGCGACCGCTTCTTCCTCGAGGCTTCGCACGGTCTCGCGGCGGTCGGCCTGTACGGCCTCGCGTACCAGTTCGGCTTCCTGCTCTCGGGTCTCGGCGCGCAGCCGTACTTCCGGGCCTGGGCCCCGCAGCGCCTCGGTCTCTCGACCCGCCCGCGACCCGAGCGCGATCCGGCGTACGCGCGCAGCTTCCTGCACCTCAATCTGGTTCAGGTGACGCTCGCGGTCGGCATCGGCCTGCTGATCCGGCCGGTGCTGGTCCTCATGTCGGCGCCGGACTTCCATGCGGCCGCGCCGCTCGTTCCAGTGATCCTCGGTGCGTTCGTGCTGCAGGCGTGGACGGACGCGGTCGCGCTCGGCATCGAGGTTTCGGAGCAGACTCGCTACGCGACGTTCGCGACCTGGCTCTCGGTCTTCCTGATTCTCGCGCTCTACGCCTCGCTGATTCCTCCGTTCGGGGGGATGGGCGCCGCCGTTGCGACGCTGATCGCCTCGGCCGCGCGCTTCCTGCTCACCTGGCGCTGGAGCCATCGGCTCTGGCCGACCTCGTGGCACTTCGCTCCCAATCTTCGGCTCTTCGCGTACGGCGCGGCCTGCGTCGGCGCGCTCCAGCTCCTTGCGCCGAGCGGGCTCGGCGGCGCGCTCGTCGCGGCGGGAGGCCTCGGGCTCGTGTACCTCGCTGCGATCCTGATCGATCCGCTCGGCGCGGACGTGCGGGAGCTCGTCGCGAGCGCACCCGCTCGGCTTCGCCGGCTCGTCGCACCCGCGGCGCCGAGGCTCTGACCGTGCCGCGCGTCGTCTTCCACGCGCACGCCGCCGTCGAGAATCTCGGCGACCGGGTGATCGTGGAGGCGACCCGCGAAGCGCTGCGTGCGGCGCTTCCCGGCGAGGCGCTGATCTTCGAGGACGCGTCTCCCGGCAAAGGCTCCGCACGACACCTTCTCGCGGCGCCGCTCACGCCGGACACGCGGCGCGCGCTCGCGGAGTCGGACCTCGTGCTGATCGGAGGCGGCGAGCTCGTCGGCCCCTTCCCCGAATACCTCGCCACAGGCGCCCTCGCAGCGGCGGCCGGCATCCCCACGGTGTGGCTCGGCGTCGGAGGAAGCGTGTGCGGCGGCCGCGTCGATCGCCTGTACACGCGGCTCGTGCTGCGCTGCGCGGAGGCGGTCGTGACGCGCGGCCCTCACAGCTTCGAACGCCTCTCGGCCGAGGCGCCGGGCGTTCGCCTCTACGAAGGCGTCGACGTGAGCTTCTGCCGACTGCCACCGGACGGAGCGGACGTCGCGGCGTCGCACGAGTTCGGGATCTGCCTTCGCGGGCCGGAGCGGCGCGACCGGATGTGGGACCGCGACGCGTTCGCGCGCCTCGCGGCCGAGATCGACCGGCTCGCCGAGCGCGGCCTGCGTCCGGTCTTCTTCACCTTCCTGAGCGACCGGGATGCCGCGCGAATCGGCTCTCCGAACCTCGACGGGACTTTCCGCTCCGATGCGGAGGTGCACGCGCTCGTGCGCGAGCGCCTGCAGTCGGACGGCTCCGAGGAGCTGGTGATCGAGGGAGATCTCGCGAGCGCCGTGCGGCGTCTTCGAGGGCTGCGCTTTCTCATCGGGATGCGTCTCCACTCGCTCGTGCTCGCGGCCCAGTGCGGTGTTCCGTTTCTCGCGCTCGACTATGCGCCGAAGATCGCGGAGCTCACCGATGTCCTCGGCGCGAGCGAGTGGCGGGTTCGCCCCGAAGAGATCGGCGCGCGCATCCCCGCGCTCGCCGCGAGGCTCCTCGATCCGCGCGAGCGCGACGAGCGCGGCAGGGCGCTGCGGAGCGCGTGCGACGCGCTGCGCGCTCGCGCGAAGGCGCAGCTCGCGCCGGTCGTTGCGGCGCTCCGGACGCCTCGCGCGCGCGGCCGGCGCCTCGCACGCAGGGCCGCGGCCCGGATGTGGGAGCGCGTCGCGGCGATGCACGCGCAGCTCTAGCAGACCGGAGCGCGCTCGCGCGGCGGCGCGAGGGCGCCCGTGCGCGCCGGCGGCAAGGCGCGCAGACGGGCCGTCGCGAGCGCCCTGCCGCGCGGAGAGGAGCGCCGCCAGCGGCGGCGAATCGTCGCGCGGCCTCGATGCGGGTCCGGTGTACGGCTCCTCGGCGCTCCCCGGCTTCGGTTGCGGCCGCGTCCTGCCGCTACACTGGCGGCGCGACGGGGGCGGACGAATGGCCTGGTGGATCTGGCTCGTGCTCGGGATGGCGCTGCTCGGCGGCGAGATGGCGATGCCGGGCGGCTTCTATCTGCTCTTCTTCGGCCTGGGCGCGCTGCTCGTCGGGTTCGCCGTCCTGCTCGCGCCGGGACTCGCGGGCTGGGTCGAGTGGCTCCTGTTCTCGGTGCTCTCGATCGGCTTGCTCGCTTTCCTGCGGCCGAAGATCGTCGGTCGACTGCGGCAGGCAGGCCCCGGCATCGAGGACACGCTGGTCGGCGAGGTGGCCGTCGCGGCGGAGCCGATCGCTCCGGGCGCGATCGGCCGCGGTGAGCTCCGCGGCTCGGCGTTCAGCCTGCGCAACGCGGGGCCCGATCCGCTCGCCCCGGGAGAGCGCTGCCGCGTGTCGCGCGTCGACGGGCTCACGCTCGAGGTCCAGAGGGAGAGCGCGCGCGGCTGAGCGCGCTGGAGGGTCGCATGGATTCCGGGGCACTCGTCGTCGTCCTCGTGCTGGCGGCGCTCGTGGTCTTCGTCGTTGCGCGCACCGCCACCATCGTTCCGCAGCAGAGCGCGTACGTGGTCGAGCGCCTCGGCCGCTACAGCACGACGCTCCAGGCCGGCTTCCACCTGCTCGTTCCCTTCCTCGACCGGATCGCGTACCGCCACTCGCTGAAGGAGCAGGCGGTCGACATCCCCGAGCAGATCTGCATCACGAAGGACAACGTGCAGGTCACCGTCGACGGCGTCCTGTACTGGAAGGTGATGGACCCGGAGCGCGCGTCGTACGGCATCCAGAGCTACGCCTTCGCCATCGTTCAGCTCGCGCAGACGACGCTGCGAAGCGAGATGGGAAAGATCGACCTCGACCGCACGTTCGAGGAGCGGACGACGGTGAACGCGCAGATCGTTTCGGAGCTCGACAAGGCGACCGCTCCGTGGGGAGTGAAGGTCTTCCGCTACGAGATCAAGAACATCACGCCTCCCAAGGACGTGCTCTCCGCCATGGAGAAGCAGATGCGCGCCGAGCGGGAGAAGCGCGCGGTGATCCTCGCGTCCGAGGGAGAGCGCGACGCGAAGATCAACTCCGCCGAGGGCGAGAAGCAGCGCGTGATCAAGGAGTCGGAAGCCACGCGCCAGCAGCAGATCAACGAGGCGCAGGGACAGGCCGAGGCGATCCTCGCGGTCGCGACCGCGACCGCCGAGGGCCTGCGGCGCGTGGCCGAGGCGCTGCGCGCAGAAGGCGGCGTCCGCGCCATGCAGCTCCGGATCGCCGAGCAGTACCTCGAGCAGTTCGGAAAGCTCGCGAAGGAAGGCAACACCTTCGTCGTTCCCGCGAACCTCTCGGATCTCTCGTCGATGCTGGCCCTCGCGACGGGGATCTTCCGCGGCGAGCGACCGGCCGAAGCCCCGACTCAGCGCGGCTGAGGCGCTGCGAGGCCGAAGCGCCTCAGCGGAAGCCACGAGACGGCGAACGCGACCGCCGCGGCGACGAAGAGCGAGCGGTACGCGAGCAGCTCGGGGACGCCGAACGAGATCGCTCCCTGGAGGGCGAGTCCTGCGACGACGGGCGCGATCGCGTACGCCACGGCGGCGGAGGCCGTGGCCGACGTGAGAACGGCCGTCGGGCTCGCGGCCGGCGCGAGCGAGAACAGGACGTTGGTGTCGGCGACGCCGAAGGCCGCCGAGAGCGCAGCGACGCCGCAGAACAGCGCGGCCGCGAGCGCGACGGCTCCGGTCCCGGGCTCGCGCAAGAGACAGAAGCCGAGCGCGAGGAGCGCGAGGCCGATCGCGGTGGCGCGGAAGATCGGCGCCGATCCCACGCGGTCCGCCGCCCGCCCCGCGGCGTAGAGCGCGACCAGGCTGCCGGCGAAGCTCGCGAGCGTCGCGAGCAGCACCTGCGCGTCGGTCATGCCGATCACCCGCCGCATGACGACGATCGCGAACGGCATGAGCGCGCGCCGCGCGCCGCCGCACAGCGAGACGCCGAGCAGGTAGCCGCGCAGCTCCGGGTGGGCGATCAGCTCGCGCAGCGCCCGGCGCGCGCGAATGCGCTCGCCCGCAGCTCCGCTGGGGTCGGGAAGCCGCCACACCACCGCGACGCGCGCGAGGCCGCAGATCCATGCCGCCGCGAAGACCGGGCCGAAGCGGCCGGGATGCGCCGCGAGCCATTGCTGAACGCCGAGAAACGACACGATGAGCGCGACGCTCCACGTGCTGCGGAGCGTCCCGAAGAAGCGGCCGATGCCGTCCGGGGGCACGTAGCCGTGGAGCAGCGGGAACCACGGCGTCTCGGCGACGCCGAGCCCGGCGGCGGTGAGCCCGAGGCTCGCGAGCGCGACGGCCGTTCCCGCTCCGGGCGGGAGCGCGGCGAGCGCCGGGAAGAAGAGCAGGGGAAGCGCTCCGGCGAGGGCGAGACACTGCCCCGTGAGAAGGAGCGTCCGCTTCCCGGCGTGCGCGAGCGCGCGCAGCGACGGGAGCTGCAGCAGCGCCGAGAGCGGCTCGAACGCGCGCTGCAGGCCGACGGCTGCATCGCCAGCGCCGAGCGAGACGAGCGCGAGGGTCGGAAGATCCTCGGTGAACAGGCGCCGGAACGTCATGTGGAGCGGCTGGCTCACCAGCGCGAGGCGGCGCCCGCGGGCCTGATCCGCGGGCGAGAGCGCCGCCGGCGCGGCGGCGGCCGCGGGCGGCGGCGACGAGGTCATTCGCGGCAGCGTTCCGCGGCGCGGGCGCGGCTTCAAGGGCTCCGCGAAGTTGACTGATCGGGTCACCTATCTATCCTCGCGGGAGACGGCCGCAGGGCCCCAACCGGAGCGCGAATGCCCGTTCGATCGCTCGCGCGAGACGCCGCCGCGGCGCTGGCCGCGCTCCTGCTGCTCGCCGCGCCCGCGGCCGCAGGCACCGAAGACGAGTGGCCCGCGTACGGCCGCGACGCGGGAGGCTCGCGCTTCTCTCCGCTCGCGGACGTGACGCCCGGCAACGTCGCGAAGCTCGCGCCCGCCTGGACGTTCCACACCGGCGAGCTGCAGGAGGCGAAGCAGGCGAAGTGGAAGAACGCCACCTTCGAGGCGACGCCGATCGTCGTGGACGGCGCGCTCTATTTCTGCAGCGGGCAGGGGCGCGTCTTCGCGCTCGATCCGGAGACGGGAGCCGAGCGCTGGCGGGCCGATCTCGGCCTCGTGAAGGGAATCGGGCGCGCCGACGCCGCGTGCCGCGGCGTTTCGACGTGGCTCGATCCCGCCGCTCCCCCGGGCGCGCCTTGCCGGCGCCGGATCGTCGCAGCGAGCCTCGACGCCGAGCTGGTCGCGCTCGACGCTGCGACCGGGCAGCGCTGCGCGGACTTCGGCGGGGGCGGAGCCGTCGACCTCGCTGCCGGGATCACGAACGCAACGCGCGGCCACTACGCCGTGACGTCGCCGCCGGCGGTGATCGGCGATCTGCTCGTCGTCGGCTCCGCCGTCGGCGACAACCAGCGCACCGACGACTCGCCCGGCGTGGTGCGCGCCTACGACGCACGGACCGGAGCCCTGCGCTGGTCGTGGGATCCGATCCCGCGCCGCCCGTCCGACCCTGCGTGGGCCACGTGGAAGGACGGCAGCGCGGCGCGAACCGGCGCCGCGAACGCCTGGGCGCAGCTCTCGGCCGACCCGGCGCTCGGCCTCGTCTTCGTCCCGACGGGCAGCGCGAGCCCGGACTTCTACGGCGGAGAGCGAAAGGGCGAGAACCACTGGGCCGACTCCGTCGTCGCGCTGCGCGCGGCCGACGGCTCGCTCGCGTGGGGCTTCCAGGTGGTCCATCACGACCTGTGGGACTACGACGCGCCGGCGCAGCCGACACTGATCCGCGTACGACGCGACGGGGCCGAGATCCCCGCCGTCGTCCAGGCGACGAAGATGGGGCACGTGTTCGTCCTCGACCGCAGGACGGGGGCCCCGCTGTTCCCCGTCGAGGAGCGGCCGGTACCCGCGAGCGACGTCCCGGGCGAGGAGGCGTCGCCCACGCAGCCCTTCCCGGTGCTTCCCGCGCCGATCGTTCCGCAGCGCCTCGCGCCCGAGGATGCGTGGGGCCTCACGCCGTGGGATCGCGGCAAGTGCCGCGATCGGATCGCCGCGCTTCGCAGCGAGGGCATCTTCACGCCCCCGAGCCTTCGCGGGACGATCATCTTCCCCGGCAACGCCGGCGGAACGAACTGGGGGAGCGTCGCATTCGACCCCTCCTCCGGCCTTCTCTACGTGAACAGCAGCCGCGTCGCGCACGTCGTGACCCTCATCCCGCGCGAGGGCTTCGACGCCGCGAAGAAGGCGACGCCGAACCTCGAAGTCTCGCCGATGCTCGGGACGCCGTTCGGCATGCGCCGCGAGGCGCTGCTCTCACCGTTCATGATCCCGTGCAACCCGCCGCCGTGGGGAACGCTCGCCGCGATCGACATGGCGACCGGCGAGAAGCGATGGGAGTCCGTCCTCGGAACGACGCGCGATCTCGCGCCCGTCCCGATCCCGGTCGCCTGGGGAACGCCGAACATGGGAGGCCCCGTCGTCACCGCCGGCGGCGTCGTCTTCATCGGCGCCGCGATGGACGACTACCTGCGCGCGTTCGACGCGAAGACGGGCGAGGAGCTCTGGAAGGGCCGGCTGCCCGCGGGAGGTCAGGCGACGCCCATGACGTACCGCGCGGGCGGCAAGCAGTACGTCGTGATCGCGGCCGGCGGCCACGGCCGGATGACGACGAAGCTCGGCGACGCGGTCGTCGCCTTCGCGCTCCCCTGAGATCGGCGGCGCGCTGTTCGCAGCGCCCTCGAGTCACGTGCGGCCGCAGCGGGCGGATCGCCGCTCACGCGGATTCGAAGCCCGCACCCGTATCGACCGTGCGCACCAGCTCGATCACGACCCGCAGGCCGGCCTCGATGCACTCGGGAGACAGACGATCCGGCGTGTCGAGCCTCGTGTGGTACCAGCGCGGCGGAGCCGGGTCCATCGCCACGAGCGCGACGGCCCGCAGGCCCGCGCGACTGAACGCGGCGGCGTCCGTCGCCCCCACCCGGATCGTTCCGAACGGCAGCTCGAAGCCGGCGCGACGAGCGGCGTCGCGGAGCAGCCGGGCGGACGCGGGATCGTGCGAGACGGTGCCGTTGCGATCTTTGTCGTAGACCTTCATCGCGCCCGGATCGCTGAAGGTGTCGAGGGCGACGTAGAGGCTCGGCACCGCCAGGAGCTCGTCACGGTGCGTCTCCGCATACGCGCGCGCGCCACGGAGGCCGGCCTCCTCCGAGCCCGTGTTGAGCACGCGCAGCTCCGTGTGCTCGAGCTGGATGTTGTGGTCTCGGAGAAATCGCAGCAGCGCGAGGCTGAGCAGCACGCCCGTCAGATTGTCGTTCGCGCCGGGCGAGACGCGGCGAAAGTTCGAGAACCCCATCACGAGCAGGAAGGCCGGAGCGAACGCCAGAAGTCCCCACCCGACGCGCCAGAGGCCGCTTCCGGGAGGAGCTCCGCCCGCGCCGTGGACCGCGACGCTCGCGACCGCCGCGACCGAGAGCGCGACCGCACCGAGCAGCGTCCCGCCGACCACGCCGTACAGGAGCCCGCGGCCGAGAAAGTGGTATCGCCACTCGAACGCGCTGTCGCAGTGGCCTCCGACGAGAAGGATGCGCTTCACGGCGCCTCGCGGCGGAGCCGTGGCCACGAGGTTGTGCGAGGTCGCGTGGCGGAAGAGCGGATCGATCAGCTCGCGGTAGAGGACGAGCTCTCCCACGAGGAGGCCGAGCGCGGCGATCGCACAGGCGAGCGCCGCCCACGGCGCACATCCGTAGAGCGGAAGCGCGGCGAGCAGGAGCGCGCCGCAAACCGGTATGAAGCCCATGAACGCCTTCGGGGCGACGCGGAACGCCTCGAGGCGCGGTTCGAAGCCCATCTCCCGGAGCAGCCCCGCGAGGTACTCCTGTGCGCGAAGCTCTTGCGCGCTCCCGGGTGGGCGCGGGCCGATCTCGCTCGCGATGCGGCGGATGTGGTCCGTGCAGAAGTCGACGTAGGGCGCGAGCAGTCTGCTTCCTCCGGCCCGCCCGGCGAGGGCGTGAAGCGCGAGGCACGTTCCCGTGCGGGGCCTCCGTGGCTAGCGCAGGCCCGCCGCGCGAAGGTGATCGATCTCGCCGAAGTCGATCAGGGACCAGATGCAGCCGCGCTGGCCGAGCGGGCGCGCCTGCACGACGGAATAGGCGGCGAGCTCACTCTCGAAGCGGATCCACTCCCACGGGACCGGCGGGACGTCGAGCAGGTGCGTGAGCAGCACGGCGTTCGTCCCGCCGTGCGCGACGATCACGATCGTCTCCGGCCGTGCGGGCTGCTCCCAGACGGTGAACTCGTGCTCGCGCGCCGAAGTCATTCCGTGGCGCGCGAGGACCTCACCGAGGCCGCCGCACACGCGCGCATGGAAGTCGCGAAAGCTCTCGCCCTGCGGCCATCCCGCCCAGTGCTCGGCCAGCGGGCGGCGCATGGCTTCGAGGAAGTAGCGGTCGACGTCGCGCTGCGAGAGGCCCGTCGTGCCGGCGATCGAGATCTCGGCGAAGGCGGGCACCGAGACTGCGGGGATACCGCATGCAGCGACGAGCGGCGCTGCTGTCTCCTGCGCGCGGAGCAGCGGGCTCACGTAGATCGCGTCGATGCGGCCCTTCGCGAGAGCCGCTGCGGCGCAGCGCGCCTGCGCGTGGCCGCGCGGCGTGAGGCCTGCGTCGTCGACCGCGCCGCGGCCGTCCGGGTACCAGTCCGGCTCGCCGTGACGCAGCAGGATGACGTGGGCGAGCGCTTCTTCGCGCTGCCGCGCCTCGCGGCGGGCCTGCGGCCCCGGCTCCGTCGTCTCGTGCACGGCCGCCCTCGCCTCCGTCACGCTCGGCATCCTCCATCCCGATCGTCTGCCGCCGGCAGGCTGGCGACCTGCGCGTCGCCTGCAGCCTCGCGAGAGGACGCAGAAGGCGCCGCTTCGCAGGCTCGTCTCCGCATTTCCTCGCTCCGCCTCGCCCCGGGGCCCCGAGCGTACCGGCTCGCGCCCCCTCGCGCGCGTCAAGCGCGCGCCGCTCGCGGCCGATCTCCTTCGAACGACGAGGAGCCTTTCGTGCAGGATCTCTCCCGGGCAGAGCCCGCGCTCGAAGCGGACCGCGTGCTGCGCGGCGCCGCCGTCCCCGCGATGAGCGCGGGAGCGGGGCCGCCGGCCGTCGTGCTTCCCGACGCGCGCGCCGACGGCCGCGGGATCTTCTATCGGCGCGGGGATCGGCTGTTCCTGCTTCCGTGGCGCTGCATCGAAGCCGCGCATGCGGCGGAGGTGGGAGAGCCGGAAGGCGTGCTCACGGTGGTCTTCGACCTCGCGGTCTCGGGGGCGCCCGGCGGGCGCTGCCGGCTCGACGCCGACCCGGGAGAGCCCGCGCGCGGCCTCGGCCAGAGCATCGAGCGTGCGATCGGGCGCGGGCGCTGCACGGCCTCGCTGCGGGCCGTGGCGCTCGAAGGCTACGCGACGCGGACGTATCCGGATCTCGAGAGCTTCGAGGCCGACGCGCCGGAAGGCTGGCGCCGCTCGGCGTAGCGCCGCTGCGTCGCGGCGTCGGCTACGCTGCGCCGCCATGGTCGGCCAGGTCCGCGTCGTTGCCGAGCCTCCGCTCGGCTGGATCGTCTTCGACCACGCCGAGCGCCGGAACGCGCTCTCCGTCTCGATGTGGGAGGCGATTCCGGACGCGGCGGCGGCGCTCTCCAGCGATCCCGCGGTCCGTGTCGTCATTCTTCGCGGCGCCGGCGAGACGGCGTTCGTCTCCGGCGCGGACATCTCGCAGTTCGAGCGGGCCCGCAGCGGCGAAGAGGGGGCGGGCGCCTACGAGCGGCTCACCGACCGCGCCTTCCGCGCGCTCGCCGACCTCGACCTGCCCGTGATCGCGATGATCCACGGCTTCTGCATCGGCGGCGGGCTCGCCGTGGCGCTCACGGCCGACCTTCGCATCGCGGCCGAGGACGCCCTGCTCGGGATCCCGGCCGCCCGCCTCGGCCTCGGCTACGGGATCGACGGCATCTCGAAGCTGGTCGGGCTCGTCGGGCCTTCCCGGGCGCAGGAGATCCTGTTCACGGCCCGGCGTTTCGGAGCGTCGGAGGCACTGCGGATGGGCCTTCTCAACCAGGTCGTTCCCGGGGACCGGCTCGAGGCGTACGTCCGGGAGACGGCGCTCGGGATCGCCGGCAACGCGCCGCTGACACTGCGGAGCGTCAAACGCGTGGTGCGGATGCTGGCGCAGGACCCGGCGCGGCGGGACGTGGCCGGCGCCGAGGCGTCGGTCCGCGCCTGCTTCGAGAGCGCGGACTACCGCGAGGGCGTTCGCGCATTCCTCGAGAAGCGGCCTCCCCGCTTCGAGGGGCGCTGACCCGCCGGGGCCCGCGCCTCTTGACGTGCCGCGCGGGACGTCCACCTTATGGCCGCTTCTCCGTCGCGCCCGGCCTGCGGGCGCGCCGTCGAACGGGCGCGAGTCGCGCCGGACGATGCTGGTTTGCAGGAACTCGAAGGTCTGGAGGGACCCATGAAGCGTTCGCGCATCGTGCGGATCGCGACGATGACGGTGCTGACGGCGGCGCTCGCCGCCGGCTGCTCCAAGAAGCCGCAGGAAGCGCAGCCCGTGCTGCCGAGCGGCGGCGGAGACTTCTCGGAAACGGACGTCACGGAGCAGATCTCCGGCCCCGTTCGCGTGCCCGAGCTCAAGACGATCTACTTCGACTACGACCGCTACAACCTGAAGGCCGATCAGCTCCCGACGGCCAAGGCGAACGTCGGGCACATCGAGAAGCACTCCGAGTGGAAGCAGATCGTCCTCGAGGGCAACTGCGACGAGCGCGGCACCGAGGAGTACAACCTCGCCCTCGGCGACAAGCGTGCGAACGCCGTCGCCGACTACTACATCAAGCTCGGCGTTCCGTCGTCGAGGGTGGTGACGGTGAGCTTCGGCGCGAGCCGTCCCGCGGTGCAGGGCCACGACGAATCGGCGTGGAAGTTCAACCGGCGCGTCGACACGCTGGTGAACAAGTAGAGAGAATCGGCCGGGGGCCGGGGCGGGCGCAGTACCCCGCCGGCGCCCCGACCGCCCGCAGAAGTCGATCTGGATGCGGCTCTCGGCGATGTTCGCGTCGCCTACGTCGTTGCGGTGCGAGTAGACGTAGTTGAACGCGAGCCGCAGGTTCGGGTACAGGTACCAGTTGATCCCGCCCGTCACGTCGCTCACGGTCCCGCCGGCGACGTTTTCGTCGTCGAGCGTCAGGTACGAGTAGCGAGCGGCGATCTCCCAGCCGCCCCAGGTCCCGTTCTTCACGCTGAAGGGATGCTTCGGGATGACGCGCCCGAAGGTGGCGTTCCGCGTCTCGTACGGCCGGACTTCGCCCGTGAGGAACCAGCCCGCCTGCGCGTACGCGCCCCAGAAGCGCGGGTTCCCGAGCCCCTGGCTGCGGTCGACGAACGAACCGGCCGCCTCGCTCTGGAAGTGAAACGGGCCGAACACGCCGGCCAGCTCGCCGCCGGCGAGGTCGACGCCGTCGACGCCCGAGATCGTTCCGGTGTTGGTGATGTACGGCGCGAGGTGCGATTCGGGGCGCTGCTTGTAGGTGAGGCCGGCGTCGTCGCGGAACAGATGGCTGTAGCTGCCGCCGACGTGGATCAGCATCTTTCCTTCGTCGACGTACAGCGGAAGGCCGGTGATCCGGGCCGTGAGGTTGTTGTTGGAGCCGTTCTGGAAGCCCTTGCCGAAGTTGTTCGTCTTCACGAAGCCGCCCGCGCCGACGTAGATCCGCTCGTCGAGGAACGTGCGATCGACCATGATTCCGGTGTTGCGCGCGGGGCTGAAGACGTCGGGCAGCGCGCGCTCCATGAAGGTGGTGTAGCGGTCGCTGGTCATCTGCTCGAGCGAGAACGGCTCCTTCATGTAGCCGACTCGAACGCGGTCGACGTACGGGATCTTCTGAAGCCCGGCCCACACGTCCTTGAAGTCGGGCTCGCCCTCGGCAAAGTCGTACTCGGCCTTGAAGATCGCGTATTCGTACATGCTGCCTTCGAACATGATGCGCGCGCGTCGGAACTCGGTCCCCGTTCCGACGCCGCCGATCAGCGACTCGAGGTTTCGGCTCTCGTTCACGACCGCGAAGTCGTTCTGCGTGAAGCCGCCGAACTTGAGGTCGGCGCTGCCGTCGCTCTTGGTGAGGCGAAACCCGTTCTTCCAGGCGAACTCCCACTCGGGCTTCTTCGCCGGCTCGGGCGGCGCGGCGGCGACGGCGGGCGCGCTTCGTTCGGCCGCCTCCTGCCTCGCCTGCTCGAGAAGCGCCTGGTACTGCTCCTCGTCGATCACGTTCTTCGCACGCATGATGTCGAGGAGCTGCTCGGCCACGGTCTTCTTCGCGGCCGGCGGCTGCGCGTCACCGGCGAGCGCGGACAGAGGAGCGAAGAGCGCAAGGACGGCCGCGGCCGCCGCCGCGCCGCGGCGAAAGCCTCCTCGCATTCGATCGAATCGGTACACGGACCCCTCCCTGGAAGCCGCCTCCCGCGGCGGTTGCGATGTCCCGCAGGACGGCCACGCCGTCACCCGGGCAGTCGGTCGCGGGCACGGTATGGCGGCCGTGTGAACGAAGGGGGGCGCAAACGGTGACGAAACGGTGAAGATCGTGCGGGCGGCGGCCCATCCGGGGCAGCGGGCAGCCCGGCGCGCGGGGCAGCGCAGCCCCGGGGCGGTCAGAAGTAGAGGTGGTCGACGAAGACCCCGCGCCCGGCCACGCCCGCGGGCTCGGCGGCCGAGCTCTGGAGCCGCAGCTCCGCGGTGCTCTCGGCGAGGCCGCGGATCAGGGCCTCGCCGGGCGACCCCGGCGACGTGAAGATCGAGAGGTGCGTCGCGCCCTCGCTGGCGAGACGGCGGCACCACGCCCGGAGCAGGCGCTCGAAGTCGGCGAGGCCGCGCTGCGGAGCGAATCCGTAGTCGAGAACGAACGCGCGGGTCGATTCGGAGACCGCACCCTCCGGAGCTTCGCGCAGGCAGCGCTCGCCTGCGTTCCAAACCCCGACGGCCGCATCGCCGCCGATCCACACGTCCTTCCAGCCGTACACGGCGGGAAGCCGGCCGAGCCGGCGCGAAAGGCGCGCCTCGTCGAAGGGGAGGAACATCTCCTCGCGCGCATGGCACGCGTTGGCGAGCGCTCCGATTCGCGCGGCGTCTGCGGCCGACGCCGGGCGCCCTGCGGCAGGCCCCGCGAGCGCGTCGCAGCGCAGGAGCGCCCGCACCGGTGCGACGCTCCACGCCGGTGCGCTCCGCCACGTCTTCGCTCCGCTCGGCGAAGACTGCCACTCGCGAACGAGCGCGTTGTGCGGATCGACGTAGACGTAGCCGCCATCCGCGCTCGACTCGCGCGCGAAATCGAGCACGCGCTCGGAGAACGCTTCGTTGAGCCCGCGCCGGCGATGGCCGGGGAGAACCCGGACGTGGTGGCGGTAGAGGAGCCGCCGCGCCGCGGCTCCGACGCGAACGTCGTGCACGCTCGCCGCGTCGCACGCAACGACGGCCCCGTCGTCCTCCGCGACGAAGAGCCGCGCGTCGCCCATCAGCTCGAGCTGATCGAAGAGCGAGGCCCCGCGCAGCAGCGTGACCCGCGATCCATCGTCGCGGACCAGAGCACTCTCGCGCTCGAGCCGAGCGATCGCGCCGGCGTCGGCCCGCGTCGCGGCCCGGATCGTCAGCACGGCCGCGCCGCCGGCGTTGACCCCGTCGAGACGGGGGTGATACCGTGTCCCGACCCTTCCACCCGAGGTCCTCCATGCCCGTCCACGGCGGCAAGCTCGCGGCCCGCGCTCTCAAGAAGGCCGGCGTCGAGTGCGTCTTCACGCTCTCCGGCGGCCACATCATGCCGCTCTACGACGGCTGCATCGACGAGGGCATCCGCATCATCGACGTGCGCCACGAGCAGGCCGCCGTCCACGCCGCCGACGCCTGGGCGCGCTGCAACCCGGGCAAGATCGGCGTCGCGGCGATCACCGCGGGCCCCGGCGTCACCGACGGCGTGACGGGCGTCGCGAACGCCTGGCGCGCGAACTCGCCCATCCTCGTGTTCGGCGGGCAGGGCCCGTTCGCGAACCTGCGCCGCGGCTCGCTGCAGGAGATGGATCACGTCGGCGTGATGCGTCCCATCACGAAGTGGGCCGACGCCTGCTACGACACCCGGCGCATCCCCGAGTACATCGAGCTCGGCATCCGGCACGCGGTCTCCGGGATCCCCGGACCGGCCTTCCTCGAGATCCCGATGGACGTCTTCATGGGATCGGCCGAATGGGAGACGGCGCCGATCCCGAACATCCGGACGGCGCCGCCGCGGCTCTCGCCCGACCGCGCCGAAGTTCGCGAGGCGCTCTCGCTCCTCGCGCAGAGCCGGCGGCCGATGCTGATGGCGGGAACGAGCGTCAAGTGGTCGATGGCGAGCGCGGCGATGAACGCCTTCCTCGACGAGACGCACATGCCGGCGTACGCGAACGGAATGGGCCGCGGAACCATCCCGCCGACGTCGCCGCAGTACCTCAATCGTTCGCGGCGCGAGGCGATGAAGCAGATCGACCTCATCATCCTCGCGGGCGCGCTGCTCGACTTCCGGCTCGCGTTCGGCAAGACGATCCCGGAGTCCGCGAAGGTCATTCAGCTCGACATGGACGCCACGCTCATCGGCATGAACCGCGGTGCGGACGTGGGGCTCGTCGGAAACCTCGCGTGCAGCTTCGAGCTGCTCCTCGAAGAGATGAAGAACGCCGGCCTCCGGCTCGACTTCTCCGACTGGCTCGGCGAGCTGCGAACGATCGAGACGGCGGCGGAGAAGAAGGTCGAGGCCGCGCTCAGCAGCGACGCCACGCCGATCGATCCGCAGCGCATGTGCCGCGAGGTCCGCGACTGGCTCGCGACGCTCGGCGATTCGATCGTGATCGGCGACGGCGGCGACATCGTCGCGACCGCGGCGAAGATCCTCCCCGTTCCGCGCGAAGGCGCATGGATGGACCCCGGCCCGCTCGGGACGCTCGGCGTCGGCATGCCGTTCGCGCTCGCGGCGCAGGCGTCGCACCCCGACAAGCGCGTCGTCATCGTCTACGGCGACGGGTCGTTCGGCCTGAACGGCTTCGAGTACGACACGGCCGTTCGCTTCGGGCTGCCGATCATCGGAATCGTCGGCAACGACGGTGCGTGGGGCCAGATGATGCGGCCGCAGGGTGCCGTGTACGGCTGGGACCGGCTGCAGGGGACGATCCTCAACTTCACGCGCTACGACAAGGTCGTCGAGGCGCTCGGCGGCCACGGCGAGTTCTGCGAGCGCCCCGAGCAGATCCGCCCCGCGCTCGAGCGCGCGGCGGCGTCGGGAAAGCCCGCGCTCGTGAACGTCGTGATTCGGCAGGATCGCGAGTACAAGGGCGGAATCTACGTCTAGCGATCGGCCGGAGGGCGAGCGCGAACCGGGCGATGCCGAGGGCGCCACGAAGCAGCGCGCGGGCGCAGCGGCGCTCGGTCCCCGGCGCTGCGATCCCGGCTCGCTCGGCCTCGATGCGGGAGCGTTGCAGGCCCTCGCGCGGAGCGTCGGGCCGTACGCGGTGATCGACTTCGAGACGACCGGGCTCGCGGGCGACGCGCGTGCCGAGATCCTCGAGATCGGCGCCGTGCTCGTCGACCCCGGCGCCGGCGTGGTGACGGCGGTCGAAACGCTCGTCCGCCCGTCGCGCGCCGTGCCGGCGGCGATCACGCGGCTCACGGGCATCACCAACGAGATGGTCGCCGGCGCTCCCGCGCTCGCCGACGTGCGCGACGCGCTCGCCGCAGGCCTCGCCGGCCGCGCCGTCGTCGCGCACAACGCCGAGTTCGAGAAGTTCTTCCTCGAGCGCGACGTCACGGGCGCGGCGGGAGCGCGCTTCCTCGACACGCAGGACCTGCTCGCGATCACGCACCCCGACGCGCAGGACCTGCGGCTCGAGACCTTCACGCGGCGCATGCTCGGCAGCGAAGAGCGCCATCGCGCGCTCGCCGATGCGCTCGACGCGGCGCGCGTCGTCTCGCGCGTCGGAATCGGCGCGCGAGAGGGCGAGCCGCGCTACGCCGTCGCACGGGCGGCGCTGCTGCGCTTCGCGCCCGACTCGCCGTGGCTCTCGCTGCTCCCCGAAGACGCTCCCGAGCGGCCGGCGCCGCCGGAGACGCCGCTCCTCGTGATCGGCGAGTCGGCCGAGCCGCCGGTGCCGTTCGACGAGGAGGCCATCGCGGCGGCGCTCGCCGACGAGGCGCGAGGTCGGCGTCACTTTCCCGGATATCGCGTGCGTGCGGAGCAGATCCGCCTCGCGCGGAGCTTCGTCAGGAATCTCTCGAGCGGCGGCGTCCTCCTGCTCGAGGGCGGAACCGGCGTGGGCAAGTCGCTGGCGTACCTCGCGGCTGCGATCCCGTTCGTGATGACGCGGTCGGAGAAGGCGCGTGGCGGCCCCGTCGTCGTCTCGACACGGACGAAGATCCTGCAGGACCAGCTCCTCGAGAAGGACATCGCAGCCGCCGCACGAATGCTCGGCTGGCCGGGCCTGCGTGCGCTCTCGATGAAGGGCCGCGCGAACTACGCGTGCGCGCGGCGCCTCGAGCGCGTGCTCGACGAAGGGCGCGAGGCACGCATCTTTCCCGACGAGCGCATGGCGTACGCCGTTCTCGAGGCGTGCGCGCGGATCCGCAGCAGCGGCGAGTTGCGCGCGGTGCCGGGTGCGCTCCTCTACCGCTTCCGCTGGCTGCGCGACCTCATCCAGCGTTCGGTGACGACGCGATCCGAGCAGTGCTCGCGCGAGCAGTGCGCCACCTGCCCCGACTGCGCGTTCGGCCGCAGGCGCGCCGCGCTCGCCGAGGCCCAGATCGTGGTGGCGAATCACGATCTGCTGCTGCGCTGGCCGCCGGACTATCCCGCCTTCGCGCACGCGATCGCGGACGAGGCGCACGAGCTCGCGGGGGTGGCCGACGAGGTCTACGCGCAGGAGGTCCGGCCGGAGGAGGTGCTCTCCCGCATCGACGAAGTCTTCGGGCGGCCGAAGCAGGCCGGCGCAGACGCGCTGCTTCCCGGCCGCGAGCGGCGCGCCGTCCGCAAGGACGCGATCGCGTGGCGGCGCGGGGTGCAGCAGGATCTCGTCGCGCTCGGACGCGCGCTCGCGTCGCTCGCCGACGAGTTCGGGACGGTGCAGATCGCCGAGCATCCCGGCCCGGAGCTCGGCGGGGCGCAGGAGGTGGCGGCGGCTGCGGCCGCGCGCCTCGACGATCTCGCGACGGAGATCGAGAAGATCGACACGGGGACGGGCGGCAGCGGCGACGCCGGGCCGCTCGCGCGCGCGGCGGCGGAGCTTCGGGGCTGGGCGGCGACGCTGCGCGTCGCGCTCGACGGCGGCGGAGGCGACGCCGTGGCGTCGTTCGAGGCGATGCTCCCGCCGTGGGATGCGTGGCGCTGCGTGGTGCGGCCGGTCTCGCCGGCTGCCGCGTTCGACGCGCAGTTCCTGTCGCGCCTCACGTCGTTCGCGGGCGTGTCGGCGAGCCTGTTCATCGAGAACGATGCCTTCGCCGCGCTCGGCGAGCTCGAGATCGAGAGCCGCGCGCGCGACCGGCTCGAGCGCGCGAGCGCCGGCAGCCCGTTTCCTTACGGCGAGCACATGCGCGTGGTCGCGCTCGAGAGCCGGGGCGACGTCGTCGCCGAGACCGCCGACGTGATCGAGGAGCTCGTTCTCCGGCTCGGCGGCCGCGTCCTCGGCCTGTTCACGAGCCGCGCGCGAATGAACCAGGTCGCCGAGCGGCTCGCGCCGCGTCTCGTCTCCGCCGGGATCGAGGTCCTGATGCCGCGGCGCGCGAGCGACGACCTCGCGGCGCTGCTCGAGCGCTTCCGTCAGGGCGGCGCCGTGCTCCTCGGCGCACGGGCCTTCTGGCAGGGGATCGACGTTCCGGGCGCCGACCTGCAGGCCGTCGTGATCGAGAAGCTGCCCTTCGACGTCCCGACCGAGCTCCTGCGGCGCCGCGAGCGCCGCCTCGAGCAGGAAGGCATCCGCGTCTTCGAGCGTTACACGCTCGGCCGCATGCTGCTTCACCTCAAGCAGATGATCGGGCGCCTGATTCGCACCGAGTCGGACCGCGGCCTCGTCGTGATCGTCGAGGGGCGAACGACGAAGAGCTACTTCCGCAGGCTCCCGAGCGCGCTGCCTCCCGGATCGCGAATCGAAGTGGCGAAGCCGTCGGACCTCGGCCGCCTGCTGGGCGAGGTCGGGATCGAGACGCGCGACCCGTGAGCCAGCGGGCGAGCCCGTCCGGCCCCTCGACGGCAATTCGCGCCGCGACCGCCGGTGCGGGCCCGCTGCCGCCTACACCAGGGCGAGCACGGTCTCGAGCGCGGGCCAGAGGTCCTCTTCGGGAACGTTGAGCGCCGGAAAAAGGCGCATCACGCGCCCTGCGGTGACGTTCAGCATGACGCCGGCCTCGGCGGCGCGCAGCGAGAGCGTGGCCGCGCGCTCGGTATCGGTGAGCGACATCCCGATGAGAAGGCCCCGTCCCCGAACGTCGTCGGCGACGCCGGGCTCGTCCGCGGCGAACTCGCGCAGCCGCTCGAGGACGCGATCGCCGAGCTCGGCAGCGCGCTCGGGCAGCTTCTCCTCGGTGACGACGCGCAGCACGGCGCTCACCGCCGCGCAGGCGAGCGGGTTTCCGGCGTACGTCCCGCCGTGGTCGCCGAGGGAGACGGTGGCCGCGACCTCCTCGGTCGTCACGAAGGCGGCGACCGGGAAGCCTCCGCCGAGCCCCTTGCCGAGCGTCATCACGTCGGGGACGACGCCGTCGTGCTCGCAGGCGAAGAGCTTTCCGGTGCGCCCGATTCCGGTCTGGATCTCGTCGAGGATCAGCAGCGCGCCGTGCTCGTGGCACAGATCGCGGACCGCAGCGAGGTAGCCGGGCGGCGCGACGTTCACGCCGCCCTCGCCCTGGATCGGCTCGACGACGAACGCGGCGGTGCGCCCATCGATCGCCGCGCGCGCGGCGTCGAGGTCTCCGAACGGAACGAAGACGGGCTCGGGAAGCAGCGCGCGGTACGGATCGCGGTGCTTCGCCTGCCCGATCACGGAGAGCGCGCCGATCGTGCGGCCGTGGAACGAGTTGAGCGTCGAGACGAACTGGGTCCGCCCCGTCGCGCGGTGTGCGACCTTGAGCGCGCCATCCATCGCCTCGGCGCCCGAGCTCACGAAGAACGAGCGTGCGAGCCCGGGCGGCAGCAGCGGCCCGAGCTGCGCCAGCAGGTCGAGCTGCGCCTGCGTGTAGAAGAGGTTCGTCGTCTGCATGAGGCGGCCGGCCTGCGCGCAGATCGCCTCGACGAGCGCCGGATGGCTGTGGCCGATGCACGTCACGCCCCAGCCGCCGGTGAGGTCGACGTACTCGCGGCCCTCGGCGTCGCGAACGCGCGCGCCGTGCCCCTCGACGAGCACGAGAGGCAGGCGCCGCACGACCGGCAGGAAGTGCGCCGCTTCTCGCGCGCGGGCCGCCACGACCGAGCGCTGATTCTCGAGGGACATCGAAGCCTCCGCTGGGAAAGGAGCGAGAGTCGAGGCTCGGCCGGGCGCCGTCAAGGCGCGCGGGCGGAGCCCTCGGGCCGCTCGGTATACTCACGGGTCATGCCGGACTCCGACACCCCCTCGGCGCGGGCTCCCCTCACCGACTCGTTCGGCCGCTGCATCGAGAGCCTGCGCATCTCGGTCACCGACCGCTGTGACCTGCGCTGCATCTACTGCATCCCCGAGGACATCGAGTGGCTGCCGCGCGCGCAGCTCCTCACGCTCGAGGAGATCGCACGCCTCGCGCGGCTCGCGGTTTCGGTGGGCGTCAAGAAGATCCGGCTCACGGGCGGCGAGCCGCTCATGCGGCGCGACCTTCCGCACCTGTTCGAGATGCTCTCGGCGATCCCGGGTCTCGCCGACCTCGCGCTCACGACGAACGGAACGCAGCTCGCCCGCTTCGCCGCTCCGCTCGCTCGCGCGGGGCTTCGCCGCGTGAACGTGAGCCTCGACACGCTCGATCGCGCGACCTTCGAGAAGATGGCGCGGCGCGACGCGCTCGGGCGCGTGCTCGAAGGGATCGAGGCCGCGGTCGCCGCGGGGCTGCGGCCGATCCGAATCAACAACGTCCCGATCCGCGGCCTCAACGACCACGAGGTCGTGGCCTTCGCCGCGCTCGCGCGCGAACGCGGCTTCGAGGTCCGCTTCATCGAGTTCATGCCGCTCGAGCACGGCCGGCGCTGGGGGACGGACGTGATGGTTCCGGGCAAGGAGCTTCGCGAGCGCATCGCGGCGAACTGGCCGATCGAGCCCGACCCCGATCTCGACCCGCACTCTCCGAGCCGCGACTGGCTGTTCTCGGACGGCGCGCCCGGCCGCGTCGGCTTCATCGACTCCGTGACGCAGCCCTTCTGCAGCGCGTGCAACCGGATCCGGCTCACGGCCGACGGCAAGCTCCGCACCTGCCTGTTCTCGGTTCGCGAGCACGACCTGCGCGATCTGCTTCGCTCGGGGGCGGACGACGAGGCCGTGCTCGAGCGGATCCGCGCGGTGGTGTCGACCAAGGAGCTCAAGCACCACGTGACCGACGGCCTGTACGTGAAGCCCGAGCGCACGATGTCGCGCATCGGCGGCTGAGGCCCTCATGGCGGCGGCGCGCGAGTCCGACCGGATCCTGCTCGAAGGCATCCAGGTGCCCGCGGCGCTGGGCGTCACCGCCGCCGAGCGCCGCATGCGCCGCCCCGTGCTCCTCGATCTCGAGGTCGAGCGCGACCTGCGCGCGGCCGGCCGCAGCGACCGCATCGGCCAGACCATCCATTACGGCCGCATCTACGACGTCGTCGCCGACGTGGCCGCGAACCTGGAGCACAAGCTGGTCGAGGCGCTCGGCGAGCGCATCGCGCGCGCGGTGCTCGCGAAGTTCGACGTCGACGCCGTTACCGTGACGGTTCGCAAGCCGAAGCCGATCGCCGGCGTGCTCGAGTACACGGGGGTTCGGATCACGCGCACGCGCGAGGACGCCGAGTAGCCCCGCGCCCTCTCGCCCGTCGCCGCGGGCCCGCGCGCGCGAGCCGGGGCTGCGGGCGTGCGGGGTCGGTCCCCCCGGCTATTCTGCATGCCGGATCTCGCGCCCCGCGGGGCCGCGCTCGCCCGGAGGACGCATGCCCGGACTCACGCCCGTCGAGCAGGAAGTGCTCGTCTACTCCTACTTCCGCGACGCGGAGCTGCGCGGCGCGAACCTCCTGTTCCGTCTCATGCGCCTCGTCGACGATCCCGAGTCGCAGGTCTTCCTGACGCAGCATCTCGCCGACGAGACGCGCCACGCGTGGCTCTGGACGCAGAGGATCCAGGAGCTCGGGGCGCAGCCCGTGCTGGTCGACGACGGCTACCAGGTGCGGATCGGAAAGCTCGCCGGCGTACCGAAGACCATCGTCGACATCTTCGCGCTCACGGTCGTCGTCGAGCAGCGAGCGCTGCGCCGCTACCAGCAGCACCTTCGCAAGCCCGGCCTCTCGGACCGAACGCGCGAGGTGCTCGAGGCCGTGACGAAGGACGAGGCCTGGCACATCGACTGGATCCGCACCAAGGCGCGCGAGTTCGCCGAGAAGGCGGGCGACCCGGAGTGGGTGGACCGCGCGATCAGGAAGTACCGCGCCATCGACGAGCAGGTGATGGCGGAGCTCGACGAGAAGGAGCGGGGGCTTGGCGGCTGACACCGCAGCCCCGGGCGGGCCCGAAGGCGCCACCGAGCGGCGCTCGGTGCACCCGCTGATTCGCGCGAAGGACCGCGTCTCGATCGCAGGCCTCGAGGCCCTCCGCGGCTTCGTTCAGTCGCTGCCGCGCGAGAAGGCCGTCGCCCTCGGCGCTCGAATCGGGCGCGCGTACGCGCGGGCGCGCGGCCCGCGCACGGAGACCGCACGCACCAACCTCGCGATCGCCTACCCCGACCGGTCGGCGAGCGAGCGCGAGGCGGTTCTCGTCGAGACGTACGCCAACTTCGGACGCATGGTCGCCGAGACGGCGCTCCTGCAGCGCACGACGCGCGACGAGCTGCTCGAGATCGCGAGCATCGAGGGCTTCGAGCATCTCGAGCGCGCACGCAAGGCCTCGAAGACCGGCGGCGTCATCATCCTCACCGCACACTTCGGATCGTTCGAGCTCTTCGCAGCGATCATGGCCGCGCGCGGCGCTCCGCTCTCGATCGTCCACCGCACCGCGAACAACCCGTACCTCGACGGCATGATCACCGGCTGGCGCGAAGCCGGCGGCATCGAGGTGATCCGCCGCGGCGTCGCGGCGCGTGCGGTTCTGCGTTCGCTGCGGGCGGGCCGCTGCGTCGTCATGCCGCTCGATCAGGACACGCGGGCGGCGGAAGGCGTGTTCGTCCCGTTCTTCGGGCGGCCGGCCTGCACGCGCGACGGGCCCGCTCGCCTCGCGATGCGTTTCGGCTTCCCCGTCGTCCCGGCGTTCATGTTCCGCGAGGCCGAGAGCACGCGGCACCGCATCGAGATCTCTCCGCCGGTCGAGCTCCTGCCCGAAGGTCCCGACCGCGCGGCGACCGAGGCCGCCGTCGCCGAGAACGTGCGCCGCATGAGCGTGGCGATCGAGGCGGCCGTTCGCGCGGCGCCGACGCAGTGGATCTGGAGCCACCGCCGCTGGAAGACGCAGCCCGAAGGGCTCGCGAAGCCGTATCCGAGCAAGGGGAGCCGGCCGCTGCGGAGGCTGCGAAAGCGGCTCGGCCTGCGGCGCAAGTAGCCGGGCGACGCGCGTCAGCGCGGCTGCGGGAGCTGCCCGAGGAAATCGACGACCGCGCGCGTGAACAGGTCGTTCCGGTCTCCCGCGACCATGTGCCCCGCGCCCGAGACGTCCGCGAAGCGCGCGTGCGGAACCAGCTCGAGGAAGTGGCGCGCGCCCTCCTCGCTGAGCAGGTCCGAGAGGCGGCCCCGGACGAGGAGCGTCGGCACGCTGAGCGCGCGCGCCGCGTCGTCGAGCCGCTTCGGCGTCTCACCGGCGTAGGGAACGCCCACTCCCATCAGGAAGCGCGGATCCCAGTGCCAGCGCCAGCGCCCGTCGGGGCCGAGCCGCAGGTTCTTCTCGAGGCCGCGCGTGTCGCGCGGCCGCTCGCGGTGCGGCTGGTACGCGGCCACCGCTTCGGCCGCCTCCTCGAGGCTCGCGAAGCCGTCGGGACGCGAGAGCATGAACGAGACGATGCGAAGCGCTCCGCTGCGCTCCATGCGCGGCGCGATGTCGACGAGCACGAGCGCGCGAACACCGCTGCGCGGCTCCTCGCCCGCGGCGACGAGCGCGGTCATGCCCCCGAGCGAGGCGCCCACGAGCGTGGCGGGCCGCCCGAGGCCCGCGAGCACCGTGCGCAGGTCGGCGGCAAAGTCGCCGAGCCGGTACGCGCCCTCGTCCGACCAGCCGCTCTCGCCGTGGCCCCGCAGGTCGAGCGAGAGCGCGTACCAGCCGCGGCCGGCGAGCTCGCGCGCCGTATCCCCCCACGCGTGGCGCGTCTGGCCGCCGCCGTGCAGGAAGACCACGGGCTCGGCCGCCGGGTCTCCCCAGGCGTCGGCGGCGAGCGTCATGCCGCCCCCCACGTCGATCCGCAGCGTGCGGCTCGGCGGGGCGGCGTCTCGGGCAGGGGCAGAGTTCGAACCGCTCAACGTCCTCGTTCCGTGTCGCGCCGCGGCGGGCGAAGCCGCGGCGGCGGGGCAGACGGGCGCAGGGTAGCCGGACGAGGGCCCGCCGGGGATCTCTGCCGCCGCGTCCCGCGTCGGCTACCCTCACAACCCCGGGCGGGCCGAGGTCCGCCCCCCGAAGGCCCCCGCGAAAGGAGACGAATGGCCCCGCCCGAGACGCCGGACCGGCCGGCCGTCACGCTCGAGAACGGCTCCCTCGAGGAGATGTCGAAGAACGAGCGGATCAAAGTCGAGAGCAAGGGGCTCTACTACGTCTCCGACGGAAAGGGAGAGGTCCACAGCTTCCGCGACGAGATCGATGCGCTCGAGCGCGGCGAGCGGCCCACGATCGGCGCCGAGGCCAAGGAGCTCTCCAAGTTCCACGGCATCTACCGGCAGCAGGGGCGCGGCGAGCGCGGCCGGCGCGTCGCCGACGACCACTTCTTCATGGTCCGGCTCAAGTGTCCGGCCGGCGGCGCCCTTCGCCCCGCGCAGTGGTTCGCGATCGACGATGCTGCGGACGCCTTCGGCGACGGGACACTCCGCCTCACTTCGCGCCAGAGCATCCAGTTCCACCACGTCTACGGCCCGAAGCTCGCACCGCTGATCCGCCATCTCTCGCGCAACTACCGCCGCGACGGGACGCTGAGCGCGTGCGGGGACGTGAACCGAAACGTGATGATGTCTCCGCTCGACGCGCTCGACCCCGACCTCGACGTCCGAGGCCAGGAGCTCGCGTACGAGATCGCGCAGGAGCTCGCGCCGCGCAGCTCCTCGTATTTCCAGGTCTGGCTCGCCGACGCGGAAGGCAACAAGCACGGCGTCGTCAGCCCCGAAGAGCCGCTCTACGGCAGCCAGTACCTGCCGCGCAAGTTCAAGATCGGGATCGCGCACCCGAGGGACAACTCGATCGACGTGCTGACGCAGGACGTCGGCTTCGTCCCGGTGACGGGGCCGGGGATCGAGCCCGGAAGCGTCTGGGACGTGCACACGGGCGGCGGCCTCGGGATGACGCACCACAACGAGGCGACCGCACCGCTGCTCGGCCTCTACGTCGGGCGCATCCCGCGCGCACAGGTGGTCGACACCGCGCGCGCGATCGCAATCCTGCAGAAGGAGCAGGGCGAGCGAAAGGACCGCCGCCTCGCGCGCTGGAAGTACACGATCCGGCGGCTCGGCACGGACGCGGTGAAGGCCTCGCTCCGTGCGCGCTTCGGGATCGACCTCGAGGACGCCGATCCGCAGCCGCTCGCCCCGCTCGATCTTCTCCATGGATGGCATCCGCAGCGCGGCGGAGGCGGCTTCTACGGCCTCTCGATCGAGGGCGGGCGCGTGGGGCCGGCGCTGCGCCGCGGGATCCGCGCCGCCGTCGCGGAGCTCGGCCTCACGGTTCGCCTCACGCCGCAGCAGGACCTCCTGCTCTGCGACGTTGCCGACCGCGCCGCGCTCGAATCGATCCTGCGGCGCCACGGCGTGCCGCTTCCCGACGCGATTGGCCTCGTGCGCCGCAGCTCGATGGCGTGTCCGGCCAAGCCCACGTGCGGCCTCGCGATGACCGAGGCGGAGCGGATCCTTCCGCAGTGGATCGACGAGATCGAGCGCGCGGGCCTCGGCGACGTCGACGTCGTGATCCGGATGACCGGCTGTCCGAACGGCTGCGCGCGCCCGCCGACCGCCGAGATCGGCATCTTCGGCTACGGAAAGAACGATCACGTCGTGCTGGTCGGCGGCTCGCGCGAGGGCTCGCGGCTCGCGCGCACGCTCTACGAGCGGATCTCCGCCGAGCGGATGGTGGCCGTCCTCGTCGGTCTGCTCCGCGCGATCCGCGACCGGAATCCCGGCGGGCTCTCCGCCGGCGAGTTTCTGTACCGCACCGACCCCGCGCAGCTTCGTTCGTGGGTCGGCGTCGACGACGGCGCCGTGTCGCGGCCAGCTCACGGCTAGCGAGGAGACGATCGTGATCAAGCTCTACGGCGTACCCATGTCGCGCGCGAACCGCTGCCTCTGGATGCTCGAGGAGCTCGGCCTCGCATACGAGAACGTTCCCACGCACTTCGCGACGGGGGCCACGCACGAGCCCGAGTATCTGAAGCTCAACCCGAACGGCCACGTTCCAACGCTCGACGACGACGGCACGATCGTCTGGGAGTCGATGGCGATCAACCTCTATCTCGCCATGAAGTACGGCAAGGGCCTGTGGCCGACTTCGGTCGCCGACCAGGGCCACGCGGTGCAGTGGAGCTTCTGGGTGATGACCGAGGTCGAGCCGTCGCTGCTCCAGGCCCTGATGCACCGGGCCTTCTATCCGCCCGACCAGCGCAAGCCCGAGCTCGCCGACGAGGGCGAGAAGAAGCTCGCGAAGCCGCTC
>JAYRMX010000390.1:0-13684 GCA_041912475.1 Myxococcota bacterium
GAGGAAATCGATCGTCTCCTCCCTCGCGGCCGCGTTGAGCGCCAGCTTCTCCATCAGCCCGGCGTCGTTCTGGTGCGCCTGCGCGAGGTGCGCGAGCAGGGCGGGGTGCGCGGGCCCGGAGAGCACGGCGCCCGCGACCTGTGCCGGGAGCGCCGCGAGGCTCTCGCCCGCGCGCTGGCGGACGGCGTCGTCGGGGTCGTGCAGCAGCGCGAACAGCACGGTCGCGAGCTCGGCGGGAGGAAGGGGCAGGGCGCCGCGCGCGGCCATCCTCCGCGCCTCGACCGGCGCGTCGCGGCGCACGTAGCGCTCGGCCTCGGGCGAGAGGACGAGCTCGATCGCCGGACCTGCGCTGCTCATGGCGTCCTGCGCGTCAGGACGACGCTCCCTGCGTGGCCTTGAACTGCGCCACGAGCTTCTCGCGCTGCGCGGCGGGCACCTCGTCGTAGTGCGAGAACTCCATGTGGAAGCTTCCCTTGCCGGCCGTCAGGCTCGTGAGCACGCTCGCGTACTCGAGCATCTCGGCCATCGGCACCTGGGCCTCGATCACCTGCGTCTGCCCCCGCGCCTCGCTGGCCTGGACGCGCCCGCGGCGGCTCGAGAGGTCGCCCATGATGTCTCCGACTCGAGCGTCGGGCGCCTGGATCTCGACGTGCATGATCGGCTCGAGGAGCGTCGGCCGGGCCTGCTCGAACGCGGCCTTGAAGCCGTACGAGCCCGCGAGCTTGAACGCCATCTCGTTCGAGTCGACGGGGTGGTGCTTGCCGTCGATGCAGCGAACGCGAACGTCGACGACGGGGTTGCCGGTGAGCGCGCCGTGCTGGAGCGCTTCCTGCACGCCCTTCTCGACCGCGGGAATGAGGTTGCGCGGGATCGCGCCGCCGACGATCTCGTCGACGAACTGGAACCCCGTGCCGCGGGGCAGCGGCTCGATCGTCACGTACGCGACGGCGTACATCCCCTTGCCGCCGGTCTGCTTCTTGAGCTTGCCTTCGACGTTCTCGACCTTGCGCGTGATCGTCTCGCGGTAGGGGACCTTCGGCGTCTTGAGCTCGACGTCGACCTCGAACATGCGGCGCAGCTTCTGGACCGCGGTGCGGATGTGCAGCTCGCCCATCCCGGTGAGCAGGAACTCGCCCGTCGACGGGTCGCGGCCGAGGTGGAGCGTGGGGTCCTCTTCGACGAGGCGGCCGAGCGACGTGTGGACCTTGTCTTCGTCCGCCTTGGCGCGGGCCTGGATGGCGTACGAGATGACGCCCTTGGGGATCGCGAGCTCGTGCAGGTGCACTCCGCCCTTTTCGGCCGTGAGCACGTTTCCGGTGTGGACGTCCTTGAGCTTCGCCACGGCGATCACGTCGCCGGGCTCCGCCTCCGGCACCTCGACGTGCTCGCCGCCGCGCAGGACGAAGAGCTTGCCGACTCGCTCGCGCGATCCGGTCGTCGCGTCGAGCACCGTCATGTCCGGGCGCGCCGTTCCGGAGACGATGCGCAGCACGGAGAGGGTCCCCGCGTAGCGGTCGATCACGGTCTTGAGGACGACGGCGGCGAAGGGGCCGGCCGGGTCGGCCTCGACCGGGTGCGACTTGCCGTCGGCGACGTCCTCGGCCGGCCAGGGTGCGCGGTCGACCGGTGACGGCAGGAGCTCGACGGCGGACCGGAGCAGGAGCCCGACGCCCGCGAGCGAGAGCGCCGAGCCGCACAGCACCGGAAGGATCTGGTGCTCGCGCACGCCCTTGGCGAGCGCGCGGCGGATCTCCTCGTCGGTCAGCTCGCCCGCTTCGAGATACTTCTCGAGCAGCGCGTCGTCGCACTCGGCAACCGACTCGACGAGCCGCCCGCGCTCGGTGGCGGCGGCCTCGGCGAGCTCGGGCGGAACGTCCGCCTCGGCCGGTCCGATGTGCGCCTTCATCGCGAGCAGGTCGACGACGCCGCGCAGTGCCGTCTCGGATCCGATCGGGAGGCAGAGCAGGACCGGCTTCGCGCCGAGCTTTCGCAGCGACTCGACGGCGCCTCCGAAGTCGGCGCGTTCGCGGTCGAGGCCGTTCACGAAGGCGATCGACGGGATTCCGGCCGCGCCGACCGTCCGCCACATCCGCTCGGTTCCGACCTTGGCGCCGTCGACGGCGGAGACGACCAGGACGGCGCCGTCGAGCGCGGGCACCGTGATCTCGGCGTCGGGGATGAAGTTCGGATCGCCGGGGGTGTCGACGAGCGTGAGGTGGTTGCCGCTCCAGTCGAACGCGTAGACCGACGACGTGAGCGTGTGGTGACGCTCCTTCTCCTCTGGCAGGTACGACAGGTGCGACGTTCCCTGGTCGACGCGGCCGAGGGTCTGGATCGCGCCGGCGCGGTGAAGCAGCGCCTCGCCGAGCGAAGTCTTGCCGTCGCCGGCGTGGCCGATGAGGGCGAAGTTGCGCGTGTCGCGGACGGGGACGTCCTTCATGCCTGCTTCTCCTTTCGCGGCGCCTCGGCGCGCTCGAAGCGGTTCTTCTCGAAGAGGATGCGGAGCCCTTCGAGCGTGAGGAAGGGCTCGACGCGCTCGATCGTCGCGGTCTCGCTCGCGACGCGCGAGGCGAGGCCGCCGGTCGCGATCACGCGCGCCTCGCCGCCGAGCTCGGCGCGGATCCGCCCGACCATCGCGTCGACCATGCCGGCGTAGCCGAAGAGGAGCCCCGACTGGAGCGCGCCCGTCGTCGTCTTGCCGATCGCCGAGCGCGGTCGTGCGAGCTCGACGCGGTGGAGCAGGGCGGTGCGCTGGAACAGCGCGTCCATCGCGATCTGGATTCCGGGGAAGATCGCTCCGCCGAGATACTCTCCCTGCGCCGAGACGCAGTCGAAGGTCGTGGCCGTGCCGAAATCGACGGCGATCACCGGCCCGCCGAGCATCTCGTACGCCGCAACCGAGTTGACGATGCGGTCGGCGCCCACCTCGCGCGGGTTCTCGTAGCGAACGGGCATGCCCGTACGGATGCCCGGCCCGACGACCAGCGGATCGCGATCGAAGAGCTTCTCGCACACCCGCTCCCAGATCGGGAGCAGCGGCGGGACGACGCTCGAGAGGATGCCGTCGGAAATCTCGGTGACGCTGCGTCCGCTCTGCTCGAACAGCGCGCGCAAAGTGATCGTGACCTCGTCGGAAGTCTGCTCGCGGCGCGTCGTGATGCGCCAGTGATGCGCGAGCGAACCCGCGGCCCCGTCCTCGGGGTAATCGAACAGGCCGAGCGTCACGTTGGTGTTCCCGACGTCGATCGCGAGCAGCACGGTGCGGGTCACGCGGCGTCCTCCCGTTCCTTCACGACCGTCACGTCACCCGCGACGACGCGGCGCCGAAGCCCGCCCGCGTCGTCGAGCAGGAGCGCACCGTCGGCGTCGATCCCGGCGCAGCGGCCTCCGGTCTCGGCCCCGTCGAGGTCGCGGACCCGGATCGGCCGCCCGGCCATCCGGAACCTCGACTCGAAGCGCGGGCGGATCGCGGCGAAGCCGCCGGCGGCGTGCGTGTCGAGCACCTCCTCGAGCGCATGATAGAGGCGCCGGGCGAACGCCACCCGGTCGACGCGGCGTCCGGTGTGCGACGAGACGCTGGTGGCGAGCGCGCGGAACTCCTCCGGCAGCGATTCGCGCGGCACGTTCAGATTGACGCCGATGCCGAGCACGAGGAAGGCGACGCGCGTGGCCTCTGCGCCGAGCTCCATGAGGATGCCCGAGGTCTTGCGGCCGCCGAGCAGGACGTCGTTCGGCCACTTGATCTCGACGTCGGCCGGATCGGTGACTTCGGCCTCGACGGCCTCGGAGACCGCGATGGCCGCCGCCTGGATGAGCGTCGGCGCTTCGGCGGTGTCGAGGCGCGGGCGGAGCACGATCGAGGTGTAGAGGTTGACGTACGGAGGCGAGAAGAAGCTGCGGCCGAGGCGCCCGCGGCCGGCGGTCTGTCCCTCGGCGACGACGGTGGCGCCGTGCGGCGCGCCTGCGCGCGCCATCTCGATCGCGACGCGGTTCGTGGAGTCGGTCTCCTCCAGGTGGCGAAAGTCGCGCGCGAGCCAGCGGGTCGAGAGGCCGTGCTGCACCTGCTCGGGGTGCAGGCGGTCCGGCAACGCGACCAGCCGGTAGCCTCCGCCGGGCTCGCCCTCGATTCCGTAGCCGCGGGAGCGCAGCGACTCGACGTGCTTCCACACCTGCGCGCGCGAGACGCCGAGGTCTTCGGAGAGGAGCGCGCCCGATAGGCCGGCGGAGCCCGCGCTGCGGAGCCGCTGCAGCACCCGCGCGGCCCCTTCGCTCACGGCCGGGCGCCCCCGGCGGCGAGCTCCATCGCGAGGTCGGCGGCCGGTGCGGAGTGCGTGAGCGCGCCGACGGAGATGCGGTGGACGCCCGTCTCGGCGACGGTGCGGGCGTTCTCGATCGTGATGCCGCCCGAGGCCTCGAGGAGCGCGCGCCCGGCGACGCGCGCGACGATGCGCCGCAGCTCGTCGGGACTGCGGTTGTCGAGCAGCAGCGAGTCGGCGCCGGCCTCGATCGCGGCGAGCGCATCGGCCTCCGACTCGACCTCGACCTGCACGCGCAGATTCGCCCGCGCGCCGGCGAGCGCAGCCTCGACGGCGAGGGTCGTTCCGCCGGCCGCCGCGACGTGGTTGTCCTTGAGCAGGATGCCGTCGTACAGGCCGATGCGGTGGTTCGCGGCGCCGCCGACGGCGGCGGCGTACTTGTCGAGGCAGCGCCAGCCGGGCAGGGTCTTGCGCGTATCGGCGAGCGTGCAGCCCGTGCCGGCGATGGCGTCGGCGAAGCGCCGCGTGTACGTCGCGACGCCGCACATCCGGCCGAGGAAGTTGAGCGCGGTGCGCTCCGCCGCGAGCAGGCTTCGCAGCGAGCCGAAGACCTTCGCGAGCGGCTCGCCCGCAGTGAGCCGCTCTCCGTCGCGCGACTCCGCGGCGAAGGTGACGCCGGCGTCGACGGCCTCGAAGGCCGCCGCGGCCAGCGCGAGCCCGCAGACGACGAGCGGCGCGCGCGCTTCGATCACCGCTTCGCCGTCCTGCCCCTCGCCGACGACGAGAGGTGTCGTCGCGTCGCCGGGGCCGAGGTCCTCGGCCAGCGCCAGCTCGAGGAGCGGCCGCCAGGTGTGCGGCGGCGGGAAGGCCGGCGCACCGCTCATGCGCGTTCGCCCCCGAGCCCTCGCAGCCGGTCGAGGCGGCTCCGGAGCTCGTCGCGCTCGGCGCCGAGGCGCGTGAGCTTGTCTCGTTCGGCGGCCACCACCTCGGCCTTCGCACGCTCCACGAAGCGTGGATTATCGAGCTTCTGGCCGACGAACGCGAGATCCTTCTCGAGGGTTTCGAGGGCCTTTTCGAGGCGCCGGCTCTCGTCGGCGAGGAAGCCCGGATCCCCGATCTCGACGGCGACCCGGTGCCCGGCGGCCAGCGTGACCGCCGAGTCCGGCGCGGGCTCGGCGTCGCTGAAGCGGACCTCGCGGGCGCGCGTGAGCGTTCGCAGCGCCGCCTCGTGCGCGCGGAGGGGCGCCTGCACGGCGAGCGGCAGACCGACACGCACCTCCATCGACGGCGGGAGCCCGAGCTCGCCGCGGACCTGCCGCACGCGGGTCACGACCTCGAGCAGCAGGTCCATCGTGGCCTGTTCGGCGGCGGCGAGCGGCGGCGCCGGAGCGGGGTAGCCGTGCTGGGCGAGCAGGCGGCCGTCCCGGCCGGGCAGCGCCTGGAAGATCTCTTCGGTCACGAAGGGCATGATCGGGTGCAGCGCCACGAGCGCGCCCTCCAGCACCTCGACGAGCGTACGCTGCGTCGCCCGGCGGACGGCGGCGTCGGCGGACTGCAGCGCGGGCTTCGCGAGCTCGATGTACCAGTCGCACAGCTCGCCCCAGACGAACTGGTAGAGCGCGCTCGCGGCGTCGTTGAAGCGGTAGCCCTCGAGCGCGACGTGCGCGTCGTGGAGCGCCGCCGCGAGCCGCGCCCGGATCCAGCGGTCGTAGAGCCCCTCCGGCCCGGCCGTCTGCGCCGGGTCGAAGTCGCCGAGGTTCATCTGCGCGAAGCGCGCCGCGTTCCAGAGCTTGGTCACGAAGGCACGGCCGCCCTCGACGCTCTGCTCGCTGAAGCGGATGTCGCGTCCCTGTGCGGCGAGCGATACGAGCGTCCAGCGCATCGCGTCGGCGCCGTAGACCGCCATCACGTCCATCGGGTCGGTTCCGATCGACTTCGACTTCGACATCTTGCGTCCCTTCTCGTCGCGGACGAGCGGGTGGATGTAGACGTCGCGGAACGGAACGTCGCCCATGAAGTGGAGCCCCATCATGATCATGCGGGCCACCCAGAAGAAGATGATGTCGAAGGCGGTCGAGAGCACCGACGTCGGGTAGTAGCGCGCGAGGTCTTTCGTCTCGTCGGGCCAGCCGAGCGTCGAGAACGGCCACAGCGCGCTCGAGAACCACGTGTCGAGAACGTCGCTCTCCTGCGAGATCTCGCTCGATCCGCAGTGCGCGCAGCGCTCCGGATCGTCGGTCGTGACGGTCCAGCCGCCGCACGCAGCGCACTTCCACGCCGGAATCCGGTGCCCCCACCAGAGCTGCCGCGAGATCGCCCAGTCGCGGATGTTCTCCATCCAGTGGAAGTACGTGCTCTCCCAGCTCTTCGGAAAGAAGCGGACGCGGCCGTCGCGAACGGCGGCGATCGCCGGCGCGGCGAGCGGCTGCATGCGCATGAACCACTGCTCGGAGAGGAGCGGCTGCACGAGCGTCTCGCACCGGTCGCAGTGCGGGACCTCGTGCGCATGCTCCTTCGTTCCCGCGAGCAGGCCCTGCGCCTCGAGGTCAGCGACCACGCGCCGCCGCGCCTCCTCGACCGAGAGCCCGCGGTACGGGCCCGCGTTGTCGTTGAGCGTCGCGTCGGGATGGAAGATGTTGACCGACGGAAGCCCGAGCCTGCGCCCGCACTCGAAGTCGTTCGGATCGTGCGCGGGCGTCACCTTCACGGCGCCGGTGCCGAAATCGCGGTCGACGAACGCGTCGGCGACGACCGGGATCTCGCGGCCGAGAAGCGGCAGGCGGACGTGGCGGCCGACGAAGCGGCTCCAGCGTTCGTCCTCCGGATGGACGGCGACGGCCGTGTCGCCGAGCAGCGTCTCGGGCCGCGTCGTCTCGACCTCGATCGCGCCGCTCCCGTCCGTGAGGGCGTAGCGAATGCGGTAGAGGCGCCCCGCGACGGGGCGGTGCGGGCTCTCGAGATCGGAGAGCACGGTGCTGCAACGCGGACACCACGAAACCAGGTACTCCGAGCGGTAGATGAGCCCCTCGTGATAGAGCCGGACGAAGACCTCACGCACGGCCCGCGACAGGCCCGGGTCCATCGTGAACCGCTCACGGCTCCAGTCGCACGACGCGCCCAGCGACTGGAGCTGCAGCACGATGCGGGCGCCGTACTGCGCCTTCCACTCCCAGACGCGATCGACGAACGCCTCGCGTCCGAGGTCGTGCCGCGTCTTGCCCTGCTTCTTGAGCTCGCGCTCGACGACCACCTGCGTCGAGATCCCGGCGTGATCGGTTCCGGGGAGCCAGAGCACGCTGCGTCCGCGAAGGCGTTCATGGCGCGCGAGGAGGTCCTGGAGCGTGCCGTTGAGGGCGTGGCCGAGGTGGAGCGAGCCCGTCACGTTGGGCGGCGGGATCACGATCGAGAACGCCGGCCTGGGGTCGTCCGGATCGGCGCGGAATACGCCGCGGGCGAGCCATTCCCGCGTCCAGCGGGCCTCCGCGGGTCCTGGATCGAAGCGCTTCGGCAGCGACGGAGGCGCGAGGTCGGGCACGCCGCGAGTCTACGGCCCGCCGCGCGCCGAGGCCAGCTTCGGAGGCTACGCGTCCTCGCCTTCGCCCTTCATGCGACGGATCTCTTCGCGCACGAGCTGCTCCGCCATCTGCGGGATCACCTCCCATGCGATGCGTTCGATGCGTTCGAGGGCCTGTCGCACGATCGTGTCGCTGAGATCGGCGAATGCCTCCCACGCGACCTTCTCGAGCGTGTCGTGGAGCCGCTCGCGCAGCGCGGGCGAGAGGTCGACCGCGAGCCCGGTGCCCGCGTCCGAGGGACGCGCCGCGGCGCCGGCAGGCGCCGGCTCCGCGACGGCGACCGTGCGCCCCGCCGCAGACTCGCCGCGCGTCGCCGCGAGCGGGTCGTCGAGGTCGGAGAACGAAAGGTCGTAGTCGCCGGCGACGCTCGGATCGAGGCCGCGATCCGCCGCAGCATCGTCCTCGCCGAACGCGCTCGCGGGCGGGGCCGGGATCGGCGCGCTCGGCTCCGCGACGCTCGTGAACGGCGGCTCGTCGAAGCCGAGATCGAAGTCGTCTTCGGGAGGCAGCCCGGCCGGCTCCGGAGCGACGGCGCGCGGCGAGAGCAGGTCGCTGTCGGTCGCCGGCGTGAAGAGCGGAGTTCCTCGGAAGCTCTCCTCGCCGACCTCGAAGATCTCGGCGGCCGGCGTGCCGAGCCCGGTCGGCGCGAGCAGATCGTCCGCCTCCTCCTCGGCGACCGCCGCGAGCTCGAGCTCGCTCGCCTCCGGGGAGTCGATGTCGAAGGCCGCGATGGCTTCGTCGTCGGCCTCGTCTTCGAAGACGGGAGCGGCCAGCGCGGCGTCGTTCGGCGACGGCGGGGACGGCTCGGAGGGTTCGAACGCCGAAGCAGCGCGCTCGCTGCGCGCCATCATCTCGCGCACCTGCGCGACGAGCGCCTGCGCCTCGAAGGGCTTGGTCACGTGGCCGTCGGCGCCCGCTCTCCGTGCGCGCTCCTGATCGAACGCCTCGAACGTCCCCGTGAGCAGCAGCACCGGGACGTGTCGCAGCGAGGGATCGCTCTTGATCGCTTCGCAGACCTCGTAGCCGTTGCGGCCGGGCATCACGACGTCGGCGAGCACGAGGTCCGGGCGCAGCTCGCGCGCTCGCGCGACCGCGTCGTCTCCGTTGCTCACCGTGACGAGGACGACGTCCTCGCTGGCGAAGCTCAGGCCGACGACCTTCTGGATCGTGACGCTGTCGTCGGCGAGAAGCAGGGTCTTGGGCATGGATCCCCCGGGTGGCGGCGCGTTCGCGGCTCGGGCCGAGCGGCCTCGCCTCGAACCGTCTCATCGTCTGTCGGACGAAGGGGATTGAATCCTTTTTGCGCGTCGGAGTCGAGCCGGATCCCTCGCCGGGGGGGTACCTTCAAGTGCGCACCGCTGGCCTCCGAGAAGACGGGCGGGGACTCGCCCGCGCGGGGCGGCGGTCCGGAGACATCCCGCAATGAAGCTGCGTGCGGCCGCCCGGAGCGACGTGGGCCACCGGCGGCGGACCAACGAGGACCGCTACGGCGAGGATCTCCCGCACGGCCTGTTCCTGGTCGCCGACGGCATGGGCGGCCACACCGCGGGGCAGATCGCGAGCGCGATTGCGATCGAGGCGGTCCTCGAGGCCGTCCGCTCGTGCGGCGACGCGGGGAGCCTCACCGAGCGGCTGCGCGGAGCGGTCGGCCACGCGAACGCGCGGATCTTGCGGACGACCGCCGTTCGCCCCGAGCTCTCCGGGATGGGAACGACGCTCGTCGCGCTGCTCGTCCGGGGCGATCGCGCCGCCGTCGCGCACGTGGGCGACAGCCGCGTCTACCGCGTGCGCGCGGGCCGCATCCGCCAGCTCACCGACGATCACTCGCTGGTCGGAGAGCTGCAGCGGCGGGGCGAGATCAGCGCCGCCGCCGCGCGCGAGCACCCGCACCGTCACGTGCTCACGCGTGCGCTCGGAGTGAAGGCGGAGGCCGAGCCCGACCTGGGCGAGCTGACGGCCGAGCCGGGCGACGTCTTCGTGCTGTGCAGCGACGGGCTCACGCAGCACGTACGGGACGAGGAGATCGCGAAGGCGGTCGGCGCCGGCGAGGACGTCGCCGAGACCTGCGAGCGCCTCGTCGCCCTCGCGAACGCTCGCGGCGGCGAGGACAACGTCACGGTGCTCGTGGTCGCCTGCTCGGCGTAGCCTGCGCCGCCGGCCGGGTCAGCGCTCCGTGAGGCCCTTCAGCTTCGCGCGCAGCCGAAGCATCGCCTTGGTGTGGATCTGGCAGACGCGCGACTCGGTGATGCCGAGGATGTTTCCGATCTCCTTCATGTTGAGGTCGTCGTAGTAGTAGAACGAAACGACGAGGCGCTCCTTCTCGGGGAGCGTCGAGATCGTGTCCGCGATGACGTTGCGCTGCTCGGCGAGCCGCAGCGACGCGAAGGGGTTCTCTGCGTGGACGTCTTCGACGATGTCCGCGTAGGTTCCGGTCCGCTCGCCATCCTGCCCGCCGCCGCGGACCTCCTCGAGGTTCACGAGCGAGATGCCGCGGACCTGGTTCATGAGCTCGTGGAACTTCTCGATCTGGAGCCCGAGCGAGTCGGCCACCTCCTCGTCGCTCGCAGAACGGCCGAGGCGCTGCTCGACCTCGCCGTACGCGCGCTCGAGCCGCCGGCTCTTCTGCCGCACGCTGCGCGGCACCCAGTCGAGCGACCGGAGCTGGTCGAGGATCGCGCCCTTGATCCGGAACTCGGCGTAGGTCTTGAACTTGCAGTTCTTGTCGGGATCGTACTTGTCGATCGCGTCGATGAGGCCGATCACGCCCGTGTTGTGCAGGTCGTCGAGATCGATGTGCGAAGGCAGGCGAACCGCGATGCGGTTCACGATGTATCGGATCAGCGGACCGTGCTCGATGACGATCTGTTCCTTGAGCGAGGCAGGAATCTCGGCATTCGTCTCTTTGAACTCGCGGAGCATCGCCTCCATGCGGATCGTCTCCCCCTGGTGTTCGGCAGTGCGTCCGGGCCGGCCGGGCTTCCTGCGGCGCGGCTGCGGACGTGCTGCCGGAAGAAGCACGGGCCATGCCAAGCAGGATCTGCGAAGCGCCGGCGGGCGCGGCCGCGCCCGACCGGGCGCAGGGGGACCGGCGTAACCCCGTAGTGCGTCGGCGCTTTCGCGGGGCTGCGCGAGGGGCCGCCGTGCAGCGGCGTGCGGGGCTGCCGTGCAGCCGCGCGTTGCGGCAGGCGGGCGGGGGAGGCAGAAGCGTCAGCGAACCGACGGCCCGGGCGGCGCGGGGTTACGAAACCGTCACCCGAGGTTCATCTTCTTCATCTTCTCGAGCAGGGTCGTGCGGTTGAGGCCGAGGAGCTGCGCCGCGCGGTTCTTGTTGCCGTGCGTCCGATCGAGCGCCTGGACGATGAGGTCGCGCTGGATCCGCTCGATCACGTCGTTGAACGCGATGCCCTGGTCCGAGACCCTCGGCGCGCCGACCGGGACCGGCTCCTTCGGCCCGCGGAGCTGCGGCGGGAGGTCCTCGACGCGAATCTCCCGCTCGCCGCACAGCACGCACATCTGCTCGACGACGTTCTCGAGCTGCCGCACGTTCCCGGGCCACTCGTGAGCGCAGAGCAGACGCAGCGCGTCGGGAGAGATCGACTCGACGTGTCGCCCCTTCTCGCGCCGCATCACCTCGAGAAAGTGCTGGACGAGGAGCGGGATGTCCTCGCGCCGCTCCCGCAGCGCCGGCATCTCGATCGGGATCACGTTGAGCCGGTAGAACAGGTCCTCACGGAAGCGCTTCTCACGAATCGCCTGCTCGAGATCCTGATTGGTCGCGGCGAGAACGCGGACGTTCACGCGGACGGTACGTGACGACCCGACCGGCTCGAACGTGCGATCCTGGAGCACGCGAAGGAGCTTCACCTGGAGGGTGGGGCTCATGTCGCCGATCTCGTCGAGGAAGATCGTCCCGCCGTTCGCGACCGAGAACCGGCCCTCGCGGTGCGCGACCGCGTTGGTGAACGCGCCCTTCACGTGCCCGAAGAGCTCGGATTCGAGGAGCTCCTCGGGGATCGCGCCGCAGTTGACCGTGACGAACATCCGCTCCGCGCGCCGGCTGTTGAAGTGGAGCGCGCGGGCGATCAGCTCCTTGCCGGTCCCGCTCTCGCCGGTGATCAGGACCGTGCTGTCGGTGTCGGCGACCTTCTCGACCTGCTCGAGCACCTGCTGCAGGGCGGCGCTGTGGCCGACGATGTTGTCGAAGCAGTAGCGCGATCGGAGCTGGCTCTGGAGCAGACGGTTCTCGGCCTTGAGCCGGCCGTGCTCGATCGCCTGCTCGACGAGCCGCCGGACGACGTCGAGATTCGCCTGATCGAAAGGCTTCTCGAGGTACCAGAAGGCGCCGGCGCGCAGTGCATCGACCGAGTGCTCGGGGCTTCCGTAGCCGGTGATCACGATGCAGGGCAGATCGGGCTCGAGGTCGTGAATCTGGCGCACGAGCTCGAGCCCGGAGAGTCCGGGCATGCGCACGTCCGCGAGAACCAGGTCGACCGTCTGCGAGGAGACGGCGGCGAGGGCCTCGCTGGCGTCTCGCGCCGTCGTGACGACGTGGCCGACGCGCGAGAGGATTCGTTCGAGAGCCCTGCGATAGAGCTCCTCGTCGTCGACCACGAGAACGTGCGATTTGCGCAGAATGACCTCCGCCGCTCGGCGAAGGGGGGCAGCGGCAGTGTATCGGCACGTGCCCGGGCTTCAAGACGTCCGCTCCGGACGCGGGCGTCCCGATGGCTCCGAGACCGCAGACGGCGCGCGGTCGGCGCGCCCGCGCACCGGGTCCGCGCGCCCGGTGTCCGCGGACCGAGGCCGGTTCGGTCGCGAGCGCCCGCCACGGACTCGGTCACGCACGCGCTGCGCCGCGGGTCTGGTGCGAGACCGCTCTTCGGGTAGATTCCGCCGAATCCCGCAGCGGGTGGTGCGTGATGGGGCTCCCGCGTTGACTCTGCCGTCACTCGTCGTTCGCATCCTGGTCGTCCTCCCGACGCTGCGGGAGGCCGCGGGCGATCTGCTCGGCATCGTGCCCGCGCTTCGCCGCCTCGGCGCGGACGCGCGGATCGAAGTGGTCGCGAGCGCCGCGGCGTGCCTCGCCCGCGTGCGGCAGGACGACGTCGATCTCGTGGTCGTCGACGCACGGCTCGGCGGCGAGTGCGCGGCGCTGCTCGAGGCGCTGCGTGGGGGCGCCGCGCCTGCCGTGGTCGTCCTGCCGGACCCGAGCGCCGCGCCGGCGCTCGAAGCGCATCGCCACGGCGCGGCCGAGTGCGTGGCCGCCGGCCCCGATCTCGCCGACGTGCTGCCGGGCGTCGCCCTCGAGCAGATCCGGCGCGCGCGCGCGGCTCGTGAGCGCGGCGTCGCCGAGCAGCGGCTCGAGCGGCTCGAGCGGCTCAACGACGCGATCGTTCGCACGATCCCTGCGGCGCTCGCGGTGCTCGACGGCGGCCGGCGGCTCCTGGCCGTGAACCCCGAGTTCGTCCGGAGCTTCGGCATCGCGGCGGAGCACGCCGCGGGGCGGGCGCTCGAGGACGCTCTGCCGCACGACCTGCTCGAGACCGGAGGCATCGCCGAGCTGCTCTCGCACGCCGCGGCCGGCAGCGCCGCTGCGCCGCGCGTCGGCCGAACGGTCGGGGCCAGCGGCGCGGCGCGCGCCTTCGACCTCCGCGCGACCCGGCTCGACGAGGAGGGGCGCGTGCTGCTCGTCCTGTCCGACGTCAGCGACCGCGAGCGGCTCGCGCGGCGCATCGCCGCGCTCCAGCACTACAACTAAAACCTCATCCAGACCATGACCCGCGGGCTCCGCGTCGTCGATTCCGACGGCGCGATCGCGTTCGCGAACCCCACGGCCGAGCGCATCCTCGGCGC
>JAYRMX010000391.1:0-3927 GCA_041912475.1 Myxococcota bacterium
GGAGCCGCCGTTCGATGCGCTCGCGGGCGTCATCTCGACGACGTCGGGATACACCGGCGGCACGACGCCGAACCCCACCTACGAGGAGGTGTCGGACGGAGGTACGGGTCACGCCGAAGCGGTCGAGGTCGTCTACGACCCGTCGCGGATCGGCTACGAGCGGCTTCTCGACGTCTTCTGGCACAACGTCGACCCGACGGCGAAGGACCGGCAGTTCTGCGACGCCGGCCGCCAGTACCGGACCGCGATCTTCGTTCACGACGCCGAGCAGCGCCGGCTCGCCGAGGCCTCGCGCGCCGCGCTGCAGGCATCGGGACGCTTCGCTGCGCCGATCGCGACGGAGATCGTCGACGCGGGTCCGTTCTACCCGGCCGAGGCGTACCACCAGGACTACGCGGCGAAGAACCCGCTGCGCTACCGCTACTACCGCGCGCGCTGCGGCCGCGACGAGCGGCTGCGCGAGGTCTGGGGAGTGGAGGCTCCTTCGCACTGATCACGCGCGGCGCACCGGACCGCAGCGGCGGTCCGCGCGCCCACGCCTTCCGGTCGCGTCTTCGCACGCCGCGACGCTGCCGGCGCGGCCCCGCGATCAGTCGCTTCGGCCCGTCCCGAGGTACCGCCAGAACGCGAGAGGGCGCGTCGAGAAGAGCGCGGGAACGTCACGCCGGTAGAGCGCGTAATCCGGGCTCGAGCGCTCGAGGTCGCGCTCCTCGACGCGCGACCACGCCCACAGGCCGGCCACGACCATCGCTCCGCACGCCACCGACGCCGGATTGTTTCGGACGAGCCCGAGCGCGAGCGCCCAGCGCACCATCGCCGAGTACACCGGATGACGAACGAAGCGGAAGACGCCCGAAGTGAGCACCTGCGCCCGCTCCGGAATGACGCTGTACACGAACGCGCGGATGTCCCAGCTCCAGAAGATCTCGGGGCCGCGCCGCTCGAGGAGCTGCGCGGTCAAGAGCAGGTACGCAGCGATTCCCCACGCGAGCGGGCGCGGCAGCAGCCGCTCGCCCGAGACGAAGATCGGGAAGAAGAGCGCGGCGATGCCGCCCGTCACCGCGGGCAGCAGGAAGCGGAAGAAGAGCTTCTGGTACGCGCGCTCCGCGTAGCGCTCGCGATACACGGGCCGGAGCCGCCAGAACCCGCCGAGCATGAACGCCGCCGCCCACGCACCGTACGCGGCCTGGACGATCAGCGGCCCGGCCGCCGCCGCATCCGCGACGGCCGCTCCGGCGGTGAGCAGCGCCGCACATCCCACGACGACGCCCGCGCCCACGAGCGCGGCGATCGCCGGGCGCCGCGTCTCGGGAAGGAACTCCCCGAAGCGGCGCCAGCTCTCGCGTACGGTCTCGCTTCGAGACGGCATTGCACGGCCCCGTGGAGACAACGGCTCATCGTGCCCGGCCGGCCGCTCGTCCGCCACGGGCGCCCGCGGCGGGCGCCAGATCCTTGCGATGGTAAGGACGTGAGCAAGGTCACGAGCAAGCTCCAGGTCACGGTTCCGAAGGCGCCGGCGGATCGCTACGGGATTCGGCCGGGCGACGACATCGAGTGGCAGCCCGCAGGTGACGTCCTTCGTGTGGTCCCCGGGCGCGCCGCGGCCGAGAAGAGGCCCATTCGGGAGCGGCTCGCGTGCTTCGACCAAGCGACCGCGCGCCAGGCGCGGCGCGACCAGACGCGCCGGACGGCGAGGGCTCCTCGCGGCCGCGGCTGGACGCGGGACGAGCTCTACCGGCGTGGCCGCCCTCGTTGACACCAACGTTCTCGTCTACCGCTACGACGCGCGCTTTCCAGCGAAGCAGCGCGTGGCGCGTGATCTGCTGAGGCGCGGAATCGAACGCGACGAGATCCGCGTCACGATCGGCTCTGCGGCAGCGTGCGGGCGCTGAATCCGTTCGTGCGCTGAGCTCCGGCTGCGCGGCCCGCGCTGCCGTCAGCCCGCGAGCCGATCGAGCACCTGCGTCATGAGCGCGTTGATGTGTTCGAAGCGTTCGGGCGTCGAGAGCATCTCGCGCGCGGTCTGCACGTAGGCTCCGGGGCGAAGATCGCCCGGGCAGTTGGCGATCAGCGCCTCTGCGCTCGCGATCGTCGTTTCGAGGTGGAACTGGAGGCCGAGGACGCGGTCGCCGATCGCGAAGGCCTGATGGTCGCACGCCGCGCTGCGCAGCAGATGGCGCGCGCCGCGGGGAAGGTCGAAGGTCTCGCCGTGCCAGTGGAAGACGTCCGTCTCGGGCGCGAAGAGCGCGGCGAGGCCTTCCGGCGCGGCCGCGCGTGCGGGCAGCACCGGGTGCCAGCCGATCTCTCGCTCCCGGCCCGGGCGAACCCGCGCGCCGGACGCTGCGGCGATGAGCTGCGCGCCGAGGCAGATCCCGAGGACGGTCTTGCCGCGCTCGATCGCGTCGCCGATGAAGCGCTTCTCCTGCGCGAGCCACGGAAGCTCGGCCTCGTCGTTGACGCTCATCGGACCGCCCATCGCGATCACCCAGTCGATCTCGTCCGCCGCCGGAAATGCCGGAGACTCGTAGAGCGCCGTTCGCGTGACGGACGCGCCGCGCGCGCCGAGCCAGTCGGCGATGCTCCCGGGGCCCTCGAACGGGACGTGCTGCAGGATGTGGACTCTCACGCTGCCTCCCGCGCCGTGCGCGAGCCTCGCACGCTCGGCCTACGAGCCTTCCCGGGCGTCCGCTCGCCGCACGAGCACGTTCGCGTGCTGCGACTCGATCGGACGCCCGCTGCGATCGAGCAGCTCGAGGCGATCGCTCCCCGCCTCGCGGAAGATGCGCATCGAGTCGGGCTGGTCCGGGCCGAGCCGGATCACGGTCGCGTCCGGATCGCCCTCGATCCCGAGCGCGGCCTCCCAGCGTCCCTCGGTGGTGATCGTCTTCTCGCCCTCCGGCCGCCCGAGGTAGGTCTCTCGGAGCACGAAGGTGTCGGGCTGGAGATAGAGCGTGAGCTCGGTGCGGATGCCCGCGCAGTCGGCGCACGGGAGCGTGCCCTCGAAGACCCCGAGCGGCGTGCGGTCGAGCTCCGCCATCTCGTCGCCCGACGGTGCGAAGGCCTCCGCGGCGCTGGGAGGCGTGGGAGCGGGGGGCGGCGAAGACGTCGGCGGCAGCGGCGCCGTTGCCGCGGCAGCGGGCGCTGCCGATTCCGGCGGCTTCGGCTCGCGGTCCGAGCAGGCCACGACCAGAGCGATCGCGGCAGCGGCGGCCGGAGCGATCCGGGCGTGGCGTGCGAACATCGCGGGAGTCCTCCCGATCGGAGCGAGGGCGTCATTGTGGCACGGCCCGCCCCGGCAGCGCACGCCGCCCGGCGCTACGCCGGAATCGGCGCCGAGAGCAGCCGGTCGACGCGCTCGAACGCGTTGCAGGCGGAGATCGCGAAGACGAGATCGGTGAGCGCGTCGTCGTCGAGGCCGGCCGACCGGCGCACGGCCTCGACGAGCGCGTCGGTCGCCCGCGCGGCGTAGCGCGTGCCGACGAAGATCAGCGCATCGAGCGGGTCGGACGGGCGCGGGTGCACGCCCTCGACGTCCTCGTCGCAGGCCGGCAGCGCGTCACGAACGCCCTGCTCGACGCGTTTGCGAAGGCGCGGGTCGAGGCCGGGCCATTCCTGCGCCATGCGGTGCGCCCACGCCGCGACGTTCGGCGCGAGCGCGAGCGACGCATATCCGGCCGGCAGCGGTGCGCCGCGCAGCCTCGCGGTCTCGGCGAGGAGCTTCTCGACGTCGACCTCGACGGGGCGGTTCGAGAGGTCGAGCATGCGAGCGAGCGCGCGGCCCTGCAGGCGGACGCCGAGCGAGCGCAGCCAGCGCCAGCGGCGGCGAACGATCGGGATCTCGCGCTCGATGCCGACGAGGTCCGCGACGCGGTTCACGAAGTGGAAGTAGCCAACCATTCCGACCGCCTCGAGCGCGCCGCCGGCGCC
>JAYRMX010000392.1:0-16134 GCA_041912475.1 Myxococcota bacterium
ACCGCGAGGTGTGCTGCGAAGACGCGCGCCGACGCTCCGCGCGTGCGGCCTCTCCGAGCGCAAGGTCGAATACCTGCGCGACCTCGCGCGGCACTTCGAGTCCGGAGAGCTCGACCTGCGCGCGCTCGCTCGGATGGAGGACGAAGAGGTGATCGCGCGGCTGACCGACGTCCGCGGCATCGGCCGCTGGACCGCCGAGATGTTCCTCATCTTCAACCTGCTGCGGCCCGACGTCCTGCCCCTCGACGACCTCGGACTGCTCAAGGCCATCAGCCGGCACTACCTCGGCGACGTCCCGACCCGCGACCTCCTCGGCCGGGCCGGCCGCGAGCGCGTGCTCGCCCTCGCCTCCCCCTGGGCCCCCTGGCGAAGCGTCGCCACCTGGTACCTCTGGCGCAGCCTCGATCCGGTGCCGGTGGAGTACTGACGAGGTCGCGGCGGGGTGCGCCAGGCGCCTGCGGCTACCACGATGAGCCGCTGAGGGGGCGACCGAGCCGGCAACGACCGATCCGGCTGATCCGGCGTATCGAGCCATCGACGAGGTCAGGCGAGACACCGCCGAGTTCGTATCGGTGGGAGAAGTCGGCAAGCACGAGTATTGACGGGGCCGTCCATGCGCAACGCCAGGCAAGGAGAGTCCGACGCGGTCAGGCTGCTGAGGAAGCTCTCGGGCGGCCCGCTCACGCTGGGGAGGGCGATCGAGTCCATTCGCAAGGGCCAGGAGCTTGCGTAGGACGCGTGGGCCCGGAAGCTCCGCGCCTCGAAGTCGCATCTGTGCGACGTCGAGAAGGGCCGCAAGACCGTGAGCCCCGAGCGCGCCGCAAAGTGGATGCGCGCGCGCGGCTGCCCCGAGTCCGTCCTGGTCCGCCTCGCCCTCCGGGACGGGCTGGACGCGGCCGGGCTGCGGTACAGGGTCGAGATCGAGGCGGCGTGACGCGGCGGCGCGCTCCGACGTCGATCGGCGCCGCTCCAGCGCGCGATGCAATCCGAGCGATCACCCTCTTCCGCTCGCCATTGACCTCGAGCGCGCAGCAGAGGAAGGCGACGGCGCGCCCGTGCTGTGTTACGGCGCGCCACCTCGTCGCTCTCGGGCTGGCGATCAGGTCTCTGCTACGTGTTCACAGCACCACACCTTTGCTGTCGATGCATACTGAGAAAACGATTGATTGCACGAAGAGCAGCGCTTAGACTGGCCCCACTATGGCGCATGCATTCCTCTACACGACAAGTTTCGCAGGGCTCATCGCGTTGCTCTTCGGCTTGGGTTGCTAGTCGCCTCCCGGGGCGAGGCTGGGCAGCGAGCGCATCGTAAGCAGCGCCGGAACGGCTGCGGCAACCGCCGCTGCGCCCGCAGCGCCGACGAGTAGAGCACCGACAAGGTGCCAGGCGATCACCAGCGACATCGCCCAACCCAAGAAGTGGCCGATCGCGTCTCGGATGACGAGCTCCCAGCCCAGGCCCAGGGCAAGCCCAGCAGTGGTTCCAATGAGTGCGATGAGGCCAGCGCTGAGCATGACAACGGCAAGGACATTGCCGGAGGTGGCGCCAGCCGCTCGCATGAGCGCGAGATCCCGGCGGCGAGCTGCGACGTTCCCGACGAGCAGGTTTGCCAGTCCTATCAACCCGAGCGAAGCGACTACGAGAAGCGGCGCTGTCAGGAGGGCGCTGAACCGGCCTATCACGCGCCGCGCCTGGCGCCGGAACAGGTCGCCCTGCCGGAAGAACACGGGCTGCTGTCCCACGGACGAGCGAACGTTCTCCAAGACCTGCTCCACGCGATCGCCTGCCCAAAAGACGATCATCTCCGCACCAGGCGAGCGGAACCACTGAGTGAACCCGGCCGATGAAATGTGAAGCATCCCCCTCGGCCCGCGAAACGATCTCGACTCGCCGCCGACCTTGAACGTGTGCATGCCTTCAGCGGTCTTGATCTCGATCGAATCCCCAATCCGAATCCCATATCTCGACCGAAATGCGTCGGAAGCGAGAAGCTCCCCACGGCGAAGCGCTGCAACGGACGCTTCGGAATCTCGAGAGATCGCTCGCAACCCTCCGTGCCGCTCCAGCTTGTCCGGGTCGTACTCCTCGAGCGGAACCTCCTCTCCTCTCACGATGACAGTGGTGGAGCGGACCGCCCAGGCGTCGGTAACTCCCGGCGCCCGCCCGATTGCGTCCACGATCGACGGATCTAGCAAGAGACGGCTTCCCTGGGCGGTCGTTGCGGGATCCTCGCCATACACGAGTATTGCGTCCGGTCCTATTTCTCCCACGAAAAAGTCATCCATACTGATGCCGAGGGTGCGAAGCGACGTGAGCAACCCGAAGGCGGCGGCAATCACGGTCGTCCAGATCGCTACCGTCACTCCGGTCTCGACGGGCCGGTCGCCCACGGATGCGCCGACTAGAACGCCCACGCGTGGGACGACGCTCGCAAGCGCCACCTGGAGCTTCGGCAGGACGACGGGCATCAATACGCTGCTGAGCGACCACACGGCGAGGACCCCGAAGCCTACGACGGAGCCGAGGCGCACGGCCGGCGCGAGGCTGGAACACACGACGGCTCCGATGAAGAGAAACGTGCATGCGAGCCCGAAGACGAAAAGCCTCGGCACGCGCCGCACGTTCGGCTTCACACCGTTCCGACCGTACAGCACCTCGAGCGGCCGGCTCCGTCGCGTGCGGAGCGCTGGCTCGAGGCAGGCGACGAGGGCCGTTGGAATGCCGACGGCGAGCGCGATCGCGACGGTCTGCTCCGAGATGGCGGCCGGCTCGACCGCCAGGTCCTGATAGAACTCGGCTGCACGCGAGAAGAAGACGACGAGCCGGCCCGCGAAGAACACGGCGGCCGTGAAGCCGAGCAGGGTACCAACTGCTGCGAGGACGAGCGCATCGACGACCACGGCGCGCGACGCGCGGTCGGCGTCCATTCCCGCGGCGCGGAGCAGCGCGAACTCGACGATGCGGCGGTCGACGACGACCGAGATCGCGGCGTACGTGAGGAAGAGCGCGAGCAGGACACCGATCAGCGTGATGGCCCAGACTCCGAAGCTGTAGGCCGCCAGAATGGGCGTCACGAGGTTCTCGCGCAGGGTCGAGCGGCGGACGGCAACGGCGTCTCCGACGCGCTCCTGGATCGCCGCGCGCACGGCCTCGAGATCCTGACCCTCCTCTGCGCTGACGTCGATGCGACTGACGATCGGACCGATTCCGATCGTCTTCTGCAGCGCGTAGACATCCATCACGGCGAACGATCCGCCGTACGCAGCGGCAAGATCGCCGAGCAGCAGACCTCGCACCGTCACGGTGTGCATGCCATTGGTCGCGCGAAGCCGGAGCACCGCACCTTCTCCAACGCCGAGGCGCTCGGCGAGGCGTTCGGAGAGAACGACGGAGTCTGGCGAGGCAACGAGCCTCACGTGGTCGTGAACGCGGAGTCCGCCCTCGGAGACCCCGTAGTCGCGCACCTCGCGGTCGTAGAGGAGGTCGATGCCGAGCACGCGCAGCGACTCCTCCTGCCCGTCGTCGCGCACCAGTCGAAACGTCTCAGGGATGATCGGCGAGGCCGAACGAACGCCGGGAACGTCGCGCACGACGTCGACCATTTCCTCGGGGACGCCCTGCCCCGCGGCCGTCACCTCGAGCTGGGTCGAGCCGGCGACGGCGTTCATCGACCGAGCGAGCGCCGTCGAAACGCTGCGTGAGGCCACTTCGACGCTCGCTGCGAGCGCAACGCTCGCGCACACGGCCAGCATCGCGAGAAAGGTCGGCGCCGGCCGGCGGATGAACTGCGAGCGCAGCGAGAGCAGCACGTCGAAGGGCAGCCGCGATTTGTCGCCCGTGATGTAGTCAGTGAGCATCGGGCTGACCGGCCGTCGCCGGCCCTCTGCAGGTGTCCTTGACGATCCTGCCGTCGCGCATCTCGATCACGCGGTCGGCGTAGCCGGAGGCGTCGGGATCGTGCGTCAGCACGATCGTCGTGACCTTCCGGGCGATCGACTGCTCGCGGAGCAGGCCGAAGACCTCGTGCGCGTTCTTGCTATCGAGGTTCCCGGTGGGCTCGTCGGCGAGCACGAGCGTCGGCTTCACGATCATGGCGCGCGCGATGGCGACGCGCTGCATCTCGCCTCCCGAGAGCTGGTGCGGCGAATGCCCGCGCCGGTGCGACATGCCGAGCGTGTCGAGCAGCTCGCCGATCCGGTCCCGTAGAGAAGGAAGCTTCTTGCCGTCGAGGAGAAGCGGCAGCGCGATGTTCATCTCGACGGTGAGCGACGGAATGAGATTGAAGAACTGGAAGATGAGCCCGACGTTGCGGCGCCGGAACAGGTCCGTCGCCCGCGTCCCCATCTCGTGAAGCGGCTGCCCTCCCACGCGAACCACGCCCGAGGTCGGCTTCTGCAGGCCTGCGAGCAGGTGCAGGAGCGTCGTCTTCCCGCTCCCCGAACGTCCGCGAACGAGGAGAAACTGTCCGCGCGGTATCGCGAGATCGACGCAGTCGACCGCGCGAACGGTCTCGGGCCCGACCTGGTAGTGCATCGAGAGGCGCTCGGTCTGGACGGCCGGCCAGGACAGCGAGCGGTCCGTGGAGAGCAGATCGGCTGCGGCCGTCACAGGATGCGCCGCTCGAGCATGGGGCCTCCGCGTGAAGCGGTCCTCGAGAACCTGCGCAAGATCATTTCACCGGAGGCGGCCGGCGAAAAGGAAAATCTCGCGAGAATCAGCGGCCAATTGTGGCCGCCAGATCTTCGTTCCCGGCGCCCGTGTGCGGCGTCAGCGCTTGATGAGCGCGAGCGTCGAGAAGAAGTCGCGGGCGATCGGCGTCTCGTAGTCGATCTTGCGCACGATCATGGTCACCTTCTCGTTGGCGCCGGGCCGCTCGAAGGTGCTCTCCATCGGCGTCGCGATGCCCTGCACTTCCTCGAGGCGCCGGACCTCCGCGATCAGCATGGGCTTGCCGCCCCGAAGGTGCTCGGTGCGAAGCGGGACGAAGGATGCGGCATCGATCCACGTGATGCGCTCGTCGAAGCGCTGGTTCGAGTCGAGGGCCCGCTCGCTGAGCCGGTAGGCCGGCCGACCCTGATAGGAGGACCGCTCGAGATCGACCGCCTCGCAGCGCACGGACTGGGCCACGCCGAAACCGAGGAAGTCGAGGTCGACGCCGTAGATGTCCTGGCTGGCGACGGATTCCGAGACGCGGCGTACGCGCGCGAGCTCGGGCTGGTGCACGAAGTAGTCGTTCGGGCGGCCTTCGTTTTCGACGAACAGCAGCCCGAAGTCCTTGAGATCGGCAGGTTCGAGAAACCGCGCGAGGATGCGCTCGCGCTTTCCCTCCTCGTCGTCGCGCCAGACGAGGAGGCGCCGGTCCTCCGTGCGGCCGTCGCGCTCGATGCGCATCTCGATTTCGGCGGTGAAGTGCTTGCCGTCGAGACGGCTGTGACGGCTGCTCTGCACTTCGGGAGCGGAACGGACGGGCGTCTCGGCCGCGGATGCTAGAGCGGACGCAAAGAGGATCGGTAGCGCGAGCGAGGGCGTGAACCAGCGCATGAGTCCCCCTTGGCGCTGCATCATACGCGTCGGGGCGGATTGCCGACACGCAAAACGACACGCCGTCGCGACTCCGTCGCCGATCGCAAGCCCGACCGACGCCGCCGCCGGCCGCAACGTGTGAGGGAAAGGCGGGCAGCAGCCAGGTCTGGCCGTAGCTCAGTCGGGCCGCCCCGCCGCCCTCACGCTCTCGCGCACGATCCCGAGCAGCTCGTCGAGGTCGGCGTCGGGGATCGTGAGCGGCGGCGTCACGTAGACGACGTTGCCGAGCGGGCGAAGGTAGGCGCCGCGGCGGCGGGCTTCGGCGGCGACGCGCTGGCCGGCGCCGGCGAGGTAGCCCTCGGGGCCGGCGAGGTCGAGGGCGCCGATCATGCCGAGCGAGCGGGTGCGGGCGACGCCGGGGAGCGCGGCCATCTCGCCGAAGGCCCGCGCGATGCGCGGCGCCTTGCGCGCCACCTGCTCGAGAACCTTCTCGTCGTCGAAGACGCGCAGCACCTCGCGCGCGACGGCGGCGCCGAGCGGGTTGCCGCAGAACGAGTGGCCGTAGTAGAAGGCGCGCTCGGGATCGCCGAGAAAGCCGTCGAAGATGCGGCTCGTCGCGAGCGTTGCGGCCATGGGGAGCATGCCGCCCGAGAGGCCCTTCGCGCTGCACAGCAGATCGGGCGCGACGCCGGCGTGCTGGCTCGCCCACATGCGGCCGGTGCGGCCGTAGCCGCTGAAGACTTCGTCGAGGACGAGGAAGACGTCGTGCGCGTCGCACAGCGCGCGCGCGTGGCGAAGATAGGCGGCGTCGTAGATGCGCATGCCGGCGGCGCCCTGCACCATGGGCTCGAGCACGACGGCGGCGATGTCGTCCGCCCCCTCCCGCAGCGCGCGCTCGAGCGCGCCGAACGCCTGCTCGTACGCGGCGCCATCGCCGGGGGCGGGCACGTGGATGCAGTCGAGGAGCACACCGGCGAAGGGCCGGCGGAAGACCTCGACGCCGCCGAGCGCGGTGACGCCGAGCGTCTCGCCATGGAAGGCGCCTTCGAGCGCGAGAAAGCGCCGGCGTGCGGGCCGGCCGTTCTGCGCCCAGTACTGGAGCGCGAGCTTCATCGCGACCTCGACGGCCGTCGAGCCGTCGTCGCTGAAGAAGACGTGCGCGAGGCCCGGCGGCGCGGCGCGCACCAGCGCGTCGGCGAGCTCGGCCGCCGGCGCGTGCGTGATGCCGGCCAGCGCCGTGTGGCACAGCACGTCGGCCTGGCGTTTCAGCGCGGCGACGAGCCGCGGGTGCCCGTGGCCGAGCGCCGCCACCCACCACGAGGAGTTCGCGTCGAGGTACGAGCGGCCGTCGGCGTCGTAGAGGCGCGCCCCCTCGGCGCGCACCACGACGAGCGGGTCGGTCCCGTCGCGGTACTGACGCATCGGAGTGTAGGGATGCCAGACGAGCCGCTTGTCGAGCTCGACGATGCGGTCGCGGGAATCCGCGCTCACGTCCGCTGCCTGCGACGGGAGGTCAGCCGGCGAGCTCCGCCATCAGGCGAAGGGCCTCGGGCTGTCCGGCGCCGAGCAGCATGCTCGTCACCTTCGACGCCTTCCACGCGGCGAAGCGCTCGCGAATTCGCGCGGCGGGCCCGACGAGCGCGGTCTCGTCGACGAGCCGGTCGGGGACGAGCGCCATCGCCTCGAGCTTCTTCCCGGCGAGGTAGAGGTCCTGGATCTTCACGGCCTGCTCCTCGTAGCCGAGGCGCTTCGCGTAGTCGTTGTAGAAGTTCTTGCCGCGCGCGCCCATGCCGCCGATGTAGAGCGCGAGCATGCCCTTGATCGGCATGCGGGCCTTCTCGAGGTCGTCGCTCAGGATCACCGTCACGAACGGCGCGACGTCGAAGCTCGCGAGGCTCTTGGTCTTCCAGCCGGGCTTTCCGGCGTTCTCGGCGTTGGCCTTCGCGAAGCCCTTCTCGATCGCGGGCTCGAGCAGGTCGAAGCGCTCGGGGTTCATCCAGACGGGGATGAGGCCGTCGGCGACCTCGGCGCTGCACTCGATGCCGGCCGGGCCGATCGACGCGGTGTAGATCGGGAGGTCCTTGCGGCCGTGCAGGATGCTCTTGAGCGGCTTGCCGAGGCCGGTGGCGCCGGGGCCGGCGTACGGGATCTGGTAGTGCTCGCCCTTGAACTCGACCGGCGCCTCGCGCGCGAGAATGCTGCGGACGATCTGGACGTACTCGCGGGTGCGCGTCAGCGGCTTGCCGTACGCGACGCCGTGCCAGCCCTCGACCACCTGCGGGCCCGACGGGCCGAGGCCGAGGATGAAGCGGCCGCCCGAGAGCGCGTCGAGCGTCATCGCCGTCATCGCGGTCATGGCCGGCGTTCGCGCGGGCATCTGCATGATCGCGGTGCCGAGGCGGATCTTGCTGGTGCGCGCCCCGATCCACGCGAGCGGAACGACCGCGTCGGAGCCGTACGCCTCGGCCGTCCAGACGGAGTCGAAGCCGAGGCGCTCGGCCTCGAGGATGAGATCGAGGTTCACGGACATCGAGGCGCCGGAGTAGCCGGCGGTGAGACCGAGCTTCATGGGGGGCTCCCTGGCTGGGGTTGGGCGTACCGGGCGGTGCCCGCGCAGTGTAGCCGCCACGCGGGCCGGCGCAGCGATCGGCCTGCGCTGGCGCGCGGGCCGCGGCTCTCATAGAAAGAGGGGCCGTTCCGATTGCCTCGGCCGCGCCCGGGAGGCCCCATGGCGAGCACCACAGCGGAGCTGATGGCGCTGTTTCGCGCGCTCGAGACGGTGCGCCGGCCGCGCGCCGCGCGTCTTTTCGAAGACCCGTGGGCGCGGGAGTTCCTGCGGCCGTCGCTGCGCGCGGTGGCGGCAGCGGCGCGGGCGCCCGGCGTCCACGGCGCCGTGTGCTGGATCATCGACACGGGCTGGCCGGGCGCGCGAACGGCCGGCGTCGCGCGAACCCGCTTCATCGACGACGCGCTCGGCGAGGCGCTCGCCGCAGGAGCGCGGCAGGTGCTCATTCTCGGCGCGGGCTTCGATGCGCGCGCGCTCCGCATCCGCGCGCTCGCGGGCGTGCCCGTCTTCGAAGTGGATCTGCCCGAGACCTCGCGCGCCAAGCGCGAGCGACTGCTCCGGCGCGGCCCGCTCCCCGCGAACGTCCGCTACGTCGAGGCAGACCTCGCGCGCGAGCCGCTCGCCGACGTCCTCGCCGCGGCGGGCTTCGATTCGGCGGCGCGGAGCTTCGCGGTGTGGGAGGGCGTCACGAACTACCTCACGGCCGAGGCGGTCGACGCGACGCTGCGCGCGCTCGCGAAGCGCTGCGCACCGGGGAGCCGGATCCTGTTCACCTACATGGACCGCGCCGTCCTCGACGGAACGCGCAGCTTCGAAGGCACCGCGCAGGTCGCGCGCCTGCTGCGGCGCGTTCGCGAGCCGTGGCGCTTCGGGCTCGACCCCGCCGTCCTCCCCGCGTATCTCGACGAGCGCGGCCTCACGCTCGTGCGCGACGCCGGCGCCGACGAGATGCGCGCGCGCCTTCTCGGCCCCGGCCCGCGCCATCTGCGCGGCTACGGCTTCTACCACGCGGCGCTCGCCGAGGTGCGCGGGAGCTGACGCGCGCCGCGGCCTACGCGGTCCCCGGCGCCGCGTCGAGCGGGAGCTCGATCGAGAAGGTCGTCCCCTCGCCCATCGCCGACTCGACGCCGATCCGGCCGCCGTGACGCTCGACGATGCCGTGCGAGATCGAGAGGCCGAGGCCGGTTCCCTTGCCGACGGCCTTCGTCGTGAAGAAGGGATCGAAGATGCGGCTTCGGATCTCGGGCGGGATGCCGGGTCCGGTGTCGGAGAAGTCGAGCCGAACGCCGTGGTCGGCGCGTGCGGTGCGGATCGTGATCGTGCCGCCGCCCGGCATCGCGTCGCACGCGTTCATCAGCAGGTTCATGAACACCTGGTTGAGCTGCCCCGCGTAGCAGCGCACGGGCGGAAGGTCGCCGTACTGCTTCACGACGGTGATGCCGTCCTTGAGCCGCGGCTCCATCAGCGAGAGCGTGCGCTCGATGCCGTCGTGCAGGTCGACCTCCTGCAGCTCGGCCTGGTCGACGCGCGAGAAGGTCCGCAGGTCTTCGACGATCTTCTTGACGCGCGCGGTGCCCTCGCGGCTGCGAGCGAGCAGCTTCTGCATCGCCTCGCGGGCGCGCTGCGCCTCGGGGCTTCCCGGAGCGGCCTCGGCGATCTTGCGCGTCTGCTCCTCGAGGAGCTGGAGGTTCGCGTGGACGAACCCGATCGGGTTGTTGAGCTCGTGCGCGACGCCGGCCACGAGCTGGCCGAGCGACGCCATCTTCTCGCTCTGCACGAGCTGCGCCTGCGCGTCGCCGAGCTCGCGCGTCCGCTGCTCGACGCGCGCCTCGAGCGTCGAGTTGAGCTCGGCGATCTCGTCGTAGGCCTTCGCGTTCTCGATCGCGATCGCGCTCTGGTTCGCGAGCGTCCGCAGGAGCTGGCGGTCCTCGACGACGAAGCGGTCGCCCGAGAGCTTGCGGCCCACCGCGATCACGCCGAGCAGCTCGAGCCCGTAGACGATCGGAACGAGCAGCTCGACCTCGAGCGTGTCGAAGACGTCGCGGCACGCCTCTCGGACCTCGGGGTCGTTCTCGTCGTCGAAGTCGAGGCGCGAGAGCGAGCGCCGCGCGAGGAAGTACGTGACGATCGGGTGGTCGGCCGGGATCTCCGACTGCAGCGACTCGCGGTCCCAGTCGCCGCGCGACGCCGACGGCTCGAGAACGCGCTGCTCCTCGTCGAGCAGCATCACCATCGCGCGCTCGACGCCCATGGTGTCGGTGAGCGCGACGAGGATTCGGTCGCCGATCTCCTTGAGCGAGAGCATCGAGACCATCGCCTCGGAGATCTCGCGGACGGCGAGCCGGTACGCGGCGCGGTCGCGGTCGAACACGCGGTCGACGAGCTGCTGGAGGCGGTTTCGCAGCGGGTTGAAGACGAGGATCGCGAAGAACAGGAATGCGAGCGAGAACCACGTTCCGCCCGGGTTCACGTTGAAGCGCCGCACCGTCGCGTCGGCGAAGGTGATGAGGAACGCGAAGACGCCGGTGATCGCGAGCGTCGCGGCGCCGTAGGCCGCCGACGACTTCGCGACGACGCGAATCTCGAAGAGCTGCCGCCGAACGATCCCGTAGCCGACCGCGACCGGGAAGATGAGGAACCACAGCATCGCGACGTACCACGGCAGCGCCGTCTGGAAGTACGCCTGTCCGATCATCACCGTGATCACGGGCGCGAAGGCGACGAGCGCGCCGAGGAGCATGACGTCCGCGCGGTCGGTCGCGCGGCCCCGGCGCAGCCGGCGGCGTTCGTACGCGAGCGTCGCGAGACAGAAGACGGAAATGCCGATCGTCCAGTAGAAGCCGATCGCCGGCATGAGCGCCGGCGGAAGTCCGAGCGTGGGCGTGAGCGCGACGAGCAGCGCGATCGCCGCCGCTCCTGCGTACGGAACGGCGCGAAGGCCACGGCGACGAACGATCCACAGCGGTTCGACCGGATACGTCGTGAACAGGTGGAAGATCGTCGCGCCGATGAACGGCAGGTTCACGAACATCCGCAGGTGCGACCACGTCGCGACCTCGGTCTCCTGTCCCGATGCGAGCGAGACCGACATCGTGCAGCAGAACAGGAGCAGCGCCCACGACTCGGCGCGGTCGGGCCTCAAGCGCCAGACGAGAAGGCCGCACGCGAGATAGAGGCACGAGACGACGATGAGGGCGGCGCGGAGCATCGCGCTCCACGGCCGCTGCCAGAGGGGCGGCCACCACTCGGGCGCGAGGCGGACCTCGTACGTCCGGCCGTCGCGCTTTCGAAGGCCGTAGACGTTGGAAGCGCCTTCTTTCAGCCCCGCGAGGTCGCCGGCGAACCACTCGTGGATCGAGCGGCCGTCGATCGTCTCGACCTGGTCCGCGGGCTCGACGCCGAGCGCGGCGGCCACCGGCGACGGCTCCTGCACGACGACGACGCTCGCCGCTCCGCTCGGGACGAACGGCAGCCCGAGCGTGGGAGTCGTCCGCGCGAACGGAGTGAGGGCGAGCACGAGCGAGAGCAGCGCCCATGCCACGGCAACGAGCGCCGTCAGACGACGGACGCGGATCGTGGCGTTCGGCTTCATGCGGCCCCGCGCACCCGCATCAAGCATACGCGCACGCGGCGCGCGCGGCGAGCAGCGAGCCCGGCCGCCTCAGCGCCCCCGGGCTTCGAAGCCGAGCGCCGCCGAGTCGGGAGTCCCCGCGTCGTAGTTGTAGCCGCGCGTGTTGAGGGGCCTCACGCCCTCCCCTCCCGCCTGCCGAGCCTCGGCGGCGAGGCGCGCGGAGACCGCCGCGAGATCGGCCTGCGTCCGCGCGGGAGAGGGCTCCCCCGGCGCCGGCACCCGGCAGCTCGCAGCGTCGGCGGGCGGCGGCGCCTTGGCAGCGGCCTCGTCCGCGAGCGCCGGCAGCGCGGCCGCAAGAGCCGGCGCGAGCGCGAGCGCCGCGCAGAGATTTCGGGCCTTCCTTCGCATGGGCTCCCCCGTGATACCCTCCGGCCGTCTTCGCGCATCGGCCCGCCCCGCGCCGGTCTTGATGGGAGCCTCCTTGCATCTGGTCTGCTTCGAGCACCGCCCGGCGCCGCCGGGGGGCCGCCTGCCTGCGGCGGGCGGGCGCGAAGCGTGTGGCGGTGAGACGGCGCCCCATCTCGACGCCCTCGCGGCGCACTGGCCGGGGCGGCGAAGACTCGGCGCGCTCCTCACGTCCGGCCCGCGCGCCGGAAGCGTCGTCGACTTGAACGCCGCCTTTGCGGTGAAGCTCGCGCTCGACGACGTGGGCGCGCCCGAAGCCGAGGCCGACTCTCTGCTGCCGTCCGATCCGATGCGCTTCTTCCGACATTTCGACGCGGCGCTCGAGCACGCGCGATCGGTGCTCGCGTTCGTCGAGAGCTGCGCGGGACGCTGGGACTCGCCCGACCTCGCGCGAGCGGGGGCAATGCTCGAGCGGCGCGAAGTCCGCCTCGCAGCGCCCGTCCCGGCGCCCGGAAAGATCGTCGGCGTCGCTCGAAACTACGCCGCGCACGGGGCCGAGCTGGGGCAGCAGGCGGCGCCGTCCGAGCCCGTTCTCTTTCTCAAGGCGCCGTCGGCCGTCGCGGGGCCCGAGGACGACATCGTGATCCCGGCTGCGAGCGAGCAGACCGACTACGAAGGCGAGCTCGCCGTCGTGATCGGCCGTCGCGGCCGGCGCGTTCCCGCTGCGCAGGCGCTCTCGCTCGTCGCGGGCTACACGATCGCCAACGACGTCTCCGCGCGCGACTTCCAGGGCCAGCGCGGCCAGCACTTCATCGGGAAGTCGTGCGACGGCTTCGCACCGCTCGGCCCCGCGCTCGTCACTGCCGACGAGATCGACGACCCGCAGGACCTCGCGATCACGACGCGCGTCTCCGGCGAGACGATGCAATCGGCCCGGACGAAGGAGATGATCTTCCCGGTGGCCGAGATCCTCGCCTTCGCGAGCCGGCTCATGACGCTCGAGCCGGGCGACGTCTTGCTGACTGGAACACCGTCGGGTGTCGGTATGGCACGAACGCCGCCGCGCTGGCTGCGCGACGGCGACGTGGTCGAGATCGAGATCGAGCGCCTCGGGCGGCTCCACAGCTACGTTCGCCGGGAGAAGCCGTGAGACGGCGCCCCGGCCGGGAGGTTTTTTCGATGGCCCGCCACGCCGCCGTTCTCGCCGCGCTGCTGCTGCTCCCCGCCGCGGCGCAAGCCGAGGGCGAGACGCTCGACCTCGCGCAGTCGACGTGCGCGGATCTCGCCGGCAACAACGCCGCCCGGCGCTTCTTCGTGATCTGGTTCGACGGCTATCTCGCGGGAAAGCGCGGCGTCACCGTCTCCGACGGCAAGCGGATGCAGGAGCGCCTCGACCGCGTGCTCGAAGCGTGCAAGCCCGACATGTCGCAGAAGATCCTGCCGCTGATGGAGAAGCAGAAGTAGCGCGACGCGCGCGTCAGGCCGGGAGCGGCGCGTAGGCGATCAGCACGCGCTCGCCGCTCGCGAAGCCGCTCTCGAAGCGCGCGCGCCAGCGGCCGATCTCGGCCGGGTACTTCTTCTCGTAGGCCGCGAGCAGGCGGTCGAGAACCGCCCGGTCGTTCACGAAGCGGCCGCGCGCCTCGAAGCTCGGCGCCTTGCGGAAGGCGTCGCTGCGACCGGTGAGCGTCTTCCACGTGCCGTGATCGCCCACCCACAGCCGGGCGCGATCGCGGCCCGCGGCGATGGTCTTCGCCTTCCAGCGGTCCCGCGCGGTGATGATCACGACGCTGCCGTCGAGCCACGCGAACCAGACCTCGGCGTGGCACGTGCTCTCAGCACCGGCCGCGCGCAGCGGGCAGACGTAGACGAGCGGGCTGCTCTCGAGAAGCGCGACGGTGGGCGCGGGCAGGCTCGCGGCGGCGCCCGGCGCAGGCGCCCCCTCGGCGCGCACAACGCGGGCGAGAAGCGGCGCCGCCGCGGCGCCGGCGGCGGCCGCGAGCAGCGCGCGGCGCGTGAGCACCGGCATCAGATGCCCGACCCCTCGCGCTCCTCGCCGACGTGGATGCCGCACTCCTTCGTCTCGGGGCTCTCCCACCACCACCGGCCGGCGCGGATGTCGTCGCCGGGCTGGATCGCCCGAGAGCACGGCTCGCAGCCGACCGAGGGGTAGCCCTGCGCGTGGAGGCGGTTCACGGGAACGTCATGGGAGTGCACGTAATGGAGCACCGCATCGTGCGTCCAGTCGGCGAGCGGATTGAGCTTCACGATGCCGCCGTGAACGTTGTCGATCTCGACCTTGCGCGTCTCGGTGCGCGTCACGTTCTGCTCGCGGCGCAGACCCGAGACCCACGCGTCGAGGTTCGCGAGGTGGCGGTTCATCGGCTCGACCTTGCGCACGCGGCAGCACATCTGCCGCTTCTCGACGCTCTCGTAGAAGAGGTTCATCCCGTGCCGGCGCACCATCGCCTCGACCTCGCCGGCCGCCGGGAAGATCACCTCGATCGGCTTGTCGTAGCGATCGCGAACGCGGTCGATGAGGTCGTACGTCGCCTGCGGGAGGCGGCCCGTGTCGAGCACGAACACGCGCGAGGCCGGCTCGATCCGGTGCATCATGTCGAGCAGCGCCATCCCCTCCGGCGCCCCGAAGGAGACCGAGAGCGCAAGGCGCGGATGAAAATTCTTGATTCCCCAGATAAGGATTTCTTCGGCGCTCAGCGCCTCCAGATCGCCGGTCTCGATCTGGCGCAGGACGTCGCGAGGAACGCGAGATTCGGGACTCCACACCGCGGTAGACGCGCTCATTCCCGGGAGCCTACCGGACCCGTCATCGGCCGCAACGCCGCTAATTCTTGACTATTTTGCAACGGATTTCTCGAGCCGCGCTTCGACGGCGCGCACCTTGTCCTCCATGCGGACGTCCCGGTCGCGACGATCGTCCATCTTGAGAACCGTCGAAACGCGCACCGCTCCGGCCGCGAACACCGCCTCCTGCATGCGCCGAACCAGCGCCAGGATCTCGCCGGCGTCGCCCTCGAGCGTCGTGAACATCGCGCCGAGCTGCCAGCGAACGCGGTCCTGCCCCTGCACGACGCGGAGCGCCGCGGCGACGTACGCCGCGACGCTCACGTCGGCTCCGATCGGCGAGATGCTGACGGCGGCGATGGCCATGGCTGCCTCCCTCGGGCGCGCGGTCGCTTCGGGCTTCCTTCGCCGCGCGGGGCTATGCATCGCCCGTCCTTTTGGCGCGGCGCGACCGGGGCCCGGCGGCCGACCCGAGGAGGTGATCATGCAGCAGATCGAGAAGCTCTTCATCGGCGGCGAGTGGGTGGCTCCCTCGAGCGGCGCGAGAATCGACGTCGTCTCTCCGCACAGCGAGGAGATCGTCGGCAGCGTCCCGGAGGCGAGGCAGGCCGACGTCGACCGCGCCGTGGCGGCGGCGCGACGAGCCTTCGACGAGGGCCCGTGGCCGCGAATGGCCGCGAAGGAGCGCGCCGAGGCGATGGCGAAGCTCTCGAGCGGCATCCAGGCCCGCATGGCCGAGCTCGCGAGCGTGATCACCACCGAGATGGGATCGCCGGCGTCGTGGTCGCTCATGGGGCAGGTGCTCTCGTCGAAGATGGTCCTCGACTACTACGTGAACCTCGCGCGCGAGTTCGCGTTCGAGGAGCTGCGGGCGGGGATGCTCGGCCCGTCGCTGGTGCGGCACGAGCCGGTGGGCGTCGTCGCGGCGATCGTGCCGTGGAACGTCCCGCTCTTCACGACGGTGCTGAAGCTCGGCCCGGCGCTCGCGGCCGGCGCGACGGTCGTCGTGAAGCCCGCGCCCGAGACGCCGCTCGACGCGGCGATCCTCGCCGAGCTGGTTCGCGAGGCGGGCCTTCCGGCCGGCGTCGTGAACTTCGTTCCCGCCGGACGCGAGGTCGGCGAGCACCTCGTGACGCATTCCGGTGTCGACAAGGTCGCGTTCACCGGAAGCACCGCGGCCGGCCGCCGCATCGCGGCGCTGTGCGGCGAGCGGCTCCGCCGCTACACGCTCGAGCTCGGCGGCAAGTCGGCCGCGATCTTCCTCGAC
>JAYRMX010000393.1:0-5993 GCA_041912475.1 Myxococcota bacterium
TCCTCCGACACCGCGCGCGTCGCGCTCTCCGCGACGACCGACTCGATCATCGCACGCAGCACCGCCTCGCGGACGGACCGATCGGAGTCGACGAATCCGCTCGCCAGACCGGCCTGGAACAGGAGCTCCTCGTCGACGAGGGTGTCGAGGATCCGCGCGCGGTCTGCGCCCGACGGAGGCTCTCGCCGGTCGCGGGCGAATGCAGCGACTGCGCGCGCGTAGTCGTCGGCGAGAATCGGCCGTCCGTTCACCTCGGCGATCCAGCCCGGCGGCAGCCGGCCCGCGCCCGGCGTCGCGTCCGCGAACACGAAGCCGCACGCGACGCCGGTGACCGCAGCAGCCGCCAGCAGGCGGAGCGCACGCCGGTCCTGCCGGGCGGAGTCGGCGCTCACGGCCGCGGGGCGTCCGGCGCGAGGACGATGCGCGCCCGCGCGCGAAGCCGCGCGCGCAGCGCGCGCAGCGCGTCGTCTCCGCGCCGCCTCGCGAGCTCCGCCTGCACCGCGCCGCGCACCTCGTCGAACGCAGCGGCGCGGCCCGGCCGGTCCTCCGCGAGCTCGACGAGATAGGCTCCGCCCTGCGCCTCGACCGGCGCCGAGACCTCGCCTGCCGCGAGCGCGAGCGCGGCGCTCGCGAGCGCCGGCCCGAGCTGGCGCCGGAGAACGGCCTCGGGCACCAGCGCTCCCGGAGTGGGGACGGCGTCGCCGAAGCGCAGCGCCGCTTCCTCGAACGGCAGCCCGCCCTCGATCGCCGCGCGCGCGCGCTCCGCCCGCGCGCGAGCGGTGGCCGGCGAGGCCGGGTCGCTGAACCGGATCGTCCGCGCCCTCACGAGCCTCGGCGTCGCGAAGAGCGCGGCGTTCTCCGCATGGAACGCTCGCAGCACGGCGTCGCCCTGCGGCGCAGCCGAGGCCCGCGCCGTCTCCGTGTCGATCACGGCGCGGATCATGGCCTTTCGTACGGTCCCGTCCGACTCGGTGAGCCCCGTCTCCTGCGCTCGCTGAGCGAGGAGCGCTTCGTCGACGAGGCCTTCGAGCGCGGCGGACCGAGCGGCGGGATCCGCAGCGGCGTCGCGCCCGAGGCGCGCGAGCGCTGCGTCGACGTCGGAGCGGCGGATCGGAACGCCGGACACGCGAACCAGCACGTCGGACGCGAAGCGCGGGAGCCGTCCTCCCACCGCGCCCCAGAGCGCGAGCGAAAGCCCGACGAGCGCGCCTGCCACGAGCCCTCCGCGCGAGAACCGCATCCCCCCTCGCTCCTCTGCCCGCCGATCGCGGCGCCCCGGAGCCTCGCCCAGGACCCCGGCGACGACCAGAACACTCGCAGCGCCTCCGCTCGCCCGAAGCGAGCGTGGGCTATAAGGGAGTTACCGTGCGAAGGAGGGCAACGCATGCGCTGGCTGCTGCGAGGGGTCGCGGGAATCGTCGGGATCGCGCTCGCCGTGGGGCTCTACCTGCTCGCGGCGCGGATGCACGCGCTCGGCAGGCACGAGGGGCCGGGCGAGCCGACACGCACGCGCGTACCCGAGGCGGTCGTCGCGCAGCGTGCGCAGGCCGACAAACGCGCCGCAGCGACGCTCACGGCCGCGCCGACGAAGCAGATCCTGTTCGGAGACCTCCACGTCCACACGACGTTCTCGACCGACGCGTTCCTCGGCAGCCTGCCGATGGTGAGCGGCGAAGGCGCGCACCCCATCGCCGACGCCTGCGATTACGCGCGGTTCTGCTCGGGCCTCGACTTCTGGTCGATCAACGACCACGCCGAGGCGACCACGCCGAGGCGCTGGACCGAGACGAAGGAGGCGATCCGGCAGTGCAACGCAGTGGCCGGAGACGCTGCAAACCCCGACGTCGTCGCGTTCCTCGGCTGGGAGTGGAGCCAGGTGGGCCTCACTCCGCAGACGCACTACGGCCACAAGAACGTCGTGCTGCGCGAGACCGACGACGCGAAGGTTCCGCCGCGAGCGATCGGCGCCGCAGGCCCGGCGACCGACGTGCTCCGTGCGCGAGTCGGCGGGATGCCGTGGTACACGCCGCTCGCCGACTTCCCGAACCGCCAGCGCTACTACGACTTCATCCACTTCATGGACGAGGTTCGCGACGTTCCGTCGTGCCCGGAAGGCGTTTCATCGAAGGACCTTCCCGCCGACTGCTACGAATCGGCCGCGACGCCGAAGGACCTGTTCCGCAAGCTCGACGAGCTCGGGTTCGACGCGATCGTCATCCCGCACGGCAACACGTGGGGCTTCTACTCGCCGCCGGGTATCTCGTGGGACAAGCAGCTCACGGGCGGCGAGAACGACTCGCGACGTCAGTTCCTGATCGAGATCATGTCCGGCCACGGGAACTCGGAGGAGTACCGCGACTGGAAGGAGGTCGTGATCGACGGCGCAGGCAAGGCGAGCTGCCCGCCGCCGCGTGCCGACTACATGCCGAGCTGCTGGCGCGCCGGAGAGCTGATCGAGCTGCGCTGCCGCGAGGCCGGCCTCGACGCAGCGGAGTGCACGTCTCGCGCGACCGCCGCGCGACAGAACTACGTCGACGGGCTCGTCGCCGGCCACTGGAGCGTCCCCGGGGCGAAGGCGACCGACTGGCTGGATTCGGGGCAGTGCCGCGACTGCTTCATCCCCGCCTTCAACTACCGGCCGGGCGGATCGACGCAGTACGCGCTCGCGCTCACGAACTTCGACGGCCCGGGCGACCCGAAACGCTTCCGATTCGGGATCCTCGCGTCGAGCGACAACCACGAAGCGCGGCCGGGCACCGGCTACAAGGAGTTCGGTCGCCACGGCAACACCGAGGCGAGGGGCGCGCGCGACGAGACCTGGGCGCAGCGCCTCAATCCGCTCGCCGGCAAGGAGGCGCCGGTTCCGGAGTCGCGCGCGATCGGCTCGACGCTCGACCTCTCCCGCGGAATGGCCACGCTCGAGGTCGAGCGCCAGGCGTCGTTCTTCATGACGGGCGGCCTGGCGGCCGTTCACGCCGACGGCCGCGACCGGCAGGCGATCTGGGACGCGCTCCAGCGCAAGGAGGTCTACGGCACCAGCGGCGACCGCATCCTGCTCTGGTTCCACCTGCTGAACGCCGAGCAGCCCGGCGGATCGGTGGGCGTCGTCCCGATGGGCGGCGAGGCGCGCATGACCACCACGCCGCGCTTCGAAGCGCGCGCCGTCGGCGCGTTCAAGCAGAAGCCGGGTTGTCCGGAGTCGAGCACGAGCGCGCTCGACGCCGGCCGCATCGCCGCGCTGTGCATGGGCGAGTGCTTCAACCCGTCGGACGAGCGCAAGCTCATCACGCGAATCGAGGTCGTCCGGATCCGGCCGCAGGCGCACCGCGACGAGCCGCTGCGCGGCCTCATCGACGACCCGTGGAAGAAGCTGCCGTGCGAGCCCAGCCAGAACGGCTGCGTCGTCCAGTTCGAGGACCCCGAGTTCGTCGCCGGCGGGCGCGACACGCTCTACTACGTGCGCGCGATCGAAGAGCCGAGCCCGGCCGTGAACGCCGGCAACCTGCGCTGCCGCACCGACGAGACCGGGCGCTGCATCGAGGTGAACCCGTGCTGGGGCGACTACCGGACGCCGGCGTCCGACGACTGCCTCGCGACGATCGAGGAGCGCGCCTGGAGCTCGCCGATCTTCGTCGACGCACGTCCGCTCTGAAGCGCGGGCCGTAGAGCCGCCGCTCCGCCCGATCGACGAGACCGGGCGGGGCGGTGGAGGCGGACGGTGCGCGTCGCGCGGCTCGAGCGCGAAGCCGTGCTGGCGGGGTGATCGTCAGTGGACCGCGCCGGCGCCGGCGCCGGAATCGCGGCCGGCGAGCGCGCGAAGCAGCAGGGCGAGGCTCACGAGCAGGCCCGACCCCAAGACGAGGCACAGGAAGCCGAAGACGCCGATCAGCGCCTCGTTGTCGGCGATCCAGAACCGGTGCAGCAGGCGCGCCATGATCGATCCGATCGCGACGTACATCGCGACCGTCGCGATCCACTCGACGACCGACCGCGTGCGCCCGGCCTTCATGAACGAGACCGCGAGCCAGCCGGTCGCGAGCACCGCTCCCGCGCCCGCCAGAATCTGCCCGTAGAGGGCCGTCTCGAGCTCTCCCACCGCGTCTCCTCCTGCCGCCGCCCGGCCGGCGAGCGTAACGGACGGGTCGGCGCCCCGCCGCTGCGGCTTGAACGCGCACACGCTCCGCGTGCCCCGGGCGGAGCGATCCCGTATGCTGCACGCATCCTGCCGCAGAGGAGCGCATGGCGGACCCGCTGCTTCGCACGCTGCGCGTGAGCAACCTCCATCGCCCGGGCGTGCTCGGCAAGCTCGCGACCGCGCTCGGGACCGCCGGCGCGAACATCGGCGACATCCGGACGGTTCGATCCGGGCCGGATCACATCGTCCGCGACATCGACATCCTGGTCGAAGACGAGCACGGACTCGCTCGCGCCGTCGCCGGCCTGCGCGGCCTCGAGAGCATCGAGCTGCTCGAGGTGATCGACGAGGTGCACGAGCTGCACATCGACGGCAAGCTCGAGGTGCGCGCCACGCATCCCGTGCGAACGCTCCACGACCTGCGCCGCGTCTACACGCCGGGCGTCGCCGAAGTCGTCCGGACGATCGCGGCGGACAGCGACGAGGCGTACGTCTACACGATCCGCGGCAAGACCGTCGCGATCGTGACGAACGGAACGCGCGTGCTCGGCCTCGGCAACGTCGGGCCGATGGCGGCCCTGCCCGTGATGGAGGGCAAGGCCGCCCTGCTCCACCAGTTCGTCGGCCTCTCGGCGTTCCCGCTCGTGCTCTCGTCTCGCGATCCCGAGGTCATCGTTCGCACCGTCGAGGAGGTGGCGAACGGCTTCGGCGCAATCCAGCTCGAGGACATCGAGTCTCCGGCGTGCTTCGAGGTCGAGCGGCGTCTGGTCGAGAGCCTCGAGATGCCCGTCCTCCACGACGACCAGCACGGCACGGCGGTCGCCGTGCTCGCCGCGGCCTTGAACGCGTGCTCGCGCGCGGGCGTCGACCTCGGATCGGCGCGAGTCGGCGTCATCGGCCTCGGCGCGGCCGGTACCGCGATCGCGCGAATGCTCGGCACCGTGAGCGCGAAGCCGGTGCTCGGCTTCGACCCGAACCCGGAAGGCCAGGCGCGGTTGCGCGCGCTCGGCGGCGAGCCCGCCGCCGACCTCGCGAGCCTCATGTCCGGTGCGGACCTCGTCGTCGCGGTGACCGGGCGCAAGGGCCTCATCTCCGCGAGCCAGGTCCGGCGCGGGCAAGGCATCCTCGCGCTCACGAACCCCGACCCCGAGATCCGGCCCGAAGACGCGCTCGCGGCCGGAGCGGCGTTCGCGGCCGACGGCCGCTCGGTCAACAACCTGCTCGGCTTTCCGGGCATCCTTCGCGCCGCCGTCGACTGCCGCGTCCGCCGCATCACGCAGTCGATGTACGTCGCCGCCGCGCGCGCGATCGCGGGGATGGCGCAGAAGGACGAGCTCGTACCGAACCCGCTGCGGCTCGACGTACACCGCGCGGTGGCGCGCGCGGTGGCGCGCGCCGCCCAGACCGACGGCGTCGCGCGCCTCGCGATCCCGACGGACTACCAGCTCGAGCACCCGTACCAGGCGCTCCACCGCCGGGACTGAGCCGCACGGCTCGCTTGCGCTCGCCGGCAGCGGCCTTGCCTGACCGCTGGACGCGGCGGATCGCTACGAGGCGCGAACCTCGACGCGCCGCGGCCGGTGACGCTCGAGCTTCGGCAGAACGAGCTCGAGGACGCCGTCCTTCATCTCGGCGCGAATGCGCTCTCCGTCGATCCGGTGGGGGATCGCGACGCTCCGGCGCCCGCCGCCGACCCGGTACTCGGCGTGAACCGGCGACCACGCGGCATCGGCCTCGACCGAAGCGGTCGCGTCGATCGACAGCACGCCGTCCTCGAGGCGAACGTTCACGTTCTGCGCGCTCACGCCGGGAAGGTCCGCGGTCACGAGGAAGTCCTCGGCGCGCTCGATGATGTCGA
>JAYRMX010000394.1:0-11365 GCA_041912475.1 Myxococcota bacterium
ATGTCCTGCATCGAGGCCTGGTGGATGCCGCGCCGGCCGAAGCAGCGCACGGCCGCGGCGAGGATCCTCGCGCGGCGGTCGGCCTGGAGCTCTCGGTCGGGAAGTCGCATCGCGGCGGCCTGAATGAGTGAATGAACGGTTATTTATCAAATAGGCTAGCGACGTCCCTGCGCCGGTCAAGGCCGGGCGCCGGCTCGCGGCGCTCATGCTGCTCGCGGAGCGCCGCCGACGGCAACGGCCCCGAGCGGAAGTCGGAAGGAACGTCCCCGATCTGGTACCGTGGACGCGGCCGTGCGGCGAGCCGCGATCGCAGGGTCCCTCTCGATCACGAGCCCTGTGAACCCCGTCAGGTCCGGAAGGAAGCAGCGGTAGCGGGGACTCGGTTGCGAGAGGGAGCGCCCTGCGATCCCGGGTCTTCGCACGGACGAGAGCCGGCGGCGCCGGGGGGCGCGGCGCGCGGCCGGATCCGCCCCCCACCCCACGGGTCCCGATTGAGCTACCAGGTCCTCGCACGCAAGTGGCGCCCGCAGAGCTTCGACGAGGTCGCGGGGCAGAGCCACGTCACGACCGCGCTGCGAAACGCGATCCGGACGGGCCGCGTTCCGCACGCGCTGCTGCTCACGGGGCCGCGCGGCGTCGGCAAGACGACGCTCGCGCGGCTGCTCGCGCGCTGCCTCAACTGCGAGAAGGGGCCGACGGACACGCCGTGCGGAGAGTGCGCGTCGTGCCGCGACATCGCGAGCGGCGCGAGCACCGACGTGCAGGAGATCGATGCCGCGAGCCACACGGGCGTCGACGACGTCCGCGACCTGATCGAGGCCATCCGCTACGCGCCCTCGCCCGGCAAGCACCGCATCTTCGTCGTCGACGAGGTGCACATGCTCTCGACGCCGGCGTTCAATGCGCTGCTCAAGACGCTCGAGGAGCCGCCGCCGCGGAGCCTGTTCGTCTTCGCGACCACGAACCCCGAGAAGATCCCGTTCACGGTGGTCTCGCGCTGCCAGCGTCACGACCTGCGCCGTCTGCCGACCGACGAGATCGCGACGCGGCTGCGCGAGATCGCGGCGGCCGAGCACGTCGTGATCTCGGAGTCGAGCCTGCTCGCCGTGGCGCGCGCGGGCGACGGCTCGCTGCGCGACGCGCTCACGCTCCTCGACCAGATCATCGCGGCGGGCGGCGCCGAGGTGGACGACGCGCGCGTTGCCGCGGTGCTCGATCTCGTCGATCGGCGCCTGCTGCTCTCGATCCTCGAAGCCTGCATCGACGGCCTCCCCGCGCAGGCGCTCGAGGCGTGCGGGCGCGCCGCCGAGTCGGGGATCGACGCGCGCCGCCTCGGCGCCGAGCTGTTGCAGTGCCTGCGCGATCTCGTCGTCCTTCGCGTCGCGCCGGACGCCCGCGGGCTCGTCGAGGCGGCCGACGCCGACCTCGAGCAGATGCGCGCGCTCGCCGGCCGCGCGGAGGAGGCGAGGCTCCGGCGCATGTTCCGCGCGCTGCTCCGCGAGCAGGAGGATCTCGCCTGGGCGCCGCAGGCGTTCACGGTGCTCGAGATGGCGCTCGTCCGGATGGCGACGCTGCCGGCGGGCGACGACGTCGGGGCGCTGCTCGCCCGGCTCGACGCGCTCGAGAAGCGGCTCACCGCGGAGCCGGGGCCGACGCGCGGCGGTGGTGGCGGCGGCGGCGAGACGGCGCGGACCGCTCGCTTCGAACGGCCGCCGCTCGCACGCGGGCCTTCGCAGCGCACCGAGAGCGCACCGGCGAACGCCGCTGCCCCGGACGCCGCCCCGGCCGGACTCGCGCCGGCCGGCGCGGCCCCGGCGCCTTCGCAGACGGAGCGCTCCGCACCCGCGCTGCCGGGGGCCGGGCGGGCGACCGCGAGCGCCGCTTCGTCACCGGCCGCTACGCCCACGCTGGCGGCCGAACGCTCGCTGCCCGATGACGCGCTCGACGACGAGGCCGACGCGAGCCTTGCCGGCGCCGAGCCGCCGGGCGACGCCGGGCCTTCGACACTCGTCGGTGTCGATGCGGGCGCCGTCGCGCCGCCGGCGCTCGTGATGGACCGCCTTCGGGCCCATGCCCGCGCGGCGAACCCGGGCCTCGCCGCGCCGCTCGAGGGCGGCGAGATCCTCGACCGCGGCCCGGGCCGGCTTCGGATCGGCGTCCCCGGCGCGTTCGCCGCGACGCGCCTGCAGGCGAAGCTCCCCGCGCTCGAAGCGCTGTGCACGCAGTTCTTCGGCCAGCGCCTGCGCGTCGAGATCGAGCAGCTCGGCGCCGCGTCGGACGCCGGACGCGGCCGCGAAGCCAACGACGAGCTCGTGCGCCGCCGGCGGCAGGAGGCGCTTCGGCATCCGGCCGTCAACGCCGCGCGCGAGATCCTCGGCGCCGAGATCGTCGAGATCCGGCCGCTCGGAGCGCCGCGGTGAGCCAGCCGGATCTTCGCCAGATCCTCGAGAAGGCGCAGGCGATGCAGGCGCGCCTCGCGAGCGCGCAGCGCGAGCTCGCCACCCGGCGCGTCGAGGCCTCGTCCGGCGGCGGCATGGTGACGGCGATCGCGACCGGCGAGCTCCGCATCGCCGAGATCCGGGTCGAGCCGGACGTCTACGAGAGCGGAGACCGCGCCCTCCTGCAGGACCTCGTCACCGCCGCGGTGAACGCCGCACTCGCGCGCGCGCAGCAGATGGTGCAGGAGGAGCTGCAGAAGCTCGCGCTCGCACCGGGCGCGCCGGGCATCGGGTGAGATGCGAAGCTCGCCGCCGATCGAGCGCCTCGTCGCGAGCCTTCGCCGCCTGCCGGGAATCGGCGAGAAATCGGCGCAGCGCCTCGCCTTCCACCTGCTCTCCGCGCCCGAGGCGCAGGCGCAGGAGCTCGCCGACGCGATCCTGCGCATGAAGCGCGAGATCGTGCTGTGCGCCGAGTGCTTCGACCTCACCGACGCCTCGCCGTGCGCGCTGTGCCGCGACGCGCGCCGCGACGGCGCTCTGCTGTGTGTCGTCGAGGAGCCGGCCGACCTCGAAGCGGTCGAGCGCACGCACCGCTTCACGGGCCGCTACCACGTGCTCGGAGGCGCGCTCTCTCCGATCGAGGGCGTCGGACCCGGCGAGCTGCGCATCGCCGAGCTCGAGGCGCGGATCTCGCGCGGCGACGTCCGCGAGGTGATCCTCGCCACCAACCCCACGGCCGAAGGCGACGCCACCGCGCACTTCATCGCCGACCGCCTGCGCGCGAGCGGCGTGCGCATCACGCGAATCGCGTGCGGAATGCCGCTCGGCGGCGATCTCGAGTACGCAGATCACGTGACGATCGGGCGATCGATCGAGAACCGGCGCGAGATGTAGCGGCGCGCGCTCAAGGGGGCCTTCCGCCGCGCCGATGCGAGCGGGGGCGAGCGTGCTTGCCGGGATCGCCAGCGGCGGGGTACAGTCGCCGCGTTTTCGTTTCGTGACGGGCGCTTGCGGAGCGGGGTTGCGGATGAGCCTTTCACCGCTCGTGATGTACGACGAAGATTACCGCCGCATCCTCGGGCTGCTCGAGCGGCTCGTCCGCGACGCCAGCGCCCGCGGCATCTTCCTCGTCGACAAGGACGGCCAGCTCGTCGCCGAGGCCGGCGAGATGCGCGCCGTCGACTCGACGAGCCTCGCGTCGCTCGCGGCCGGAAGCGTCGCCGCGACCGGCGGCCTCGCGCAGATCATCGGCGAGGAGGAGTTCCCGGTCCACTTCCACCAGGGCCAGCGCGACAGCCTCCACATCACGCTCGTCGGCCGCCGCATCATCCTGGTCGTGATCTTCGACGAGCGCAGCTCGCTCGGCCTCGTTCGCCTGCGCGTCAAGAAGGTGAGCGGCGAGCTCGCCCGGGTCTTCGAAGAGATCCGCAAGAAGAACGAGCGCGCGCAGGCCGCCGGCTTCGCCAGCCCGTTCGCCGAGATCACGGACGACGACATCGACAATCTCTTCTCGGAATGACGCGGAGCCCATGTCCTTCATCAACTACTCGTCGCGCGAGATCAACTGCAAGATCGTCTACTACGGCCCCGGCCTGTGCGGGAAGACGACCAACCTCCAGCACATCTACGCCCGCACCAACCCCGACTTGAAGGGCAAGATGATCTCGCTCGCGACGGAGACCGAGCGGACGCTGTTCTTCGACTTCCTGCCGATCGCGCTCGGCGAGATCCGCGGCTTCAAGACCCGCTTTCACCTCTACACCGTCCCGGGTCAGGTGTTCTACGACGCGAGCCGCAAGCTCATCCTCAAGGGAGTCGACGGCGTCGTCTTCGTCGCCGACAGTCAGATCGAGCGCACCGAGGCGAACCTCGAAAGCATGGACAACCTGCGCCTCAACCTGAGCGAGCAGGCGATGGCGCTCGAGAAGCTCCCGTTCGTCGTCCAGTACAACAAGCGCGACCTCCCGAACGCGGCGCCGGTCGCCGAGCTGCGCGAGCTCCTCAATCCCGGAAAGGTCCCGGACTTCGAAGCGACCGCACACACGGGCGCCGGGGTGTTCGAGACGCTGAAGGCCGTCGCCCGCGGCGTGCTCGGCGATTTGAAGCGGCTGGGGTCGAAGCAGTAGCTTCGGGGGCATGCCCCACGCCGTCGCCGCCGGCCGCAAGGTCTACTACGAGGTCCACGGCGACGACCCCGGCACGCCGCTCGTGCTGGTGATGGGCCTCGGCGGCACGTGCCGCGGCTGGCTGCCGCTCCAGGTCCCGGAGCTCTCGCGCGAGCGCCGCGTCCTCATCTACGACTCGCGCGGCGTCGGCAGGAGCGACGACCCGGGCGGCCCGTTCACGACGGCGGACCTCGCCGACGATCTCGCCGCGCTGCTCGACGCGCTCGGCCTGCGCCGGGTCGACGTGCTCGGCGCCTTCCTCGGCGGGATGGCGGCGCAGGAGTTCGCGCTGCGTCACCCGCTGCGCGTCGACCGGCTCGTCCTGGTCGGCTCGTACGCCCGCCCCGACGCAAAGCGGCGGATGCTGCTCGAGAAGTGGAAGGATCTCGCGCGGATCGACGCGCCGCTCTCGCTCCAGGTTCGCGAGCGCCTGCTCTGGACGCTCGAGGACGACACGCTCGAGTACACCGATCTGATCGAGTCGATGATCGACTTCTTCACCCGCGAGGGCGCCCCGGTTTCGAACGACCTGTTCGTCCGCCAGTGCGACGCGTGCATCGCGCACGACGCTCGCGACCGGCTGCGAACGATCCACGCACGAACCCTCGTGCTGTGCGGGCGGCACGACCAGCTCACCCCGCCCAAGTTCCAGCGCGAGCTGGCGGACGAGATCCCGGGCGCGCGGCTCGTGACGCTCTCGTTCGGCGCGCATCTGGTGATGGCCGAATCGGCGCAGCGCTTCAACCAGATCGTGCTGCAGTTCCTCGCGGAGGACCGAACGGCCTGAGCGTGCGCGCGGCCGCGCAGCGCAGGAGAGCGCGGTGTCGCCGTCGCGCGCCCGGCGCCCGCAGGAGCGAGGCCGGAGCCGGAACGCGCGCCGGCTCGATCTCAGTCGCGGCGGCGCCGCACGCGCGCGAGCGCGCCGAAGCCGATCATCACGAGCAGCGCCGTCCCGGGCTCGGGCGTCGAGACGAAGCTGATCGTCGAGTAGTTCCCGACGCCACTCGTCGCGTTGAGGGCATCGATCTCGGCCGTGTAGAACTCGAAGTACGCGCCGCCGGTCCACGGTCCGGCGTAGTCCGCCGTGACGCTCCCGAGGATCGAAGAAACCGCGGCTGCAATCTGCGCCGGGGTCGTGATGCCGAACAGCGCGGCATTCGGAGACTGCCACCAGGGCCGGTACACGGGGAGCAGACCGGGCTGGAGTGCGTCGAAGTCGAGCCACACGACCTGCCCCGGGCTCTGGCTCGCGTCGTTGAGCACGCCCTGCTCCGCGGCGGTCGAGAAGGACTTGTCCGTGCCGTTGTAGGCGCCGTTCATGAGCGACGCCGCGTTTCCGTCCGCGTGCTCGAGGCCGAGCAGATGGCCCAGCTCGTGCGAGGCCGTGTTGGCGAGCTCGTTGATGAATTTCGCGCTGGTGTTGACCGAGAGCGTCAGCACGTGCTCGTCGACACAGACCAGCGCGTCGTCGTACTTGTCGAGGTTGTACGGCGCGCCGCTGCCGACGCCGAAGGCGCCGCCACCGGTTCCGTCGATCTTGTCGGCGATGCCGAGCGGTGCGCCCGGCGGCAGGCAGTCCGCGTTGGTCGCTGCGGTGAGGGCGCCGGCCGGCGCGCTCGCGAGCAGGCCGGCGGCGACTGCGAGAACGGTCCACTTCCTCATCTTCCACGCTCCTTGCGCGACCGGCCCTGCGGGAGAGCCGGCGGCGTCAGACTGCGGGAAGAGGAAGAGCGGGAGGCGAGCCGAGCGGTCCCCTTCCCGAGGCAATTTGACGCAACTTTCGTACCGGGTTTCCACGGAGAGCCTGAGAGAGGAAACGTCGCGCCGAGAAAGGGTTTTCACGCAGCCCGCCCGCGAGGAGCCAGGAATCCCGCGCCGCAACGGAACTGGATTTCCATCGGGGCGGAACTTTCTTTCCAGGCCGGGCTCGCGTGACGCTCAGGAGCCGAGCGTCCGCAGGCGCAGGTGCGGGAGCGTCGGGCGCAGCGTGGGATCGGCCGCGATGGCGCGGCGCAGCGTGCGCGCCCCCGCGAGCGCCGGCCCGCCCGCCACGATGCGGTTGTGATAGCCGTCGATTCCGATCGACACGCCGCCGCCGAACAGGTCCCGCAGCGTTCGGCCGGTCGCGGCCGCCTCGCCGATCGTGTTGCTGGCGAGAACGCCCCCGGCGGCGACGCGCGCCGCGGCGAGGCGAAGGCCCGGCTCGGGGAGCCAGACCGGCTTTCGCACGCGGCTGCCGGGTCCGACGAAGACATCGTCGAGGACGGCGTCGAAGCGGCGCCGCTCGCGCGAGAGGAGCTCGCGGGCGTCGGCGATCACGACCTCGAGGCCGAGCGCGTCGAGATCGAACCAGCGCCGAGCGGCCTCGACGACGGCGCGGTCGAGCTCGACGCCGACGATGAGCGCGCGCGGCGCGAGCGCACGGACGATTCGTGCCGCACTCGCGCCGCCGAGCCCGAGCAGCAGGATCCTGCGCCGGCGTGCAGGCGGCAGCGCGAGCACGGGCGCCGCGAGCGCGTCCCAGACCGAGCCCGTCGTCACCTCGCCCGGGCGGTAGAGCGAAGCGAACGTCCCGTCGACGATGAGCTCTCGCCCGCGGCTTCCGTCGCGGACGACGATGTGCGCGCCCGACCTCGTGCGCCGCGCTCCGCGAACGCGCATACACTCCCCCCTCATGACCGGGACCGCGCCGCCGACCAGCGTCTCCGTCGCGCTCCCCGTTCCCGTCGATCAGTGCTTCGACTACGCCGTGCCGGCGGCGCTCGCGGCGAGCGCCGAATCCGGACGCCGCGCGATCGTACCGTTCGGCGCGCGCCGCGTCGTCGGCGTGATCGTCGGCCCCGGCTCCGCCGAACGCCAAACGCGTCTGCGAAGCGTCGAGCGAATCGTCGATCCGCAGCCCGTGCTCTCGGCCGAGCTGCTGGCCGTGCTGCGCGAAGAGGCGGCGGCGACGCTGTGCCCGCTCGGCTTCGCGATCGCGGCGGCGCTCCCCGCCGGCTCCGCGCCCCGGCCGCGCAGCGTCTGGCTGCCGACCGCGCGCGGCGAGCGGGCGCTCGAGGCGGGAGCCCTCGCGCCCACAGCCCGCGCGCTCGTCGAGGCGCTCGCCCGCGGGCGCACGCCGCGCGGCGAGGCGGCGCGGCGGCTCGTGCGAGCGCTCGCGCGCGACGGGCTCGTCGCGCGCGCCGACACGGTGGCCGCGCCGCGGGCGCGCGAAGCGCGCGTGCGGATCGCGTCGCTCGCGCCGGGCGTGGACGCCGAGGCGGCCGCCGCGGGCCCTCTTGCGCGCGCTCCGCGACGGGCCGCCGTGCTGCGACTGCTCGCCGGCGGGCCGCTCGCGCTGCCCGACCTCGAGGCGAGGATGCCCGGCGCCGCGGCGGCCGTCCGCGCGCTCGCCGCGCGCGGCCTCGCCGTCGTCGAGGAGCGCGCGGCGCCGCGCGACGTGCTCGGCGCGCCGCTCGAAGCGGGAGCGCGCGTCGAGCTCTCGCCCGAGCAGGCCGACGCCTCCGGCGTGCTGTGCGCCGCCGTTCGCGAGCGCAGCGCCGAGACCTTCCTGCTCCACGGCGTCACGGGAAGCGGCAAGACCGAGGTCTACCTGCAGGCCGTGGGCGAGGCGCTGCGCTGCGGCCGCCAGGCGCTCGTGCTCGTTCCCGAGATCACGCTCACCCACCAGATCGTCGCACGGCTTCGCGCACGATTCGGCGACGGGCTCGCCGTGCTCCACAGCGGGCTCACGCCGGGCGAGCGCGTCGAGCAGTGGGAGCGCCTTCGCGCGGGCGCGACACCGATCGCGGTCGGCGCGCGGTCGGCGCTGTTCGCGCCGCTCGAGCGCCTCGGCGTCATCGTGATCGACGAGGAGCACGACGCGGCGTACAAGAACGAGGAGGGGTTCCGCTACCACGCGCGAAACCTCGCGACGCGGCGTGCGGCGCACGCGCAGTGCCCGCTCGTGCTCGGGTCGGCGACCCCTGCGCTCGAGACGCGCTTCGCGGCCGACCGCGGCCGGATCCGGCGCCTCGTGCTCCCGCACCGCATCGGCGGCCGCCCGCTTCCGGCCGTCGAGCTGATCGACCTCGAGCGCGAGCGCGCGACGACGCCGCGCGGCCGCAAGCTCGTTCTCTCGAAGCCGCTGCGGCAGGCCCTCGCCCAGACGCTCGCAGCGGGCGGGCAGTCGATCCTGCTGCTCAATCGGCGCGGCTTCTCGACGAAGATCTTCTGCTTCGAATGCGGCTTCGCCGAGCGCTGCGAGCACTGCGACATCACGCTCGTGTTCCACGCCGCCGACGGGCGCCTTCGCTGCCACTACTGCGGCTTCGAGGCGGCGCCGGCGGACCGCTGCTCGAAGTGCGGAGCGCCGGAGACCGCGCTGCTCGGCATCGGCACCGAGCGACTCGAAGAAGAGGTGCGCGCGCGCTTTCCCGACGCGCGGATCGCGCGCCTCGATCGCGACACCGCGTCGCGCCGCGGCGGCACCGAAGCGATCCTGCGCGCGCTGCGCGACGGCAGCGTCGACATCCTGATCGGCACGCAGATGGTCGCGAAGGGCCACGACTTTCCCGGCGTGCTGCTCGTCGGCGTCGTCGCGGCCGATCTCGGCCTCCACCTTCCGGATTTCCGCGCCGCCGAGCGCAGCTTCCAGCTCCTCACGCAGGTGGCGGGGCGCGCCGGACGCGGCGCGACGCCGGGACGCGTGCTGATCCAGACCTTCGTTCCCGACCACTACGCCGTGCGCCCGGTCCGCGATCACGACTACGAGGCGTTCTACGCCGAGGAGCTCGGCCACCGGGCCGCGCTCGGCTATCCGCCCTTCGGCCGCCTCGTCCAGGTGCTGGCGTCCGCGCCCGAGGAGGCGCGCGCCCTCGCCGCCGCGGAGCAGCTCGCCGGCGCGGCGCGCGAAGCGGGTGCGAGCGGCGACGCGCGCGCGCCGGTCGAGCTGCTCGGCCCGGCGCCTGCGCCGATCGCACGGCTTCGCGACCGCTACCGCGTTCAGTTCCTGCTCAAGAGCGCGAACGACGAGTCCTTGTTCGCGGCGGCGCGCAGCGTCGCGCGAGAGGCCGGGCGGCTCGTTTCGGGCGTCACGGCTTCCGTGGACGTCGATCCCGTGAGCATGCTATGACACGTGGAGGCATGGCAGTTCGCCCGGTCCTCCTCTTTCCCGATCCGCGTCTCAAGCGCAAGTGCGCGCCGATCGCGCAGGTCACCGACGAGATCCGCGCGCTCGCGGCGGACATGCTCGAGACGATGTACGACGAGCCGGGAATCGGCCTCGCCGCGCCGCAGGTCGGAGAGGCCATCCGGCTGGTCGTCGTCGACACGACCTGGACCGAGGAAGGCGCCGAGCGGAGCCCGCTCGTGCTCGTGAACCCGGAGATCGTCTCGCGCGAGGGAGCGATCACGTGGAACGAGGGCTGCCTCTCGGTGCCCGACTACCAGGCCGAGGTCGAGCGCGCCGCGCGCGTTCGGCTGCGCGCGCAGGATCTCGACGGCAAGCCCGTCGAGATCGACGCCGAGGAGCTGCAGGCCGTGTGCTTCCAGCACGAGGTCGATCATCTCGACGGGATCCTCTTCATCGACCGCATCAGCAGGCTCAAGCGCAGTCTCTACGTGAACAAGCGCAAGAAGGAGCTGCGCCGCGAGCGGGAAGAGGAGCGAGGAGCGCACGACCCGCGGGTCGAGCTCTGAGCAGCGCGCAGGCCGGCCGCACGGCGGCACCCTCCCCCGCCCGGTCGCTTCGCGTCGTGTTCTTCGGAACGCCCGAGTTCGCCGTGCCCACGCTCGAGCGGCTGCTCGCGGGGCCGCACGTCGTGGTCGCCGTCGTCTCGCAGCCCGACCGGCCGCGCGGCCGCGGGCGCCAGCGCTCGCCGTCGCCCGTCGCGGAGCGCGCGATCGCGGCCGGCGTCCCGCTCCTGCGCCCCGAGCGCGTCGGCGACCCCGAGGTCGCGAGCGCGCTGCGCGCGCTCGATCCGGACCTCGGCGTCGTCGTCGCATTCGGACAGTTCCTGCCGCGCTCCATCCGCGAGCTGCCGCGCCTCGGTTATCTCGTGAACGCGCACGCGAGCCTGCTGCCGCGGCATCGCGGCGCCGCGCCGATCGCGCGCGCGATCCTCGAAGGAGATCGCGAGACCGGGATCTCGGTGATGCGCGTCGAGAAGGAGATGGACGCGGGCCCGGTGGCGCTCGTCCGCCGAATGCAGATCGGCGAGAGCGAAGACGCCGGCAGCCTCGAGGCGCGCCTCGCCGGCCTCGCGGCGGGCGCGATCGCCTGCGCGCTCGACGCGATCGCCGCCGGGACGATCGAGTGGACGCCGCAGGACGCGGCGCACGCCAGCTTCGCACCGAAGATCGAGCGCGAGGACGCGCGGCTCGACTTCGCGGGCTCCGCCGAGGGGCTGGCGCGGCGCATCCGGGCCTTCGCGCCGCGGCCGGGCGCGTTCACGCTGCTCGCGGGCGAGCCGCTCCGCATCCTCGCGGCGCGCGCAGAGGCGAGCGCGGCGGGCGGCGCCCCGGGAACGGTTCGCGTCGATCCCGGCGGACGCGAGCTCCGCATCGCGACCGGATCGGGATGGCTCGTCCCGCTCGTCCTGCAGCGGGCCGGAGGCCGCCCGCTCGAAGCCGCCGAGTTCCTGCGCGGCGCCCGCGCGCTGGGCGGCGTCGTCCTTCCGTCGTAGCGCGCGGCGAAGCTCCGGATCGGCGCCCGCGCAGCGCGCCGAAGGCGAGCGAAGGCCGCTGCCGGCGAGCGACAGCGAGCCGATGCGGCTACGCTCC
>JAYRMX010000395.1:0-18899 GCA_041912475.1 Myxococcota bacterium
CAGGCCGCCCGTTTCGGTGCCTGGCTGGCGAGCGAGAGGACCTCCGCGGTCGCGTGAGGCTGCTTGCTGATCTGAACGTCGCACCGCGGACCATTCGATTTCTGCAGTCTCTCGGCCATGATGTCCTGCGGGTCGATGCGCTGCTTCCGTGTACCGCGTCCGACGTAGAGATCATCGCCCTCGCGTTGCGTGAAGCGCGCACCATCCTGACGCAGGATCTGGACTTCTCGGCGCTCGTGGCGCTTTCAGGAAAAGCGGGGCCGAGCGTCGTCTCTCTGCGCCTTTCGTCGTCGCGCGTCGAGAACGTCAACGAGAGACTCCGGAACGCGCTCCCGCAGCTCGAGGAAGAGCTCGGATCGGGAGTCATCGTCAGCATCGAGGACGACAGCGTTCGTCTCCGCTCCCTGCCGATCGAGTGAACGCCGCCTCGTTTCGACCCGCGTGGGGCAGTGACGCGGCAAGGCTGCCCGGTCGCGTTCGGCCAGGCGAGATCGACGCGCGTCGCAGGCTCTCACCGAGGCAGCGGCGCCGCCCTACGGCGCAGCCGCCCCGGGCCCGGGCGCGCCGAAGAAGAAGGACTTCATCACCGCGAGGTCGGCGAAGTTGACGAGGCCGTCGCCCGTGAGGTCGGCGAGGCGGTCGGTCGTGAAGAAGCGGCTCTTCAGAATCGCGAGGTCGGCGAAGTTGACGACGCCGTCCTGGTTGAGGTCGGGATCGCAGCGGTTGCCGAGGCCGTCCTCGTCGTCGTCGTTCTGGTCGGGGTTCGCGATCGTGCGGCACACGTCGCAGGCGTCGCCGATGCCGTCGCCGTCGGAGTCGGCCTGCGCCGGGTCGGCCTTCGCCGGGCAGTCGTCGGCGGCGTTCACGAGGCCGTCGCCGTCGAAGTCGATCTCGTCGGCTCCCGCCGAGAGCTCGGCGATGGTGGCTTCGCGCGGGAGCACGACGCGCGCGACGCCGTCGGCGTACGAGGACGACATGCGGAAGTTGTAGAGAAGGCTGTTCCAGTCTTCTGCTCCCGTGAGCGTCCGGTACGAGTCCGGGAGGCCGTCACCCTCGTCGTCGGCGCCGCAGCCCTTCTCGTCGATGCGGTTCACCTTGGCCGTGATCCCCGTGCCGGCAAAGCCGCCGTCCTGGTCCCAGTCGAACGGATCGTTCGCGTGCTGGGGCAGCGGCGCGCAGGCCGGCGTGCCCGTCAGGCAAGGCCCTCCGGTGTCGGCGACGGCGTACCAGGCGAACCGAGCCGTCGCGCCCCCGACACCCGCCGGCTCGGACAGGCCTGCGTTCTCGTCGAGGTCGGGAAGTCGCTCGCGCGAGTAGTCGAGGGGGCGGCTCGGGTCGAGGGCGAGCGTCTGGAGCGTGTAGCTCATGATGCTCAGATAGTTCGGCTTGCAGTTGTCGAAGTTGCTGCCGCCGTGGCGAAGGCCGAGGTTGTGGCCGAGCTCGTGCATGAAGGTTGCGGCCTCGACGTTTCGCCGCGCGACCGCCGTGCTCGCGCTCCCGCCCTGCTGCCTCATGTCGGCACTCGTCCAGCTTCCGAGCGAGACGAGAAGATCGTTGCCGAAAATCTCGGCCACGCCGCTCATGCCAGCGAAGCCCGCGACGTCGTGGCCGAAGATCGCGTAGTGGAAGGCCCGGCGCTTGGCGCTGAGCCGTTTCGCGCAGTCGGCGCCGCCACGCTCGGCGGGGGTCCCGAAGTGCCCCTCGCACGGCCCCCCGGCGCCGCTCTTCAAGTCGTCGAAGTCGTCGGCGGCCCCGGCCGCGCGTGAATCGAAGGCGATCGCGCTCACGTGCGGGAGCTGCTCGTCGACGTAGCCGCGGGTCCCGACCAGATGCAGATGGATGCCGGGCGTCCCCGTCGGATGGGCAGCATTCGGGTTGGGAACCGGCGCCCGGTCGAAAGCCGCGATCACCGCCGCGAGGCCGCGGTCGTCGGGCCGGTGATCGTGCGAATCCCCGCCGCCGCAGCCGCCCCGGCTGCAGTCCATGAAGTCGATCTCGACGAAGACGTCCTTGTGATTGGGGTCGGCGCCGAGCGCCGGGAGGTCGAAGTCCACGTTTCCGTCGCCGTCCTCGTCGATGCCGAGGGTCTCCCAGCTATCGCACAGGGCGTCGTCGTCGTTGTCGTCGTCGCCGTCCTCGTCGGTGTCGTAGCAGCCGGCCTTGGTCGTACACACGCCCTCCGAGCGCGATCCCGGCGTGTAGTAGGTGACACCACTCGATGTCGTGTAGCAGAAGTCGTCGTCGAGCGTGTCGACGAAGGTGCGGGCGACGCCGACGGCGGAGGTGTCGACGCGGGGGGTGACGCTCCACTGCGTGTCGGCGACGGCATCGGCGATGATCTGGCCCGAGACCGCCACGCGCGCGCCGACCGTGGTGTGAAGGACGCTCGTCTGCGACGGCGGAAGGGTGCAGGGCGGCCCCGGGCACGCTGCGTCGAGAGCGCTGCCGGCGGTCACTCGAACGGCCGGGCCGACGCCCAGGGTGTTGGCGTAGGAGGAAGCGTTCGCCCCGGCGGCCGCGAACTGCGTCGCGCCCGTAGCGCGCGTTCCGGGCCCGTCGCAGTTGGCATACGGATAGACGGCGACGCAGTCGACCGAGACGGCGGGGCTCCCGTTCCAGGTGAGCGTGATGGCGAGGTCGACGGGCGTGCCGGGAGGGTGCGCTCCGGAACGATCGACGATGGTCAGCGTGTCGCCCCAGGCGGCGCTCCCGAGGGTGTGGGTCCGGGCATCGACGATCCCAAAGGTCCAGTCCGCGCCGACGCTCGCGGGGATCTGGGCGTGCGCGACCGAGATGCCGGTGAGCAGGCCCAGCGCCGCACTCGCAGCGCCGCTGCCGGCGCTATGGGCGCCGCAGCAGCCGCTGCCGGCGCCGGCGAAGGAGTAGCCGGTGCTCGGGCGCTCGGAGATGTTGCTGAGGAAGTGCTCCCCTCCGGCCCAGAGCGTGGGCGGAGATCCGGGCGGGCGAATCTGGGCCAGCTCCTCGCCGGTCGCTTCCACCCCGGCGGCGGTGGAGAACCAGCACGCGGTCGGCGGAGACCCGCAAGCAAACGGCGGCGCCGCATCGGCGGCGCGGCAGGGCGACGAGGCTGCGAGCGCAAGGAGCAGGACGAGCGCACCGCCGAGGGTCGGGCTTGCCCCCGACCCCATCGGGCCATGCGGCCGTCCGCCGTCCGCTGTAAAGCCGTCGCGTGCCATGGCGACTCCGAGAATGAGCCGCTCTCGGCACGATCCTACGTCACCCATCGGAACTCGGGGGGGAAATCTTCCAGGGTTCCGCAGCCTCGGACGGGCCAGGCGCCGAATGCCGCCGGGTCTCGCGCGGCGAGGCCCGGGGCCTCGCCGCGAGCCGGCGTGCGCTGCGCTCTTCCGGGCCCGCCCCGCGCGCAGTAGCCTCGCCGCGCGTCCACGCGAAAGGAACCCCGATGGAGCTCAAGCAGGCGATCGGCCTCCGGCGTTCGGTCCGCTACCTCGACCCCACGCGCCCCGTCGAGCGAACGAAGATCCAGAAGATGCTCGAGGCCGCGCGGCGCGCGTCGCACTGGGGGAACGTGCAGACGCTTCGCGCCGTCGTGGTCGAGCGCGCGACCGCTCCCGCCGAGGTGATGGACTCGATCGACGCCTTCATCGGAAACTTCCAGGTGAAGGTCGCGCCGGTGATCATCGTCTGGTTCCTCGACGCGCAGGCCGTCGACGAGCAGCCGCAGCGGCTGCGCGAGATCGTCGACGCGCGCGCGATGGGCGTCGACTACGCGGAGACGAAGGCGAAGCTCGAGAAGACGATCATCCCCTTCTTCGAGAACCTCACGGCCGTGCTGAAGGCGCCGGGGATGTCGGAGATGGACTGCGGGCAGGGCATCGCGCAGGCGACGCTCGTCGCGTTCGAAGAGGGCCTCGGGACGTGCCTTCTCGGCAGCAAGCTGCTCGAGAAGCTGCCGAAGGCGCTCGGCCTCCCGCCGCAGGCGCGCGTGCTCGTGCTGCAGACGGTCGGCTACCCGGCCGAGGACGTCTACCGCTCGGGCCAGCGGCCGCGCCTTCCATTCGAGCAGCTCTACCACCTCAATCATTTCGGCAGCTCGTTCCCGCGCGACCCGGCCGTCGTGAAGGAGCTCGAGGAGGCCGGCCTCATCCAGTTCGTCGGCCCCGACGACCGCGCGCGGCGCGACCGCGAGCTCGCAGCGCTGCAGGTGAAGTTCGACTACCCGCCGCTTTGATGGCGGGGACGTTCTTTCCGATTTTCGATCTCTCGATTCCGAACGTGCCTGGGTTCGGAAGCCGGGGCGTTCCTTCCGATGTGCTCCCCTCGAGGAAGGAGCGCTCCGTCGCGTCGTCGAGCTCGGAACGTCGATTCGACACTCTCCATGCGCAGCGGCGCATGCGACGCCGCCCGTTCTCCGGAGCACGCCGTGCAGCGCCCGATCTACCACTTCACGCCGCCGCGACACTTCCTGAACGATCCGAACGGCCTCGTCTTCCACGCGGGCGAGTTTCACCTCTTCTACCAGCACAACCCCTTCGGCGACACGTGGGGGCACATGAGCTGGGGCCATGCGGTGAGCCGCGACCTGCTGCACTGGGAGCACCTGCCCGTCGCGCTCGCGGAACGCGACGGCGCGATGGCGTTCTCGGGCAGCGCGGTCGTCGACTGGCACAACACGAGCGGGCTCGGCGCGGGCGGCGAGCCGCCGCTGGTGCTGCTCTACACCGAACACGGATCATCGGAGCAGACGCAGTGCCTCGCATACAGCAACGACCGCGGTCGCACGTTCGTGCGCCACCCCGGCAATCCCGTCCTCGCGATCGGAGAGCGCGACTTCCGCGACCCGAAGGTCTTCTGGCACGCGCCGACCGGGCGCTGGGTGATGGCGACCGTCCTCGCCGCGCAGCGCGCGGTGCGCTTCGACGTCTCGCGCGACCTGCTGCACTGGACGCACGCCGGCAGCTTCGGCCCGGGAGATCCGGACGACGGGCCGTGGGAGTGTCCCGACCTGTTCGCGCTCCCGATCGAGGGAGAGCCCGGGGGCGAGCGCTGGGTGCTGAAGGTCGACGTCCAGCGAGCCGACGCAGCCCGGTACTTCGTCGGCGATTTCGATGGCAGTCGCTTCGTGCCGGACCCCGATGCGCCGCGCGACCTTCGCGTCGATGGCGGCCGCGACTTCTACGCCGCGCAGTCGTTCAGCGGCCTGCCGAACCGGCGCCGCGTGTGGATCGGCTGGATGAGCCACTGGGACTACGCCAACACGGTTCCGACCTCTCCGTGGCGGGGCCAGCTCTCGATCCCGCGCGAGCTGCGCCTCGCTCGAGCGCCCGACGGCCTGCGGCTCGCGCAGCGGCCGATCGCGGAGCTCGCGCGGCTGCGGCGCACGCTGCTGCGCCGCGCGAACGTCGACCTCGAGGCCGCGAACCGCGATCTCGCTGCGATGGGCGGCGGCGATTCGCTCGAGATTGGCGCGGTCCTCGCGCCGGGTCGCGCGTCGACGTGCGCGATCGCGGTACGCAGCGCGGGGTCCGAGCGCACGCTCGTCGGCTTCGACGCGGCGCGCTCGGAGATCTTCGTCGATCGCACGCGCTCGGGGGCGACGGGCTTCTCGCCGGCGTTCCCCGGCGTTCACCGCGCACGGGCCGCGCAGGCGCGAGACGAAGTCGCGCTGCGGATCTTCGTCGACACCGGCTCGGTCGAGGTCTTCGCCGACGGCGGACGCACGGTGATCAGCGATCTCGTCTTCCCCCATGCGGCGAGCACGGGGATCGAGCTGCTCTCCGACGGCGACGCGCAGGTGCGCTCGCTCGAGGTCTTCCGCATCGAAGCGTGAGCGGGACTGCGTTCACGAGACTTGGGATCAGTAGCTGCTCGGTGGCGACGGGGGAGGAGGCGACGGCGGAGGCGGACTGGGCGCCACCTGCGGCTCGGGAATCTCCGGCGTTCGCGCATCCTGCGCGGCGCGGTCGGAGAGGGTGTCGAGCGTGTCGAGGCCCTGCAGGCCGCGCCGGATCTCGCGGGCGCTCTCGCCGTCGGTCGCGGGCAGCGACTTCTGATCGAGCGTGCCGGACGCGGCGGTCCCGAGCCCCTGCGGGTCCGAGAGCGCCTTCAGGATGGCGTCGATCTCCTCCGTCGCGACGCGGAAGGGTGCGCTCGGCGATTCGCTCGGCCCGCCGATCGTGACGCCGAACCCGGGGTTCGCGACGCGCTCGCACGACCCGGCGTTGCACACTTCGATCGCGGCCGGCTCCGGCGATCCCGGCGCACGGCCATCGCCGAGGAGGATGACGAGCGCAGAACGCGCGGCCGCGTCGACGCGACCGGCGACGATCGTCCCGCGCACGCCGATGTTGCCGGACGGGAGCGCGACGTTCATGTCGCTCGGATTGTGCTTCGCGATCTTCCCGGTGATGAAACGGAAGACCCCCTTCGCCACCGTGGCGCCGACGCGGCCGGCGCCACTCGCGGGGTCGTAGACGAACTGGTCGACGACGAGCTCGCTCTCCGGACCGATCGTGAAGACGGTCTCGTCGAGGAGCAGGAGCTGCATGCCCGATCGCGGACCGCTGCGAAGCGCGTCCTGCATGAGGATGTCCTCTCCGCCGACGACCGCTCGCGGGCTCGCCGACGCGCGAGCGAGGGTCACCTCGCCGCGAACCGCCGCCGCGACGCCCGCCGTCTCGGCGACGGCGGGCAGCCCGGCGGCCGCCGCGACGATCGACGCAAGAGCAGCAACCAGGAGACGGGCGCGGCGCATCGGGATCCTCCTCGAGACGTCCCGACACGGGATAGCATCCTCCCGGCCGTCCGCCGCATCGGCGCGCAGTCGCCGGCGCGGCGCACCCGAAAGGAGCCGCACCCGTGAGCCTCGACGCCCTCCGCCGGAAGCTGTGCAGCACGCGCTTTCTCGTCGTTTCCGCCGTCCTCTTCGTCGCCTCGCAGGCGAGCATCGGCGCGATCCTTCGTGACGTAGGCCCTGCGCGCGTGCTGCGCGCCCAGACGACGTTCTCGAAGGAAACCTTTCTCGCGATCGTCGGCGAGTGGCAACGCGAGGGAGTGATGCCGCAGTACTACCGGCACTTCATCCCCGATTTCGTTCATCCCGTCTGGTACGCGCTGCTCTTCGCCGCGCTCCTCGCGCGCGGCCTCGACCGGCAGGGTCTGCCCGAACGCTGGAACGCCGTGCTGCTGCTGCCCTTTCTCGCCGGCGCCTTCGATCTCGTCGAGAACTGCCTGCACCTGCTCTTTCTCTCCGATCTCGGAGCCGTCACGCAGCCGCTCATCGCGCTGAGCGCGCTCGCGTCGAACCTCAAGTGGGCGCTGCTCGCGGTCTCGCTCGCGCTCGTTCTCGGGCTCCGCCCGTGGCGACCCCGGCGCCCATAGACGCGCGCGGCGCCTCGGGGAAACCCCGGATCCGCAGGCGAGACCGCGCCCCGTCGCCACGCCACGTCAAGGCTCCGCTGCGCCGGCCGAAACGGGAGGAGCACACCCCTTCCCGGGGAGGCCGGAGAGCATGCGCGACGCCGAGGAAGCCCGGCGGCAGGAGGTCCTCCTGCGCCGTCTATCGGCGCTCGGGCTCTCGGCGAGGCCGCTTCCCGACGGCCGGGGCGTGGCGGTCACGCTCCCGCTCGGCCCCGAGCGCTTCGAGCTGCCGGGCGGAGGCAGCGCGCGTTTCGAGAGCGTCGGCTTCGCGACGGTCGGCGGCGACCGCATCAAGTGCGTTCGGCCCCTTCCCTTCTTCCATCTGCCGCTGATCCGCGTCGGAGGCTGCGCGACGGCCGAAGAGTTCGAAGCCCGGATCCGCGCTGCGTGGCGCGCGCGGATCCTCGACCTCGTTCGCACGCGCAACTGGATCGAGAAGCTGGGGCTCGCTCCCGGTGCGGAGGATGGCGACGCGCCGGTGCTCCGGGTCCCTCTCGGCGTCGGCGACGCCGAGGCGGCGGCCCGGCTCTTCGAGCCCGGCCGCGTGATCCTTCCCGGCCGCGGCCCGCTCTCGGGCGTGCGGCTTCGCCGTGCGGAAGACCGCGTCTTCCGGCCGCCGCCTTCGCTGGCGTCGGGTCTCGACGTCGAGCTCGCCGTCTCGACGCGGCTCGAAGAGCTCGCACGTTTCGACGCGCGGATCGCACGCGAGCGCTCCGCGGCGTCCGACACCGGATCGTGTCCGGCGCCGCTCGACGTGAGTGGCCCGCGCATCCTCCTCGTCGGGCCCACGCTGTTCACGGACCGCGCGCTGCACGAATCGCTGCGGCTGCGCGGCTACGCGCCGCTCCTCGCGCGGACCGAGCGCGACGCGCTCCGCGCATTCGACCGGGCGTCGCCCGACGTCGTCCTCGCCGAGACCGAGCTCGGCCGCTTCGAAGGCATCGAGCTCATCCCCGAGCTCCGCCTCGCTCCGGGCGTCGAGGAGGTTCCGGTCGTGCTCGTCGACGCCGAGGAGCGTCCCGAACGTCGCGAGGAGGCCCGGCGCGCGGGCGCAGCCGGATATCTCGTTCGGCCCGTCGCGGCCGAGAGGATCGCCGCCGGCCTCGCGTCGCTCGCGCGCAGTCCGCGCCGCAGGCGCTTCCGCCGCTACCCGACACGCCTCGCCGCCAACGAGAGCGGAGCGGCGCGCCCGGACGTCGTGTCGGACATCGGAAGGGGCGGCATGTTCGTCTGGACCGAGCGCCCGGTCGAGCTGAAGAGCGTCGGGCGCTGGAGCGTCGTGCTGCCCGAACTCTCCGCTCGCCTCGGAGTCGCCGCCGAGGTGATGCACGCGCGGACCGTGCCGGGCTCCGCGCGGCGTGGCCTCGGCCTGCGCTTCGTCGCCTTCGAGGAGGGCGGCGAAGCGCTGCTGATCCGTTACCTGCGGTCGCTCGACCGCGATGCGCCCTGATCGGCCCGGCGCTGCGTCAGAAGCCGCCCGAGAGCCTCGTGCGCGCCTTGTCGATGTCGCTGTCCATGATCGTCTTGCGCTTGTCGGCCTCGGCGGCGCGCTGCGCCTCGGCCGCCAGCCGAGAGATGTAATCCTCGGCCGCGCCGGCGGCCTTCTCGATCGCATCGCCGGAGACGCGGAGGCCACCCCCGTGCTTCACGAGGAGTCGCTTCACCACTGCGTTCGGAAGCTCGCCCATTTTTCCTCCCATCCCGGGTTCGGTGTCACCAGCGTAGGAGGCGCCCCGCCGGGCTGTCAACGCAGGGGGTGGGTCCGACGCGCGAGGAACCTCGCCGCCTCCCGAGCGAGATCCGCGCCGTCCCGATCGACCGGGACGACGTGACCCGACGCCGGGAGCACCAGGCGCTCGCGCTCTCGCGACGAGACCCGCGCGTAGATCCGGTCGGCGTCGGCGGGATCCGCCGTCCGATCGAGCGCGCCGTGCGCCACGAGAATCGGCGCCTCGATCTGCCGCAGCCGCCCGCGCACCACGCGCTGCAGCTTCGTGAGCTCGTGGACGGCGTGCAGGGGCATACGGTCGTAGCTCGGATGACGCGCCCGGGCCGCGTCGTCCTGGATGTCGGAGCCGCCTTCCTTGCCGAGATACGGAACGAAGCGTTTCGCGAACGGGACGATCCACGGGATCGGCGGCGCGAGCTGGAGCGGAACGCCGACGACCACGACCGCGTCGACGAGGCGTTCGGACGCGAGCAGCAGCGAGAGCAGGCCGCCCATCGAGAGCCCCGCGGCAAACACTCTCGCGTGTTGGCCCGCCAGCGAGCGCGCCTCGCGGCGGGCCGCATCCGCCCACTGCTCCCAGCCGCCCACCGCCGCGAGCGCCTCGGGCGTCTCGACGTGGCCGGGAAGCGCAGGGGCCACCGCCCGCAGGCCCGTCGCGGCGAAGGCCTCGGCGAGGGGCCGCACCTCGTACGGGGTTCCGGTGAGGCCGTGCAGGCAGAGAACGGCCGCCACGGCGCGCTCGGACCCGAGCGAGAACGGCGCGGGATCGACGCGGAAGTCAGACTCGCTCATCGCCGAGCTCCTTTCGCGCGGCGCTCTCGGCCGCGCGGACGACGTCGCGCAGCCTCGCGCCCTGCGCCTTCGCGGCGCGCTTGCAATCGTCGTATTCGGCCGAGACGTCGACTCGTCCCTCGGGGTCGCGCGACACCTTGACGCGGATCGTCCCGAACTCGGTTCGGACTTTCAGCGCTTCGCGCGGCAGCACGAGGCGATCCATCTCCGCGATGCGAACGCCGAGCGCAGTCGACTCCGCGAGCAGCGCGCGCCCGACCGCGAGGCGGTCCGGCGGCCGCGCGATCACGCGGACGGCGAAGCCGGGGCGGTTCTTCTTCGTCTGGACGTGGTGCAGCGACACGTCGAGCGCGCCGGCTTCGTAGAGGCGCTCCATCAGGAAGTCGAAGTGCTCGGGGACGAGGTCGTCGAGGTTCGTCTCGAGCACGGCGACGCGGTCGGCGCCGAGAACGGCCGTGCGGCCGAGCACCGCGCGCAGCACGTTCGGCATCGGCCCCGGCCGGTCGTTGCCCGCGCCGTGGCCGATCGCTTCGATCGTGAGCGCCGGCATCGACCGGTATTCGTCGACCACGGTGCGCAGGATCGCGGCGCCGGTCGGCGTCACCGTCTCCCACGGCACGTGCGCCGGCGTCACCGGGGCACCCTCGAGCAGCTCGAGCGCGGCCGGCGCCGGAAGCGGGAGCCTGCCGTGCGAGGTTTCGACGCTCCCGTGCCCGAGCGCGACCGGCGAGCAGGTGACGCGCGCGATGCCGAGACGGTGCAGGCCGATCGCAGCGCCCGCGACGTCCACGATCGCGTCGACCGCGCCGACCTCGTGGAAGTGAACGTCCTCGACGGGAACGCGATGGACGCGCGCCTCGGCGGTCGCGAGCGCCTCGAAGATCGCGAGCGCCCGCGCGCGGACCGGCGGCTCGAGTGCCGCGGCGGCGAGCGTGCGGCGAATCTCGCGATACGGCCGGCCGTGGTCGGCCCCGGCGCGCGGGCGCGCGCCGGCCTCGTGTCCGTGCGCGTGCGCGGCGCCGCCGCGGCCGTGCACGGCGTGCCGCGGGGCGCGCTCGCCGCCACCCCGCGCGCCGGATCGCCCCGCACCGCGTTCTCGCGCGCCGCCGGGAACGATCACGTCGACGTACGTCGCCCCGAGCGCGCCCCGCCGCACGGTTTCGACCTTCAGCCGGAAGTCGACACCGAGCCCGCGCAGATCGCGCTCGAGGTCGCGGCGCGAGAGGCCGAGGTCGAGCAGCGCGCCGAGGAACATGTTGCCGGCGATCCCGGAGAAGGCATCGAGGTGCAGCACGCGTGCGCCCGGGCCCGGCCCGCGAAGGGCGGCAGCCCGCCGCGCGCGCGCACCGCCCCCGCTAGAGGCGGTTGATGAGCGTCGCGACATGCGCGGCCCCGAACCCATTGTCGATGTTCACGACCGTCACGTTCGACGCACAGCTCGTCAGCATGCCGAGCAGCGCAGCGATCCCTCCGAACGACGCGCCGTAGCCGACGCTCGTCGGCACCGCGATCACCGGCTTGTCGACGAGGCCGCCCACGACCGAGGGCAGCGCGCCTTCCATCCCGGCGACGACGATGAGGACGCGCGCGGCGCGAAGACGATCGCCGGCGGCCAGCAGGCGGTGAACGCCGGCCACGCCCACGTCCTCGATGAGGTCGACGCGATTGCCGAAGCGGCGCGCGACGCCTGCGGCTTCGGCGGCGACGGGGCGGTCGGCCGTCCCGGCCGAAACCACCGCGATCACGCCCTTGCCGGTCACCGGGACGTCGGCTGGACCGACCCAGAAAAGGCGCGCGTCCTCGTCGTAGGCCCCGTGCGGCATCGAGCGGAGCAGCGCCACCGCCACGTCGGCCTCGACGCGCGTCGCGAGCACGGACTGCCCCTCCGCCGCCAGCGCACGGGCGATCTCGACGATCTGCTCGGAGCGCTTTCCGGGGGCGTACACCACCTCCGGAAGACCCGCGCGCAGCGCGCGGTGCGTGTCGACGCGCGCATGGCCGAGATCGACGAACGGCATGCGAGCGAGGGCCTCGAGAGCGTCGTCCGCGCCGATCTCGCCGGCGCGAACCCGCGCCATCAGGTCGCGCAGACGCTCGCGGTCCACCGGCCTCCCCTCACGACGAGGCAGTATCCCTCACGCGCCGGCCTCCCGCCGCCCGTCCGGACCGCCGCGACGGACCGCCCGCGAGGGGATTCACCTGCCGCCGGGTCCGGCCGAAAAGAGGCCCATGACGACCGGTGCCGCCGCGCGCTTCAGCGAGCAAATGGATCTGCTGATCCGCGCCCGGTATCCCGTGCTCTACGTCGTGACCCACGAGGAGGCGAGGCTCGAGAGCCTGCTCGCCGAGCTCTCGCGCAGGCAGGGAAAGCCGCTCTGGTCGTGGACCGCGGCGCGGGGGCTCACGGCCGCGCACGGGCCGCGCGCGGCCGAGGCGCCCCGGCCGGCGACGCCCGCCGAGGTGCTCGACCGCATTCGCGTCCAGGACGGCGCCGGGCTCTTCCTGCTGCGCGACCTGCACGCGTTCTTCGAGGATCCGCTCGTGGTGCGCCGGCTGCGCGATCTCGCGAACGTGCTCCAGGACACGCACCGCAGCATCGTGATCTCGGCGCCGCGCCTCACGCTTCCACCCGAGCTCGAGAAGGACGTCACCGTTCTCGATCTTCCCCTTCCGGAGCCCGCCGAGCTGCGCGCACTGCTGCGCTCGCTGTGCGAGCAGCTCCACGACGGCGATCCGAAGCGCGTGCAGATCGGACGCGACGACGCCGAGGCGCTGGTCCGCGCGGCGCAGGGCCTCACGCTCGCCGAAGCCGAGAATGCCTTCGCGCGCGCCGCCGTCACCGATGGCGCGCTGCGCGGCGTCGACGTCGCGCTCGTGCTCGCCGAGAAGTGCCAGTCGATCCGCAAGTCCGGCATGCTCGACTTCCATCCCGCCGACGCGACCCTCGCGGACGTCGGCGGCCTGGTACGGCTCAAGGACTGGCTGCGGCGCCGCGGCAAGGCGCTCGACGCCGGCGCGCGCGAGTTCGGCCTGCCGCCCGCGCGCGGCGCGCTGCTGCTCGGCGCTCCGGGATGCGGCAAGAGCCTCCCGGCGAAGGGCGTCGCGAACGCGTGGCGGCTCCCGCTCCTGCACCTCGATCTCGGCCGCGTCTTCTCGGGCCTGCTCGGCAGCTCCGAGGAGAACATGCGCCGCGCGCTGCGCGTCGCCGAGGGCGTCGCGCCCGCCGTGCTCTGGATCGACGAGATCGAGAAGGGACTCGCGGGCGGCACTGGACGGTCGGGCGAGATGGACGGCGGGACCGCACAGCGCGTCTTCGGCTCGCTGCTCACGTGGATGTCGGAGCAGACGGCCGGCGTCTTCGTCGTCGCGACGGCGAACCGCATCGACAGCCTCCCGCCCGAGCTGCTGCGCCGCGGGCGCTTCGACGAGGTGTTCTTCGTCGACCTTCCCGACGCCGACGCGCGCGCCGAGATCCTCGCGATCCATTTGAAGCGCCGTGGCCGCGATCCGGCCGCCTTCGACCTCGCGGCGCTCGCCGAGAAGTGCGCGGGCTTCTCCGGCGCGGAGATCGAGCACTGCGTCGTCGAGGGCCTGTACGCGGCCTTCGATCTCGGGCACGCGCTCTCGACCGAAGACCTCGCGCGCGCGATCGCCGAGACGACACCGCTCTCGGTCACCTCGGCCGAGGAGATCGAGCGAATGCGCGCGTGGGCGTCGAGCCGCGCGCGGCCCGCCGACGCGCCGCGCCGCGCTGCGGCCGGCCCTGCCCTTCCGCTCGTGCGCCCGCGCCCGGCGCCGCCGCGCGGACCGCGGAGCGGCGGGCGTGTTTAGGCGAAGGTTCCGCCAGCTCGAGGTCGACGCGCAGGCGGAGAGCACGACGGAAGGAGCCGTGGACGCCGAGAGCGCGCCGGCTCCCGTGTTCCGGCGCAGCCTCGAGCTCGGCAAAGAGTCGGGCGACGCCTTTGCGCCGCGAGAGGAGCGCGTCCCGCCGCTCGCCGAGACCTCCGCGAACCCGCCGGCGCAGCGAGCGCCGCACGCCGGCTCCGCCGAGCCGCAGCGCTCCGCCGACGCGGGCGCGCTCGGCGACGCGGGCGCGCTCGGCGACGTTCCGACGCCCGCCGACGCACGGGACGAGCCGGGATTCGGCGCGGTCCTCGCCTCGGGCGCGCTCACGGCGTGCATCTTCGCGCTGGTCTCGATTCCCGTCCGCGCCGCCTTCGCGGCTTCAGCGCACGGCGTCGACGTGTGGCGCGGCAGCTTCGAGCTGCTCGCCGTGGTCGCGCTCACGCTCGCGCTGCGCCGCCTGTTCGCGCGGATGCTCGCCACGCTGTAGGCGCCCGAAGCGAACCGCGCGGCGGCGCGGCGCAGCCCCACGAGCCGGCCGCGCGCCCGTGGGCGCCGCCTCGCCGCGCACGCAGGCGGGCCGCCCGGCCGCTCAGGTGACGCCGCCGTTCGGCCGATTCGCTCGCGAGGCGGGAAGGAGGCTCTCGCATGGGCAAGATCTTCGGCATCCTGCTGATCGTCGTGGGAATCTGGGTCGGGCTCACGGTCTACACGGAAGGCACCGACACGGCCTTCGGCGGCCTGTTCGCCGGCGCGAGGCGCGAGGCCGCCGACGCGAGCGGCCGTCCGCTCACGCGCCGCAGCGGCGAGGCCGTCGGCAAGGCGTTCCAGGCGTACGACGACCAGACCGAGAAGCGCACCGCGGACTAGCGAGGCGAGCGGATCGCGGCGCTCCGCCCGCTGCGGCGCATCGCCGCCGCGCATTGACACCGTCGCGGCGGGTCGCTTCCCTCTCGCGCGTACGGAGGATGCGGTGCCGATCTACGAGTACGTCTGCAGCAAGTGCTCCCACGACTTCGAAGACCTCGTGCCGTCGAGCACGAGCCCGGCGCCGCCGTGCCCGAAGTGCGCGTCGAAGCGCGTGGAGCGCAGGCTCTCGGTCTTCGCCGTCGGCCGCGCCGCTGCGCCTGCGCCGACGCCGTGCGGCGCACCGATCGCCGGCGGCTGCGGATCGTGCGGCGACCCGCGCGGCCCGGGGGCCTGCGCGCTCGACTGACCGCGATCGCGCTCGCCGCACCGCCACCGCGCGGCCGCGGCGGCGGTCGCAGGCCCCTACCGCGCTTTGCGTCGCTTGTTGAGGTAATGCCCGGCGAGGCGTGCCACCTCGATGCCCGAGAGCGCCGACTGGTGCGTCCCCATCCCCGCCGCTCCGGCGTCCGCACCGGCGTAGAACAGGCCGGGGATCGGCGACACCGAGCTCGGCTTCTTCTTGCCGCACTGTCCGACGACCTGTCCGAGCCCGACGCACTCGCCTCCCTGGCCCGGCAGCACGCTGTCGCGCGTCAGGTCGCTGATCTCCTTCGGCCCCGCGTACTCGCGCCGCTCGGTCGCGCTCCAGATCTCGGGGAAGAAGCGCACCATCTGCTCGTCCATGCGCTTCCAGAGCCCTTCGATCTCGGCGGCTTCCGGATTCGGCGAGCAGATCGTCCCCGAGACGAGGATCTGCTTGCCCGGCGGCGCCGCGGCTTCGTCGTAGAACGAGTGGTTACACATGAACAGGATCACCTCGTCCGGGATCTTTCCCTCCTTCACCCGACCGAAGCGCTCCATGTCCCACCAGCTGTCGTCGGCGTACGCGACGTACATCGCGACGTCCATCACGGGCTTTCCGAGGAAGTAGCGGATGCTCGTGAAGCCCCAGCCCGGAGCGAGGCTCTTCACGTAGCTCACGTAGCTGCGGTCGAGGTGCTCGTCTCCGACGAGCTTCAGCACCGTCGGCTGGAGCCCGGCGCTGCTCACGACGACCGGCGCCCGGAAGATCCCGCGGCGCGTCGCGACACCGGCCGCGATGCCGTCTTCGACGAGGATCCGATCGACCTTCGTGCTGCGGAGTACCTCGCCGCCGTTCTTCTCGAACTCGCGGATCATCACCTTCGTGAGCGCGCCGAAGCCGCCCTTGTACTGGCCGCCGCCGCCCTGGAGCATGATCTGCTTCATGATGCGGATCTGCTCGGACGCGGCGACGAGGTCGATCGGCTCCGCGAGCGACGCGTTGGCGTGAAAGGCGAGGTAGCTGTAGAGCGCGTACGGGACGTCCTTGTCGGCCAGGTACTCGTGCATGCTGACGTCGTCGAGCGCATCGAGCTTCTCGTCCGGCATCGTCGCCAGCTCGGCCATGAAGCGGACGACCTTCGCCTGGTCGGCCTCGCCGAGGTTCCAGAGCCGGAAGAACGGCGACGGGTCGGCCATCGCCTGCTTCTGCGCGACCATGCGGTATTCGGACGATCCGCGGCTGCGGTAGCAGATCTTGATGATGTCGCGGGGATCGTCGGGAGCGAGCGCCGGGCGAAACTCGTCGGCGACGCCGAGCTCGCGGAAGATGGGCTCGAACGCCGGCCCGCGCATCGGGACCTGGCCGTGCGGGAAGAGATCGTACGCCCAGCCGTCCTTCTCGACGCTCGCCATCTTGCCGCCGAGCAGAGCGTTCTTCTCGACGAGCAGCACGCGAAAGCCGCGCTTCTGGAGCAGCGTCGCGCTGGACGCGCCGCCGGGGCCGCTGCCGATCACGATGACGTCGTAGTCCGGCCGGGTCATGTCGTCTCCCTCGCACGGCGGATCGATCTCGCCGGGCCCCGAGCATGACCGAGGTCCGCGTGCGCGGCCATGCGGGCGCCGGGGCGCACGCCGCGCGGGCGCTACAGGAGCCGCGCCGGATCGATCAGGAACACCGGCCGGCCGTCGGGGGCGAAGGTGAGCCCGCAAAGAACGCCGAGCCCGGCGAGGAGAGTCGGGACGGGCTTCACGAAGGCCTCCTGCTGCCCGAGCAGGCGGTCGAACCGGAGGGCGATGCGCTGGCCGCGGACCTCTGCGAGCAGCACGAGGACGCGCGGCCGTGGCGGCGCGGGCGTGATCGACAGCAGTGAAGCGAGGTCGAAGAGCGGGAGCGGAAGGCCATCGATCGGGACGAACGCGTCGCTTCCCGCGTGCTCGATCGCGCCCGCGTCGACCTCGTCGATGCGATCGACGCGCCCGATCGGGACGCCGACGGCCTCGTCTCCGACACCGACGAGGATCACCCGCTGGACGGCGGCGGAGAGCGGAACGCGAACGAGCGCGGTCGTCCCGCGGCCCGGCTCCGAGAGCAGGTCGACGCGGCCGCCGAGCGAGCCGATCGCGGTCCGCACCGCGTCGAGGCCGACGCCGCGCCCGGCGATCTCCGAGACGGCGGCGGCCGTGCTGAGGCCGGGGTGGAAGGCGAGCCGCGCGATCTCGCCCGGCGGCAGGTCGTCGGCGAGGTCCGCAGGGACGAGGCCGGCGGCGACGGCCTTGCGGCGCAGGGTCGCGACGTCGAGCCCTGCGCCGTCGTCGATGACGGCGATCTCGATGGCGTCGTTCTCGCGGCGCGCCTCGACGCGGATCGACCCGGTCTCGGGCTTGCCGCGCAGCCTGCGTTCGGCCGGGGTTTCGATGCCGTGTGCGATGGCGTTTCGAACGAGGTGGAGAAGCGGGTCGCCGAGCCGGTCGAGGATCGAGCGGTCGAGCGCGAGCGACACGCCGCCGAGCTCGAGCGAGACGCGCTTGCCGAGCGCGATGCCGAGGTCGCGTGCGAGGCCCGGGAGCGCCTCGGTGACGCGAAGCAGCGGCGCGGTGCGCAGCTCGAGCGCCCGGCGCTCGAGGTCGCCGAGAACGCGGTCCATGCGGTCGAGCCCCGAGGCGATCCGCAACGGATCGGACGGCTCGGCGCCGGCCGCGGCCGCGCGAAGCCGGCTCGAAGCGAGCACAACCTCTCCGACGCCGGCGAGCAGACGGTCGAGCGTCTCGGCGCGTACGCGGAGCGAGGCCGGCGGGCGAAACGCCTGCACGAGGCGCGCGGCGCTCTGCGCGGGCGGCCCCGCTCGCGAAGCCGGCGCGGGCGACTCGGTGTCGCCCTTCGCAGACACGAGACGCTCGATCTCCGCGACGCCGGAGAACAGGTCGGGGAGCGCTTCGACCGGGTCGACTCGCCCGTCCCCGCGCGCTCTCTCGAGAATCTCTTCGAGCGCGTGGGCGCGGGCGGTGATCGGCGGCAGGCGCATCGCGGCCGCCATGCCCTTGATCGAATGCGCCATGCGAAAGCAGACCTCGAGCGCTGCGGAGGCGGACGGGTCCTTCTCGAGCTCGAGCAGGGCGCGCCGCATCTCGCCGAGATGCTCGGTCGCCTCCTCGACGAAGAGCGCGCGGTAGCGAGCCGGATCCACGCCGTGCCCTGCCTCCCGCGTCAGGTCCGGCGCCGGGCGCGGGCGATCGCGCTCTCGGCGCGCTCGAGCAGCCGCGCGGCATCGAGCACGAGCAGCATGCGCCCGTCGAGGGTCGTGCGCTCGGGAGCGACGCCGTTCGGATCGCGCCGGCTGCGCGGGGCGCGCGCAAGGCCGAGCACGCGATCGACGGGAAGGCCCATTCGCGGCGGTTCGTCGCCGCTGCCGCCGATCACGAGGACCTCGCGCGCCGCTGCGGCAGCGCCGACCTCGAGCAGCGCCGACGGAGCGACGACGGGCAGCGCGTCACCGTGATGGTTCGCGACGCCGACGATCTCGCGCGGCAACGTCGGCACGGCGTGCAGCTCGCCGAGCTCCGCCACCTCGCGCACGTCCGCGAGCGCCAGCGCGAACGCGACGCCCCCCACCTCGAAGGCCAGCGCCCGCTCCGCGTCGGCGTTCACGGCCGCCGGACCTCCCGCGGCTCGAGCCCGGTCCGGAAACGTCCGAGCACGCCGCGCAGCTCCGTCGCGAGCGCGGCGAGCGCTTCCGACGCGGCGGCGACGCCGTCGGTCCCGTCCCTCTGACGACCCGCGAGGCGCGCCACGTCGTCGACCGCCTCGGCGTGCGCGCTCGCCGTCTTCGCGATCTCGTCCATCGACCGTGCGAGCCGCTCGGCCTCGCGCACCTGCGCGTCGGCGTCCTGGAAGATCTCCTCGGAGCGCAGCGAAGCTTCCTGG
>JAYRMX010000396.1:0-12351 GCA_041912475.1 Myxococcota bacterium
CGCGGCGCGGACCCGCTCCGCGTGGAGCCTCACCTCCTGCTCGAGCAGCCGGATGGGAAGCGCGCGGGCGCGCGCGATCCACGCCTCGACGTCCGCCTCCGACGCCACGCGCACCACGAGCCGCACCTTGCTCCACGGCAGCTCGCCGGCGACGAGCGCCCGGTCGAGCCGCGGCAGTGCGACGAGCGCCGCGTGCACGTGCGCGAGGTCGCGGAGCTGCCGCGCCGAGAGCCCGGCCCGCTCGCGGGCGTAGTCACCGAGGCGCGCGTAGCACAGCGGCTCGTAGGCGCGCGTCGTGACGAGCCGCGCCGCGACGGCGGCGAGCGCCCGCCGCACGGGCCGCCCCGCCGCCGCGAGCTCGCGAAGCCGCCGCTCGGTCTCGGCCGCCGTGAGGAGCACGGCGGCCTCGCTGCCGGGCGCGGCGTCGCTTCTCGCCCGCACACGAAGAGCGCCGCCTCCGAGCGGCACCGCCTCGATCGCGGCGCCGCCCGCACCCGCTCGCCACTCGCGCGTCTGCGCTGTCTCCACGCTCGGCCTCGGACGGCGGCCCGGGAAGCGCCGCCTACATCTTGGGGTGAGCTTCCTTGGGGTGAGGTTCGGGGTGAGGTGAGCGTTCGACGGAGATACTATGCGAATAAAAACCGAAAGTCAAGGGGGCGGTCTACGGTTCGATCCATGAAGACCGGGCCTGTCATTTCTCGCGATCATGACCCAGGCAGCGGGCGGTATTCCCACGAACATGACCCAGGGATGGTGAGGGTTTTCTCACGATCATGACCCACCCCCGGGTGGCGGGGTGGGCAGGGTTCCGAGGCCGAGACCGGCCATCGTGCGGTCCTCAGAGGAGGGCCGGCGGTGGCGTACCGGGAGCGGTCGTGTCCCGAGTCATGTGGAAAATGAGAAACGCGCATTCTTCCGGTGGAGAAACAACCACCGAGTCACCGCCTGTCCGGGCGGTGGGAGGAATGCGCCATGGGCAAGCGTACCAGGAAAGTTGGGGCTGTTGAGGGTGGGGAGACGACGCTGGGCGAGCTGATCCACGTGCGGATCCGGGGGGCGATCGAGCAGGCGGTCGCCGAGGAGCTGGAGGCGGCGCTGGGCCGCCGGTACGAGCGAATCGACGCGGAGCAGCGGCAGGGCTACCGCCACGGGACGCGGCTTCGCACGCTGACGGGGCCGACAGGCCCGGTCGAGCTCGAGGTGCCGCGTGCGCGGATTGTCGAGCCCGGGGGCGGGGTGCGCGAGTGGAGGTCCCGGCTCGTGCCGCGCTACGGGCGACGCATGCCGGAGATCAACGCTGCGATCGCGGCCGTGTACCTCTCGGGCGGCAACACGCGGCGGATCCGCGGAGCGCTGGCGCCGCTGCTCAAGGCCGCCCCGCTGTCCAGGAGCGCCGTGTCGCGGGTCGTGGCGACGCTGCGGCACGAGCTCGATGCGTGGCAGCAGCGCGACCTCGGCGGGATCGAGCTGGCGTACCTGTACCTCGATGCGATCGCCCTGCGTGTGCGCATGGGCCAGCGGGTGGTGAGCGTCCCGGTGCTGGTGGCGCTCGGCGTGCTGGCCGACGGCACGAAGCAGCTGATCGCGATGGAGCTGTGCACGAGCGAGTCGCGCGAGGCCTGGCACGGGCTGCTCGCGCAGCTCACGGCGCGCGGGCTGCGGGCGCCGAAGCTGTGCATCGTCGACGGCAACCCGGGCCTGCGCGGAGCGCTGGGCGAGGTCTGGCCGAAGACGCCGGTGCAGCGCTGCGTGGTCCACAAGCTGCGCAACCTCGAACGCAAGGCGCCGGCGCACGCGCTCGCGGCGATCAAGGAGGACTACCACCGCATCGTCCACGCCGCTTCGCTGGCCGAAGCACGCAAGGCCTATGCGGCCTTCGTGCGCAGGTGGAAGAAGCCCTGCTCCGGCGTGGTGGCGAGCCTCGAAGAGGCCGGCGACGAGCTGCTCAGCTTCTTCGCCTTCCCGGCGGAGCAGCGCAAGTGCCTGCGCACGACCAACGCGATCGAGCGGCTCAACGAGGAGTTCCGCCGACGCGTCAAGACGCAGGGCTCGCTCCCGACCGAGGACGCCGCGATGGTGCTGCTCTACGGCCTCGTGGCCAGCGGGCAGATCATGCTGCGCAAGATCGATGCGCCCCATCTCGTGCGTGTCGTGCTCGCGAGCACGATCACCCCGGGAAAGGCGGCCTGAGAGAGCCACATGCTATCCAATCAGCCTCTTCCGGAAGAAGCGCCCGATCACTTTTCCACCAGAAGCGGGACACGACCCGCAGCGCCGCCGCGACGCTCGTGTTCGAGGCCGCACGCTCGAGCGGGAAGAACAGCGCCGGGACTACGGAGAAGCGCGAGTCATTGCCGTCGGCTTGGCACAGGGGCTCGCGGTCACCGTGGTCTACACAGATCGGGCGGAGCCCGGTGGTAGGGTTTGCAGAATCATCTCGGCCCCCAGCCGTGGCGCGTCTCAGCTCGGATCCGGCTTCGGCGTGTCCTTGCCGCTCGGCGGGAGCTTCGGCTTCGCGATGTAGGCGGCGTCGGGACGGCCGGTGAGGCTGCCGAGGAACGCGACGATCGACTTCACCTGCTCGGGCGTCAGCTCCTTGCCGAGCTGGTCCCAGCCCATGAGCTTCACGGCCTCCTCGACGGTCGTCACCTTGCCGTCGTGGAAGTAAGGCCCGGTCAGCACGACGTTGCGGAGCGACGGAACCTTGAAGAAGAACCTGTCGGCGTCGTTCTTCGTGATCTTCGCGCGGCCGATGTCCTGCGTCGGGTACTCGTGGACGACGCCGATCTTCTGGTAGAGGCCGCCGCCCACGCCGACGCCGTTGTGGCAGGTGATGCAGCCCACGCTCATGAAGGTGTCGAGGCCGGCGAGCTGCTGAGGCGTCAGCGCCTTCGCGTCGCCTTCGAGGAATCGGTCGAAAGCCGACGGCGTCACGAGCCGGCGCTCGAAGGCTCCGATCGCGCGCGCCATGTTGTCGTAGGTGACGGGGTCCTTCTCGCCGGGGAACGCCGCAGCGAAGAGCGGCGCGTAGCCGGGAATCGAGCGCAGCACGGCGACGACTGCGGCCTCGCTCGGCATCGCCATCTCGACGGGGTTCAGCACGGGGCCCTTCGCCTGCTCCTCGACGTCCTTCGCGCGCCCGTCCCAGAACTGCGCGATGTGGAGCGCCGCGTTGTAGACCGTCGGCGCGTTCCGGTCGCCGCGCTGCTTCCTGTGGCCCTCGGAGGTCGGCTGGTTGTCGACGCCCGCCTTGTCGAGGAGGTGGCACGAGTTGCACGAGAGCGTCTGGCTCTTCGAGAGGCGCGGGTCGTAGTAGAGCATGCGCCCGAGCGTGATCTTCGTATCCGTCACCGGATTGTCGGGGCTCGCCATCTCCTTCGGCAGCGGTCGGAAGATTCCCACCGCCCTCTTCTGCAGCTCTTCGGCGGTCGGCGCGCCTGCCGCAGCGAGCGGCGCGAGCGCGGCAAGAATGCCCGCGGCGAGGGTCGAAGCGATCGGCGCGGTGCGAGCTCTCATGCGGGTCCTCCGATCCTGCAATCAAGTGTCACGCTCGCGCATGCGCAGATCCGGGGCGCGAGGCGCGCGAGCGGTTGGAACCAGCGGTGTGTGTCCGAACAGGCTAGCACCCAGCGCGCGGCGTCCAGCCGAATCACCCGGGATCGTCGATGCGAGCGTCGAGAACGCGCGCGAGGCGTGAGGCGTCCCGTCGCAGAGCGAGCGTCCGGCCGCGCAGCACGTGGACGAGGCCGGGCCGCGCGCCCGCGGGCTTTCGCACGTCCTTGATCGGCGCGACGTGGAGCGTGGCCCGCGCTGCGTGGCGCTGCTTCGAGAAGTGAACGGCGATCTCCGCCGCTTCGAGCAGCGACTCCTGCGGCGCGTCCTTGCGGCCGGCCATCCGCAGGACGACGTGGCTCCCGGGGCTCCCTTCGACGTGAAAGAAGAGATCCGTCCCGCGCGCGAGCCGCGTCGTGAGATGGTCGTTGGCCTCGGCGCTGCGGCCGACCCAGATCTCGAGCCCGTCGCTCGTTCGGTAGCGAGCGGGGCGAAGGCGCGCGGGCACGGAGACGCCCGGCTTCGCGCGGGGCGGGCGATGCGCGGCCGGAGACCGCGCTTTGCCCGCGACCGGATGCCGCGTGAGAAGGCGCGCCATCTCGGGGCGTGCGGCGAGGGACGCCAGCGCATCGGGATCGGGCTCGCCTGCGGACGCGATCGCGTCGAACGCCGCGTCGAGGCCGCCGAGTGGTCCGCGCGCGGCCTCCACCGCCGCGAGCTGCTCCGCGGCGGCCTCCTCGCGGCGCCGCGCGCGCTGATACGCGGCGAATCGCTTCTCGAGGTTGCGCGCGGCCGAGAGGCCCGGATCGAGCGGGATCACGACCTCCTGCCCGGTCTCCCAGTCGCGAAGCCGCACCTGCTCGGCGCCCGGCGCGATGCCCCGCAGCGCGCCCTTCAGCAGCTCGCCCTCGCGGCGCAGCGCTTCGGCCGGACGCTCCTTCGCGAGGTCGCGGCGCACGCTCGCCTCGCGGCGCGAGAGGCGCTGCCGCTCGCGCGTGAGCGCGCGGGAGATGCGGCGCGCGAGAGCCTCGGCACGGGCCTCGCGCCCGGCGGCCGCATAGTGCGCCTCGACCTCGCGCAGGAAGTCTTCGTCGGCGGCGCGCCCGAAGCGATCGGCGCCGGGAGCGGGCGGCGCCGTCGCGGGCAGCGTGAGCTGCGCGCCGGCAGCGAGGTCGCGCCGCGTCTCGGCGAGCGGCCGGAGCGCGCCGAGAATCTCGCCGCCGGCGCCGAGCAGGTACACGTTGCTGCGTGGCCCGAGGATCTGGAGCACGAGGCGCCGCGAGCCCTCGCCGGACCCGAGCGCGATCTCGAGCTGTCGCTCGCCGGGCGTTGCCGCGATGCCCGTCACCCGAGCGCGCCCCGCGTGCGCGCGTACGAGCTGCGCGAAGGCGAGCGGCGCGGCGGGCGCGGGATCGAAGCGGTCGGCTTCGCTGGCGCGCGCATGCCGCGGATCGGCCGAGAGCACGAGATGGCAGCGCGCGCGGCCGCCCGGCGCCGAAGGGGGGCCCGAGAGCGTGAGCTCGAGCGTCGCAGCGTCGCGCTGCACGATGCGATCGAGATGCCCGCCCGCGAGCCGCGCGCACAGCAGCCGCGCCGCGCGCGCGAGCTCACGCTGCGAGAGCACGCGCGCTACGCCTGGCAGCGCGGGCAGAAGTGCGCGCTGCGCTGTCCGATCACGATGCGACGAATGCGCGAGCCGCAGCGCGAGCACGGCTCGCCCGCGCGGGCGTAGACGCGGCGCTCGTCCTGATAGTGGCCGTCGCTCCCGTCGGGCGCGACGAAGTCGCTGATGCTCGATCCTCCGGTCTCGATCGAACGGCGGAGCACCTGCCGCAGCGCCTCGGCGAGCCCGTCGCACTGCCGTCGCGAGAGGCGCCGAGCCGATCGCGCCGGGCGCAGGCCCGAGAGAAAGAGCGCTTCGTCGGCGTAGATGTTCCCCGCGCCGGCGATCACGGACTGGTCGAGCAGGAGGGTCTTGATCGCGGCGCGGCGCCTTCGCGCCGCCGCGAAGAGCTCCGCTCCGCTCGCGTGCAGCGCATCGACGCCGAGTCGGTCGAGGCGCGGCGTCTTCTCGCCCGGCGCGAGCAGGAGCACCTTGCCGAACTTGCGGACGTCGCGGAACAGAACGGACGGCCCGCCGTCGTCGAAGTCGATCCGAAGATGCGTGTGCGCGTCGGGCGAGAATGCGCGCTGCTCGTCCGGCCGCAGCGACGCGCGCGCGGCCGCCGAGAGCAGCCGAACGCTCGTCGCTCCCTCGGCGAAGAGCTGCCCCGTCATTCCGAGGTGCAGGACGAGCCGGCTCGCGTCGTCGAGCGGCGCGACGAGATACTTGCCGATGCGAGTCAGCTCGAGCGCGGTGCGCCCGACGAGCTGCCGCCGCAGACGCTCGGGCGGAGTCAGGAAGAAATAGCTCGGCCCGGTCGTGCGAACGCCCGCGATGCGCCGGCCGATGAGGACCGGACGGATGCGCTCGCGGGTGGTCTCGACCTCGGGCAGCTCGGGCAGATCAGCGCCTCCCGGGCTCGACGAGGATCTTGGCCTGATCGCCGGGGCTGCGAAGCCGCTCGAAGGCCGCCGGCACCTCGCCGAGTCCGATGCGGTCGGTGACGAGCGGCGCCACGTCGATGCGGCCGTCGGCGATCGCATTCAGCGTGCCGGCGAACTCGTGCGGCGCGTAGCCGAGCACGAACTGGAGCGAGAGCTCCTTGTTGATCGCGATCATCGGACGGATGCGGTCGTCCTCCATGCACACGCCGGCCACCACGATGCGCGCCGCGCGCGGCGCATCCTTCATCAGCCGGTCGATGAGCCCCGGAACGCCGACGCACTCGAAGATCACGGCGGGACGAAGGCCGGCGGCCTGCCGGAACGCATCGATCGCCGGCGTCTCGGCGGGGTCGTTCACGACGTGCGCGCCCATCGTCGCCGCGAGGCGCCGCCGCACGGCCGAGAAGTCGGACGCGACGATCGGCTCGGCGCCCGCGAGGCGAAGCGCCGCGATCACGGCGAGGCCGACCGGGCCGCAGCCGACCACGAGCGCGACGTCGGCCTTCTGGAGCTTCGCCATCTCGACCGCGTGCAGCCCGACGGCCATCGGCTCGGTGAGCGCCGCGTGCTCGGTCGCGAGGCCGTTCGGCACCGGGAGCAGCAAGCCCGCGCCGAGCACCATCAGCTCGCCGTATCCGCCGGGAAAGTCGTTCGAGTAGCCGATCGGCTCGATGCGAGGCGGGCGCAGCAGCATCGGCATCGAGACCGCGCGGTCGCCGGGCGCGAGGCGGCTCGTCGTCCCCGGGCCGAAGTCGACGACCTCGACGCAGAACTCGTGCCCCATCACGAGATCGCGATTGGTGTCGAGCGCGAACGGCGCTCCCGCCTCGCGCGCGGCCGCCGACATCTTCTCGGCGTGCTCGAGCGCGTGGAGGTCCGACCCGCAGATTCCGCAGGCGAGCGTCCGCACCAGCGCCTCTCCGGGCCCCGGCACCGGATCCGGAACGGTGTCGACCACGAGCTTCTTGCCCCGCATCACGACCGCGCGCATCAGCCACCTCCCGCCGGCGCGTCGGAGGCCGACGCGAGCACCACGACGTTCTTGCGCCGCGCCTTCGCGGCGTACATCGCGCGGTCGGCCGCCTGGAAAAGGCCCTCCGCCGTTCGCGCGTGATCGGGAAAGCTCGCAACGCCGATGCTCGCGGTGACGCGCGAGACGTCGATCGCCGTTCCCTCGAGGACGTCCATCTGCTCGATCGCGGCGCGCAGGCGCTCGGCGACCGCGAGCGCGTCGTCGGCCTTCGTGTCGGGCAGGATCGCGACGAACTCGTCTCCGCCGAACCGGGCCGCAACGTCGCCCGGCCGCATGAGCGCCGCGATCCTCCGACCGACCTGACCGATGGTGCGGCTTCCGACGAGATGGCCGTGCGCGTCGACCACCGCCTTGAAGTTGTCGAGGTCGAGGACGACGAGCGAGAGCGGCGCGCCGCGCGCGAGCATCGCGGGCAGCAGCTCGTTGAAGTGACGGGTGTTCCAGAGCCCCGTGAGGTCGTCGGTGAGCGCAGCCAGCCGCGCCGCGCGGTAGAGCCTCGCGTTCTCGAGCGCGATCGCGGCGTGATCGGCGAGCGTCTGCACCGTGCGCAGCTCCTCGTCGGTGAACCCGCCGCCTCCCATCTTGTTGAGGCACTGGATCACGCCGAGGAGCCTGCCCTTCATCACGAGCGGAACGCACAGCATGGTGCGCGGCGCGAAGCCCGTGAGGCGCTCGATCTCGGGGTAGTAGCGCGGATCGGACCGCACGTCGTCGAGGCGGACCGGCACCCTGTGCGTCGCGACCCAGCCGGCGATCCCCTGGTCGAGGCGCATGCGCAGGCCGTCGACGATCCCCGATTCGAGCCGCCGCGAAGCGCCGAGCAGGAGCTCGCGTCCGCCCGGCCCGTGCAGCACGAGCGTCGCGTCCTCGCTCGGAACGGCGGCCGCCACCTCTTCGAAGAACGCGCGCAGCGCGTGAACGTCCGCTGCGAGATCCTCCGGGGCGCGGCGCGCGCCGAGCGCGTCGGCGAGCGCCGCGACGCACGCCTCGTCCTCGGCCGTGAACGGCGCGCCGTCGTAGCGGTCGACGAGCTCGAGCGCGCCGATCACGCAGCCGTCGCGATGGAGAGGAACGGCGAGCAGGTTGCGCGTCGCGTGCGCGATCTCGCGCGGGTCGATCCCGAATGCGCGCGCCTCGGCCGGATCGTTCATCCGGGCGCTGCGGCCCGTGCGCGCAACGAGCCCGGTGAGGCCTCCCGCGGCCTCGCCGCGCAGGCCGGCGAAGGTGCGCTCGCGCAGCGTCTCGGTCGCCGCGAAGACGAGCTCGCCGCGCGCAGCGTCGTGGAGCAGGAGCGAGAGCGCTTCGGCCTCGGTGAGCGTCTTGATCCGGCCGAGCACGAGCCGGAGCACTTCCGCGAGCTCGAGGCTCGACGTCACCGCCCGGATCGACTCGCTCACCGCCGCGAGCTCGGCGACCCATGCGTCGCGGCCGGCCGTCACAGGACGCGGAACCCGGCGAGGTCGTCTCCAGGCGCCTCTTCGACGGAGTTGACGGCGTCGACGCGGGCCGACGCGGGCCCCTTGCGGCACGCCTCGACGAGCGCCTCGGCTGCCTCGCGCGGCCCCTGCACGACCACCTCGACCGAGCCGTCGTGGAGGTTCCGCGCGAAGCCTTCGACCCCGAGGGCCCGCGCCTGCTCCCGCGTCCAGCCGCGGAACCACACGCCCTGCACGCGGCCGCGAACGACGAGCCGGAGGCGTACGCGCGCAGCCTTCGTCTCGCTCATCGCCGCTCCTTCGGCCTCCGCTGCGCCCCCGCGCCCATGGTACGCCGCAATGGCCGGTCCGCGACCCGCCCGTATACTGCGGCGGACGCGGCGCTCCGCGAGCCGTGACGGCTCCGGCGTCTTCGCCGTCGCGAAGGGGGGCCAATGCGAACGATGATCGGCCGGCTCGGCCAGGGGGTGATGGCGCTCGGGCTCGCGTGCGGGCTCGGTGCGTGCGCCGCGCAGCAGGCGCGCGAAATGGACGGCATGCTCGCCGCGGCGGGCTTCCAGGTGCGCCCGGCGAACACGCCCGAGAAGCTCCAGCAGCTCAAGACCCTCGAGCCGCGCGTGCTGCTCCAGACGCAGCGCGACGGCGCGCCGTACTGGGTCGTCGCCGACCCGACCGTCTGCCAGTGCCTCTACGTCGGCAACGAGGCCGCGTACCAGCGCTACGAACAGCTCAAGCTCCGCAAGGAGTACGCGGACGAGCAGCTCATGGCGGCCGAGATGAACGAAGACGCAGCCATGAACTGGAGCATGTGGGGACCGTGGGGTCCGTGGGGCTACTGATGGAGCGATCGCACGGGCGGGCACGCCGCGCGGCGCTCGCGCTCCTCGTCGCCGCGGCGGTCCCCGCCGCGGCCTTCGCCGCACCGCCGGGAGCGATCCGCTTCCGGGCCGGCAATCTGATCACGACCGCCGACGGCGAGTTCCGCGACTGGCGGATCGTCCGGGCGGTCGTCGACGAGGAGAAGCCCGAGAACAGCCGCATCGAGCTCGAGGTCGTGGTGACGAGCCTCGCGACGGGCATCGACCGCCGCGACGAGCACCTGCGGACGGCCGACTTCTTCGACGTCGCGACCTTCCCGGTCGCGAAGGTGACGCTGTCGAGATTCCGGCTCGACGGGCCGGACGCGTTCACCGCCGACGTGACGCTCGACCTGCACGGGAAGACGAAGTCCTTCCCGATGAGCTTCCGCATCGAAGACCGCGCCGCGCGGCGCATCGCCGGCTCGGTGACGATCGACCGGCGCGACTTCGGCGTCGGGTCTCCCGAGAGCTGGAATCCGCTCTCGGTCCGGAACGCCGTCGAGGTGAGCGTCGAGGCGACGGTGCCGCCGGCGGGCACGTCGTCCGGGGCCGAGTAGGCGGCAGGGCGCCGGCCGCGCGAGCGCCCGGCAGCGAACGCGGGCCCGGCGAGCGTCAGGCGGGCGGGCGAAAGAGCGTCGGCCGGCGCAGCAGGAACGCGAGCGGCGTGCACACCGCGAAGAGCAGCAGCACGAAGCGGTAGCAGTCCGAGAAAGCGAGCATCGACGCCTGCGCCTTCAGCGTCCCGCTGAGCGCGAGCAGCGCCGCCGACTTCGCCGTTACGAGGTCGAGCCCGCGCTGCGCGAAGCCCGCCGTGAGCGTCGAGACGCGCGTCCACGTCTCGGGCTCGAGCAGGCTCACGTGGTCGGCGAGCTGCACGCGGTGCACGGCCGTCCGCTGCTCGAGGATCGTCGCGAGCAGCGCAACGCCGGCGCTCCCGCCGAGCTGGCGGAACAGGCTGTAGAGCCCCGCCCCCTGCGGAACCGCCGCCATCGGCAGCCCGCCGAGGGTCGCGACCGAGAGCGGGACGAACATCGCGCCGAGGCCGATTCCGCGCGCGACCTGCGGCCAGAACAGGTCGTCCCACCCGCTCTCCAGCGTCCAGCCCGTCATTCCCCAAACGCCGAGCATGAACACGCACGCTCCGAAGAGGAAGACCGGGCGCGGCCCGCGGCTTCGCGAGAGGCGCCCGGCGAACCCCATCATGAACGCCGTCGCGATGCTCGACGGCAGCGCGGCGAGGCCCGACTGCCACGCCGTGAAGCGCAGCAGCGACTGCGTGTAGACCGGGAACAGGAAGACGCTGCCGTAGAGCCCGAGGCCGAGGAGCGTTCCGTAGGTGCAGCCGACCATGAGCGAGCGGTGCCGCAGCACGCGCAGATCGACGACCGGATGCGCGGCCGTGAGCTCGCGCCACACGAAGAGGATCGCGCCCGCGACGGCGAGGACCGCGAAGACCGTGATCTCGCGGCTCTCGAACCAGTCGAGGCGGTGCCCGCGCTCGAGCACCCACTGCAGCGAGCCCACGCCGACGACGAGCAGCGCGATCCCCGCCCAGTCGATCGACGGCGCCCGGCGCGCCTTCATGTGCTCCGGGTCGACGAGCGCGACGATGCACATGAACGCAGCGAGCAGGCCGAGCGGGAGATTGATGAAGAAGATCCAGCGCCACGTGTAGTGGTCGGTGATCCAGCCGCCGAGTGTCGGGCCGAGGCTCGGCCCGATCATCACGCCGACGCCGAACAGCGCCTGCGCCATCCCGATCTGCGACGCCGGGAAGCTCTCGACCATGATCGCCTGCGAGGTCGCGAGCAGCGCGCCGCCGCCGAGGCCCTGCAGGATGCGGAAGACGACGAGCTGCGGCAGCGACGTCGCGAAGCCGCACGCGACCGACGCGGCGGTGAAGAAGAGGATCGACGAGACGAAGTACCGCTTGCGGCCGAACCGCGTCGCGAACCAGCTCGTCATCGGCACGACGATCACGTTCGAGAGGATGTAGCCGGTGATGACCCAGCCGATCTCGTCGAGCGTCGCTCCGAGGTTTCCCATCATGTCGGGAAGCGCGACGTTGACGATGCTCGAGTCGACGATCTCGAGCAGCGTCGCGAGCATCACGGCGAAGACGATCGCGAGGCGGCGAAGGCCGAAGCGTTCGTCGTCGGCGGGCGTCTCAGCGGGCATCCACCTGCACCTCGGCCGAGAGGCCGACCGGTAGCGCGCCGGGCGCGGGCGCACCGGACCCCGCCTCGCGAACGACCTCGTCGAGGACGATCTTCACCGGAACGCGCTGCACGACCTTCGTGAAGTTTCCCGTCGCGTTGTCGGGCGGGAGCAGCGCGAACGTCGCGCCGGTGGCCGGCGCGAGCGAGTCGACGTGGCCCTTCCACACGGCGCCGGGGTAGGCGTCGATCCGCACGTCGGCCTTCGCGCCCGGTTGCATGGTGCCGATCTGCGTCTCCTTGAAGTTCGCGACGACCCAGGTGCCGCCGTCGGCCGCGATCGCGAGCAGCGGCTGGCCCGCGCTCACGAAGCCGCCCGGCTCGACGTTCTTGCGGCCGACGACGCCGTCGACGGGCGCGCGCAGCGTCGTGTACGAGAGCGCGAGCTCGGCCGCCGCGAGCAGCGCCTGCGCCTGCCTCACGGGAGCGTCGCTGCCGAGCGCGGCGCGCTCCGCGTCGGCCTTGCTGGCGAGGGCGATCCGGCGCGCCGCGGCCGCGTCGCGCAGCGCGCTCGCGGCGTCGAGCGCCTGCCGGCTCGCCGCGCCGCGCTCGAAGAGCGCTGCGATCCGTGCCGCCTCGCGGCGCGCGCGGTCGAGCTCGGCGTCGACCGCGCGCCCTTCGGCTTCGGCCGTCGCGACCGCGGCGCGCGCGGCGCTCATGCGGTTGCGCGCGACGTCGAGGTCGGCGCGCGCCTGCGCCGCGCGTGC
>JAYRMX010000397.1:0-15947 GCA_041912475.1 Myxococcota bacterium
CCGCGCGACGCGCGAGACGAGCAGCGTCGGGAACACCGAGAAGTCTCCGATCGGCTGGTCCATGTGCTCGATCACGTCGGCGACGAGGTCGAGAGCACCGGGGTCGAGGACCTCCTCGTGGTGTTCGGTCCGGCAGTGCGCCGCGACCGCACGCGCGAAGGGAAGCTCGTCGTAGCTCTGGTTGCGAAACCCGATCGAGAAGGTCTTCACGGGCCGCGTGCTCGCGCGGCTCATCGCGCTCACGAGGATCGACGAGTCGATCCCGCCGGAGAGGAACGCACCGAGCGGAACGTCGCTCACCATCTGCCGCACGACGGCCGCGCCGAGCGTCGCACGCAGATCCTCCGCCCATTCCGACTCGCTGCGGAGGCCGTCGCCCGGCCGCGGCTGCGCCGAATCGGCGAGCGTCCAGAAGCGCCCGAGCGTCGCCTTCCCCCGCTCCCAGACGAGCCAGCCGCCGGGAGCGAGCTTGCGGACGTCGCGAAGCAGCGTCGCCGGGCTCGCCGTGTACTCGAAGGTGAGGAGCTGGTCGAGGCCGGCGAGGTCGATTTCGCGCGTGCTCCCGCCGGCAGCGAGGATGCACTTCACCTCCGAGCCGAAGTAGAGCGTCCGGTCGCGAACCGACCAGAAGAGCGGCTTGATCCCGACGCGGTCGCGGGCGAGTACGAGCCGCTTCGCTTCGTCGTCCCAGAGCGCGATCGCGAACATGCCGTTGAGGTGCCGCAGGAAGTCGAGCCCGTGCTCCTCGTAGAGGTGCGGAATCACTTCGGTGTCGCTGCGTGTCGCGAAGCGATGTCCCTTCGCCGAGAGCGAGTCGCGCAGCTCGCGGAAATTGTAGATCTCGCCGTTGAAGACGACCTGCACGCTCCCGGTCTCGTTCGCCATCGGCTGCCGGCCGGTCTCGAGGTCGATCACCGCGAGGCGGCGCATGCCGAGGCCGATGCCCGGCCGCGTGAGAACGCCCTCGCCGTCCGGTCCGCGATACACGATACTGCGACACATGCGGCGAACGAGGCTCGCGTCGGGCTCCTCGCCACGGCTTCCGATCCCGCAGATTCCGCACATCGCCCGGCCCTACGCCGTGCGCTTTCTGCGCCGCTTGCGGATCTGCATCGCGATCTGGTTGCGAACGAAGCGCAGCGGGCGCTCGAGCCGTCCGAACGGACGGATCTCGGCCGCGCCGTCGCGCAGGTGCGCGACGAGGCTCGCCGCCGGGCGCTCGGGATCGAACGCCATCCGTGTCGTGAAGCCGAAGCTCCCCGCGCGCGTCGCCTCGTGCGGGAAGGGCAGCGGGTCGGTCCCGGGAAGGATCGCGAGGCCGCGGCGCCGCGCGGCGGCGAAGTGCCTCGGCTCTCCCCAGAGCAGCGGCCGGCTGCTCTCGTCGCCGAGGAAGAGCCCGCCCGGCGGCGCCGCGTCGATGAGGCGCGAGAGCAGCCGCCCGCGAGCGCCGAGCCACTTGCCCGGCCCCCACGGAACGACCGCGACCGCGCCGAGCGCGCGAGCGCGTGCGAGCGTCTCGTCGATCGCGAGGCCGTCCGGAATGCGGCCGGCGCAGCAGAGTGTGAGAACCTCGAGGTCCTCGGCGCACGCGACCTGGCGGCCGGCGACGATCGAGAGCTCGCGCCCGCCGGATCGAGCCACGACCGCGCCCGGCTCGGCGGTCGGCGCGAATCGCCACGCTCCGGCCGTCGCGAGGCCGTCCTGCCCCGACGCGGAGGCCGCCGCGTTCGCGAGCTTCGAGAAGGCGTCGTCGGGCTCGGCTTCGCTCAGCAGCAGCACGGCACGAGCGCCGGCGGCGCCGCCGGCCGCGCGCGCCGCGGCCGAGAGGCTCTCGAACGCGCGACTCAGCATCGGGCCGAGCGGATGGCAGTCGTGGATGTGGACGTGCGCGTCGGCCGCGACCATCGGTCGCTCCGGCATCGCGTCGGGCTGCGTCACGGCGCCTCCTGCGCCGCGCCGGTTTCGAGGCGGTCCGGATCGGCCTTCGGAGGGCAGTCGCGTGCGAGGCGCTCGCGCGGCGTGCGCCAGCGCAAGGCGACCAGCCCCCACTCGGGCGCAAGGGCGACGGGCTCGCCGTGCTCGAGGAGGAACGCGCGCGTCTGCTTGGGAACGAAGTACGGCGTGTCGAGCGCGAACTGCTGCGCGACGACGAGGCCGGTCTCGCTGCACGCCATGATGCGCGCGATCGAGCTCGGCTCGCTCACCATCGGGCGATCGATCTTCGTGTCGATCGAGAACTCGGGCCGCGGTCCGAGCTCGGCTGTCCGGTCCTCGTAGAGGTGGTCGCGGTCGAGGACGTAGTCGAGCCGGCCGAGGTAGTAGAGCGCCTTGAGGTCGTCGGTCGCGACGACGGTGCCGGCCTCCTCGGCGAGCGGCCGGAGCACCGCGGCGGCGCGGCTCCACGACAGCGAGATGTCCCCCTGTCCGGGGTGCCGCAGCGTCGGATCGAGCAGCAGGCCCCGCGCCGAGCGGATCAGCGCGGGATGCGAGAGCGCCGCGAAGCCGACGACTCCCGCGAGAACGGCGTCGCGCAGCGCGCGCGAGAGGCCCGGCCGCTCGCGCAGCGCCGCGCTCCGGTCGAGCAGAGCTCCGACGAGCTCGGCGAGCGGACCCGCCACGCGCGCGATGGCGAGGCCGATCACGGCGAAGAAGAACGGCATCGCGTAGAAGAGGTAGCGCTGCGCCTTCCAGGGCAGGAGCGACTGCACGGCGAACGCCGTTCCGAAGACCGACAGCGAGAGCAGCGCCGGCCGGAGCTGGCGCGACGCGGCGAGCAGCGCCGCCACGGCGAAGCCCGCCCAGAGCCCGGGCCACGCGTCGAGCAGCTTGCCCGCGTAATAGCCGTGATCCTTCTCCCATTCGCGGGCCCAGAAATCGACGTAGCTCGTGAAGTGAGCAACGTCGCCGAAGAAGCCGCTGCGGGCGAGTGCGGCGGCCGCGACGGCGCAGCCGGCGAAGACGCCGAGCAGGAGCACGCGCCCGGGCCATCCCGCACGCGCATTCGCCGCGAGGTCGGGCCCGGCCGCGACGGCGGCGAACACGCCCAGCCCGGCGATTCCGATCGCCGTCACCATCTGCATCTGGTAGGCCGCGTACAGGCTCGCGAGCGCGGCGAGCCCGAGCGCGCAGGTCGGCAGGGGGCCGCGCCGGCGTCCGGCGACCGCGTCGACGCACACGGCGCCGGACAGGAACAGGAGGAGCTGCGGCGTGTAGAAGCGGAGCATCTGCGAGTGCTGGACGCTCTGCGGGTCGATCGCGAAGAGAACGGCAGCGACCCAGGCCGCGAGGCGCTCTCCGTACGCGCGCAGCCAGAGGAACAGCAGTGCGACCGCGAGGCTGCCGCACACGAGTGCGGGAAGGCGCGCGACCAGCGCCGACTCGCCGAGCGTTCGGTAGAGCGCCGCGACGAGCAGCGTGAGCGCGCGGCCGCGCTCGTAGGGCTCGCCGCCCGCGATCGAGAGCGTCCCGTCGACGAGATACTGGCGCGCGGCGAGCGCCTGATAGAGCTCGTCGCCGGCCCACTCCTGCACCATTCCCGGCAGCCGCCACGCGGCCGCGAAGAGCGCGAGGAGGGCGGCCTCGAGCCACGCGGCGCGCGGCAGCGAAGGCTTCACGGCGTCTCGCCGCCCCGCGGCCCCGGCGCGCGCAGCCGGTAGCCCCTCCGGCGGGGCGCGTTGAGGTGCACGATCATCTCGCCGATCAGGCCGAGGGCGATCGCCTGCACGCCGAGCGTTGCGAGCAGCACGCCGAGCAGCAGGAGCGGCCGGTCGGCGGCGCCCTGCCCCGCGAGGCGCTGCACGAAGATGACCGCGAGGATCGCGGCGCCCGCCATCGCAACCAGCGCGCCGACGAGGCCGAACAGGCGGAGCGGCTTCTCGGTGAAGCGCAGCAGGAACAGGAGCCCCATCACGTCGATCAGCCGGCGCAGGTAGACACCGGGCGAATAGACGCGGGCGCCCATCGCGCGCGGATGAACCGGCGTCTGAACCTGCTCGACGACGTAGCCTTCGCGATGCGCGAGCAGCGGCAGGAAGCGCACGAAGTCTCCGTAGAGCGGCATCTCGCGCAGGAACTCGGCGCGCATCGCGCGAACGCCGCACGCGACGTCGTGGATGCGCCCGTCCGAGAGCGACCCGATGAGCGCGTGGAGGACGCGGTTCTGCAGCCGATTGATCGGCGCGTCGACGCGCGGGAAGCGCCAGGCGACCGCGAGGTCCGCTCCCTTCTCGACGCGCCGCACGAGCGCCGGCAGCACCGCCGCCTCGACCTGCCGGTACGCGGGGAGCGTCACGAGGATGCGGCCGCGGCACGCGGCGGCGCCGATCAGCAGCAGCTTGGTCTCGCCGACGCTGTAGCCCGACTCGATGAGCCGGACCGGCGAGCCCGACGCGGCGAGGCGCTCGAGCGGCTGCGTGAGCGCGCGGAACCAGGGGTGCGCCACGAAGACGAACTCGAAGTCGACTCCCATCTCGACGAGCGGCTTCGAGAACTCGGCATAGAGCTCGGCGAGCGGCTCGGGGCGCTCGACGACCGGGACGATCACCGAGACGAGGAGCGTCGCCTCGGAAGCGGCGGCGCCGGCTGCGCACGTCACGGCGTTCGCTCCGTCCAGAGCGGAAGCAGCTCGCCCTCGCTCTCGCGCGCCATCCGCAGCGCGAGCTCGGCGAGAAGGCCCAGCATCGCGAGAAAGCACGCGAGCAGGAGCATCAGCAGGCCGGCCGCCGGATACACCCAGGCGCGCGCCGCGTCGAACGAGCCCGACGCCGCGAGCGCGACCGACCGGGCCACGAAGAGCATGCCGATCGAAGCGGAGGCGAGCGCGCCTCCTCCGAAGAGCAGGAAGGGCCGCTCGCGAAACCACGAGATCATCGTGATCGTGAGCAGGTCCGCGAGGATCTTGAGGATCCGCGAGGCGCCGTACTTGCTGGCGCCGAAGCGGCGCGGGCGATGATTGACCTCGAGCTCGGCGATCCTCGCCCCCGCGGTCGCGGCGGCGAGCGCCGGCAGGAAGCGGTGCAGGTCCGAATAGAGGTGCATGCGCTCGAGCGTCGTTCGCCGGTAGGCCTTGAGCGAGCAGCCGTTGTCGCGGATCGGGACGCCGGTCACCGCGCGGATCAGCACGTTCGCGACGACGGACGGAAGCCTGCGCGTCACGAAGTCGTCCTGCCGGTTGCGCCGATGGCCCGCGACGAGGTCGTAGCCCTCGTCGAGCTTCGCCACCATGCGCGGGATCTCGGCCGGGTCGTTCTGCAGGTCGCCGTCGAGGCTCACGACCACGTCCCCGCGCGCGGCGTCGAAGCCGGCTCGCATCGCCTTGGTCTGCCCGTAGTTGCGGGCCATGCGCAGCAGCCGCACGCGCGGGTCGGCCGCCGAGAGCACGGCGGCGATCTCCGCCGTGCGATCCGTGCTCCCGTCGTCGACCAGCAGCAGCTCCCAGGTTCCGTGATCGCGGAGCGCCGTGCGAATCTCGTCGACGAGGACGGGAACGCTCTCCTGCTCGTCGTAGAGCGGCACGATCACGGAGAGCGTGGTGCGCTGTTCCAAGCAGCCTCTCGTCGCGGCGCGGGATGCCGGGGCGCCGGGGTGCGGCTCTCCGCGCACCGTCCGGGCGCGTTACGGCGCTCCAGTGTACCACCGGCGGGCGGCCGGTCCCTTCACAGTTCAGGGCGCCACGGGCCCCGGCGGGGTAGCGTCGGGGGCCGATGCCGCCCGGAAGGCTCGCATGGCTCCGATCGTCCTGGCTGCGCATCGCCCTCGCCGCCGCGGTCTTCTGGGCCCTCTCGCGGTACGTGGACGCCGGCGAGATCGTCGCGCTCGCGCGCCGCGCCTCGGCGCCGTGGCTCGCGGCCGCAGTCGTCCTCTACGCGATCGACCAGGCGCTCGCGGTCTACAAGTGGCAGCTCCTGCTCGCGGGCCTCGGCCTTCGCGCGCCCTTCGGCGCGCTGTTCCGCACCGCGACGAGCGGCGCCTTCGTCGCGTTCTTCGTTCCGAGCGCGCTCAGCGCCGACCTCTACAAGGGCATCGCGACGACGCGGTCGCTCGGCGCCGGGGCGCAGGTCGCTTCGTCGATCGTGCTCGAGCGGCTGCTCGGCATCGCCTCGATCGTCGTCGTCGGCCTGCTGTGCCTCGGGTGGCTTCCGCGGGCGATCGCCGGGCTCGACACCGCCGCCACGCTCGGAATCGCCGCACTCGTCCTCGCGGGCGGAATGGGCGCCTTCCTGCACGCCGACGCGCTCCTCCGCGCGGTCGAGCGCCATCTCCCGCGCCGCCTCGCAGGGCTCGCCGGCCGCCTGGAAGAGCTCGCTCGCGCCTTCGGCGCGTATCGAAGCGAGCGGGCGATCCTCGCCGCGACGTTCGCGCTCTCGGTCGCGATCCAGTTCGCCCGCTCCACGGCGGCGTTCTTCGTCGCGCGCGCCATCGGCGACGCGACGCCGTACTGGGCCTTTCCCGTCTTCGTTCCGTACGTCTACCTCGTGAACCTGCTGCCGTTCGCGACGGCGCGGCTGGGCCTCGAGCAGGGCGCGTTCGTCGTGCTCTTCGCCGCGGTCGGAATGCCGGCGGACGTCGCCGTCGCCGTCTCGCTCCTCTCCGTCCTCGCGAGCCTCGTCGTGGCTCTGCCGGGAGGGCTGTGGCTCGTCGCGGACCGCGCGGCGCTCCGACACCGGCCCGGCCTCTAGCGCCTCGGCCTCCGGACCTGCGCGGGGGTGTCCTACACTGCCGCGTCACGGCGAACGCCGCCGCGAGGTCGCCACGCATGCCGATCCCTGCGCGCCCGCTCCACGTTCTCTGGCTGATCGACCACGTGTGCTGGGACGGGAGCCTGCATGGCGGCGGGCGGCTCTTCTACAACCTGCTGCCCGCCTTCGATCCGCAGCGCGTCGTCGTCCTTCCGTACTTCCTCCGCGCGAGCGACGAGGTGCGGCGCGTCTTCGCGAGCGCTCCCGTGCCCGTGACCGTCCTCGACAAGGCGCGCTACGACCCCACGACCCTCGTGACGCTGGCGCGCATCTGCCGCCGTCACGCGATCGACGTCATGCACCTGTTCTGTTATGCGTCGTCGACCTTCGGCCGCGCCGTCGGCGCGCTGCTCCGCATTCCGACCGTGATCCACGATTTCGACACGCAGATCTATTTCCCGTACCCGCTCTACCTGAGGATCGCCGATCGGGTCTTCGCTGGAGGAACGGGACGCGCGATCGCGGCGTCGCCGATGTGCCGCGCCTACATGCGCGACGTTCGCCACGTTCCGGCCGACCGGATCGAGCTGATGGCGCACGCCGTTCCCGAGGAGAAGTTCTCCGCGCAGCCAACGCGCGAGCAGGCGCGCGCGGACCTCGGCTGGGAGCCGGACGCCACCGTCTTCTGCGCCGTCACCAAGCTGGGACCGGACCGCGGAAACGAGACGCTGCTGCACGCCTTCGCGAAGGTCCGCGCGTCCCGGCCGCTCGCTCGGCTCGCGATCGTCTACAAGCCGACGTACTACCACCGCGTGCCGGAGAGCTACGCGAAGATCCCGTGGATCCACGACACTGCGTACATGCGCGAGCAGATCCAGAAGCTCGCCGCCGAGCTCGGGATCGCGGCGAGCGTTCGCTTCGTCGAATCGCTCGACCATCCCGACCCGTACGTCGCGGCGAGCGACGTCGCGATCGTTCCGTTCGAGGACGAACGCTTCAGCTCGGTGCACCTGCTCGAGTCGTGCGCGCTCGGCCGGCCCGCGATCGCAACCGACCTCGGCGAGCAGCGCGAGCTGATCGAGAACGAGCGCTCGGGCCTGCTCGTGCCGCCGAAGGACGAGGCCGCGCTCGCGGCTGCGATGGCGCGCCTCGCCGACGATCCGGCGCTGCGCGCGCGCCTCGGCGAAGGCGCTGCGGCGCGGGCCCGCGAGATGCGCGTGGGCGCGGTGGCGCGGCGGCTCGCAGACCTCTACGAGCGGCTCGCGGCCGGCCGCACGCGCGCGCGGGAGGCGGCGTGCTGATCGGGGCGACCGGCGCCTTTGCGCGCGAGCGCGAGAAGCTCGCGATCGCTCCCGTCGAGAAGGACGCGCTCGGCGGCGAGGGCGTGGTCGCGGCGGTGCGGCCGTGGGGAGTCCCCGGGCTCGACGGCGAACAGAGGACGGCGAGCGACCCCGCGACCGGCTCGTGGCTCGCGCTCTCGGGGCACGTCTGGCGCGACCTCGCCTCGGGCCGCGACGGGCCGGCCGCGAGCGCCGCGAGCTCGCTCCTGTCCCGGCTGTGCGCGAAGGGCCTCGCCGCGCTCGCCGAGATCGACGGAACGTTCGCCTTCGCGTGGTTCGACGGCAGGGACCGGCGCATTCACCTCGTTCGCGACCGCTTCGGCGTCGAGCCGCTCTTCTACGGGCTCGGCCGCGGCGGCGCCCTGTTCGGCTCGCGGACGCGCGATCTCGTCGCGACGCGTCTTCTCGCGCCCGGGATCTGCCCGCAGGGGCTCGCCGAGTTCCTCACCTTCTGCTTCCTCCCGGGCGAGGCGACGCTCGACGTCCAGATCCGCCGCGTCGCGCCGGGACACGCCGTCGTGCTCGACACGGCGGGCAACGTTCTCGCGTGCGACCGCTGGTACCGGCTCTCGTTCGCCGGGCCGCACGAGCACGACGAGCGTGCGATCGCCGAGCGTTTCCGAACGCTGCTCGAAGCCGCGGTCGTTCGCAGACTCGCAGGAACCCGCCCCGGCGCGCTGCTCTCGGGCGGGATGGACTCGAGCTCGGTCGTTACGTTCGCGCGCCGCCACCGCGAGGGGCCGATCCACTCGTTCGCGTTCCGCTGCGCCGGGCAGGGCTTCGACGAGTCGGTCTACGCGCGCGCGCTCGCCGAGGCGATGCGAACGACGCACCACGAGGTCGAGTACGGCGAGGAGCAGGCGCTCGAGATCGAGAACGCCGTCTCGGACATGGATGCGCCGTTCTGCGACGTCGGCATCAACGTCGGCACGCTCCTGCTCGGCCGGTCGGCCGCCGGCCTCGCCGACTTCGTCCTCACCGGCGACGGCGGAGACGAGCTCTGGGCGAGCCATCCCGTCTACGCCGCGCAGCGCCTGATCGCGCCGTGGGAGCGGCTCGGGCTGCCGCGCGGGATGGGCCGCGCCGCGCGCTGGCTCGGGACGCACCTGCGCGACTCCGACGACAAGCGAGGTCTTCGCGTCGTCGCGAAGCGGCTCGTTCCGAACCCCGACCTCCCGCGCGAGCTCGGGCCGTTCCGCTGGCGCTGCTACGCCACGCCGAACGAGCTGCTCTCGCTCGTCGCCTCCGGCACCGCGCGCGAGCTCGCGCAGGCCAACCCGTTCCGCAGCGTGCTCGAGGCGTACGACGGCTACGACGGCCCCGACGACGGCGTCTCTCCGCATCTGTACAACGACTACACGACGGCCTCGAGCTTCTACATGAGCCGCCTGCTGCTGCTGCGGCGTTTCGGCATCGAGGCGCGCTCGCCGTTCTACGACCGCGAGCTGGTCGAGTACGGCGCGCGCATCCCCGCGAGCAAGAAGCTCGAGGGGATCGAGCGCACGAAGCGCCTGTTTCGCGAAGCGATGGAAGGCGTGCTTCCCGACGTCATCAACCATCGCAAGGACAAGCTCGGTCACTCGGTCCCGATGAAGCTCTGGCTGCGCGGCGACGGCCCGCTCGCGCGCCGCGTCGCGAAGGTGCTCTCGCCGGACGCGATCCGCGCGCGCGGCCTCCTGCGCCCCGAGCCCGTGCAGCGGCTGCTCGAAGAGCACCGCGCGCGGCGCCACAACCACTCGCACCGCATCTGGGCCCTCTACGTCCTCGAGCTCTGGCTGCGCGCGCGTGAGGGCAGGCCAGGTGCCGCCCGCTAGCCCCGTCGCCAGCGCGCCTGCGGGCGTCCTCGTCGTGAACGCCGACGATTTCGGCGAAACCGAGCCGATCACCGCCGGCATCACGGAGTGCATCGAAGCCGGGGCCGTCACCAGCACGACGATCCTCGCCAACATGCCGGCGACCCGGCGCGCGCTCGCGTGGGCCGCACCGCGCTCGCGCGACCGGCGAGCGAGCTTCGGCGTCCATCTGAACCTGTGCGAGGGAACGCCGCTCACGGCGGCGCGCAGCCTCGTCGATTCGAGCGCGAGCTTCCGGAACAAGCGCGCGCAAGCCGTCTGCGCGCTGCTCGGCCGCCTCGACCCGGACGACGTCGCGCAGGAGCTGCGCGCGCAGATCGACCTCGTCCGCGACGCCGGTGTCGAGATCTCGCATCTCGACGGTCACAAGCACCTGCACCAGCTCCCGGGCGTGGGCGCCGTCGTCGCGAGGCTCGCGGCCGAGCTCGGCATCGAGCGTGTGCGCTGCACGATCGAGGCCGGGAGCTCGCCGCCCGGGACGGGCCCCGCCGGCGCGCTGTCGCGCGCGGCGCGCCAGCGCCTCGCCCGGCGCTTCTCGCGCGAGGCGCGCGCGCGCGGCCTGCGCCACCCCGCGCGCACGGTGGCCCTCGCGCAGGTGATGGCGGTCGCTGGCGACGACGCGCGCGCGGCGCTGCTGCGCGCACCCGGCGCAGCGACCGAGATGTTCTGCCACCCCGGCGATGCGCGCGCCGACGCCGACAAGCCGGGGTCGGCGCGCCGCCACGACGAGCTGCGTTTTCTCACGTCCGGCGCGCTGCCCCGCCTGTGTGCGCTCGCCGGCGTCCGGCTCGCGAGCTTCTGGGACGTCTAGCCTTGAAGATCCTCATGCTGATTCCGCAGCTCTTCTACTCGGCGCGAGGAACGCCGCTCTCGGCGTACCACCGGATCAAGGACCTCCGGTCGCTCGGGCACGAAGTCGAGGTGCTGACCTACGGGCCCGGCGACCCGCCGCCCGACCTTCCCATCGTCGTGCACCGCGCGCGCGGGCCGCACTTCTCGCGGTCGATCCGGCAGGGCCCGTCGCCGCTCAAGATCTGGTTCGACGTCCTGCTCCTGGTCTCGTTCCTCGCCCTCGTCGCGCGGCGGCGCTACGACCTCGTCTACACGCACGAGGAGGCGGGCTTTCTCGCGGCGCTCGTCTGTCCCGTTCTGCGAATCCCCTTCGTCTACGACATGCACTCGAGCCTGCCGCTCCAGATCCGCGACTGGGGCTTCAGCAATCGCGAGGCCGTCGTGGCGGTGTTCCGGTTCGTCGAGCGCTTCACGCTCGCTCGCGCGCGCGCCGCCGTCGCGATCTCGCCCGGCGTCGCCGCGGCCGCGCACGCGAGCTGCCCGGCCGCGCGCGTCGTCACGATCCTCAACCGCTTCGAGCTCGACGCGAAGGCGACCGCCGAGGACGGCCGCCGCGTTCGCGAGAGCCTCGGTCTCTCGCCCGGGCACCGCGTGGTCCTCTACGCCGGGAGCTTCGTCGCGCTGCAGAGCCTCGACCTGCTGGTCGACGCCGTGCCGGCCGTCGCCGCGCGCTGCCCCGATGCACGCTTCGTGCTGGTCGGCGGAACGCGGCCGCAGATCGACGAGCTCGCGGGCCGCGCCGCGCGCACCGGCGCCGCAGACCGCATCGTCTTCGTCGAACACCGGCCGCAGCACGAGATGCCGGCCTTCTTCGCCGCGGCGGACGCGCTCGTCTCGCCGCGCGTGCAGGGAATCAATCCTCCCGGAAAGCTCTTTTCGTACCTCGACTCTGGAAAGCCCGTCGTCGCGACCGACCGGCCGATTCACAACCAGATCCTCGATCCCGCCTTCTCGATCCTCACGCCGCCCGACGCCGCCGGGCTCGCGCAGGGAATCGTCGCGGCCCTCACCGACCGCGCGCGGGTCGACGCGATCACGCGCGCCGCGGCCGAGGCGCTGCGGACGAAGTACGGGCCCGACGAGCGGCGTCGCGCGTACGCCGAGCTGATGCAGGCGATCGGCCAGCCGTAGGGCGCCTTCGGGGCAGCGGCGCAGCCTCGGCGCTCCCCCTTTCGCGCGACTATTATGATGGTTATAATAGTCGGCGGCGTGCCCCACCCGGCCCGGCGCCGGAGAAGGAGCCCTCGGTGTACGAGCACATCCGGGTCGAGCGAATCGGAGCATCGGCCGCCCGCATCACCCTCGACCGCCCCTCCAAACGCAACGCGCTGTCGGTGGCCCTGCGCGACGAGACGAGCGATGCCCTCGGCGACCTCGCCCGCGACCCGGACGTGAAGTGCGCGGTCGTGACCGGAGCGGGGGACGTGTTCTCCGCCGGATTCGACCTCGGCGAGTTTCGCAGGGCGGCGCAGGACCCCGAGTTCTCGCGAACGCTCTGGGCGTCGAGCGACCGGTTCCACCACACGCTGCTCGGGTTTCCCCTCCCGCTGATCGCTGCGGTCAACGGCCCGGCGCTCGCGGGCGGCTTCGATCTCGCGGTGTGCTGCGACGTCCGCATCGCGGCGGCGACCGCGCGCTTCGCGCATCCCGAGTTCACCTTCGGCGACGTCGTCTACGCGCCCCTGCGCGAGCTGGTCGGCGGGGCCGTCGCTCGCGACCTGTGCCTCACGGGACGGGAGCTCGATGCCGCGCAGGCGCTCGCGCTCGGGCTCGTCTCGGAGGTGGTGCCGCGCGACGGGCTCGGCGAAGCGATCGAGCGGGTCACGAAGCGGATCGACGGCGCGCCGCGCGACCGCCTGCTGCGGACCAAGGCGAAGGTGATCGCCCGCGCCGCGATCCCTCCGCACGCGACGCTCGACCTGTGAGCGCGCTGCACGCCGGAGGGGCGCTCGACGCCGACGCGCTCGGCCGCCTGTTCGCGTCGGCGGCGTTCCACCGGACCCTCGGCGCGACGATCCGACGGACGACCGAAGGAGTCGCGATCGACGCACGGCTCGGCGACCGCTTCGAGAGCATCCCGGGCCGCCTTCACGGCGGCGTCGTTGCGAGCCTGCTCGACTCGGCGGGGACCTGGGCCCTCATCGCCAGCACGGGCGACGTCTTCACCACCGTCGATCTGCGGGTCGACTACCTGCGGCCCGTACGCGCCGGCGACCTGACGGCGAGCGGAGTCGTCGTCGCGTGCGGAGCGAGCGTGGCGCGCGCCGCGGCGCAACTCAGCGACCGCGAAGGCCGGTGCTGTGCGACGGCGACCGGGACGTTCGTACGGGTCGCGCGCGAGCCCGCGCCCGGCCGCCGCGCAGCGGACGGCGACCGCCGATGACGGCGAACGAAGGCAAGCGGCCTGCGCCGGGCAGCCGGGAGCGAATGGTGCGCGCAATGGGGAGGCTGCTGCGCCGTCAGGGCTACGCCGCGACGGGGCTCCAGCAGGTGGCGCGCGAGGCCAGAGCGCCGATCGGGTCGATGTACTTCTACTTTCCCGACGGCAAGGAGCAGCTCGCCGCCGAGGCGGTTGCGCGGTCGGGAGGCGACCTCGGAGGCCGGCTCGATGCGCTGCTCGGCGCGTCGGACGTTCCCGCCGCCGTTCGCGCGATCGCCGGCGCGATGGGCGAGGACCTCGTGCGCTCGCGGTGGATGAACGGATGCCCGATCGCGACGGCGGCCCTCGAGCGCGCAGCGGACTCGGAGCCGATCCGCAGCGCTGCGAGCGCGGTCTTCGACCAGTGGGAGCTCGTCTTCTTCGAGCGGATGTGCGCGGACGGTATCGCGGCAGACCGGGCGCGACGGATCGCCTCGCTGGTCGTCGCGGCGCTCGAAGGCGCGATCCTTCTCGCGCGCACCCGGCGGAGCCTCGACCCGCTTCGGGAGGTCGCCGGCCAGGTCGCCGAGTGGATCGCCGCCGAGACGGCCCGCGTCGGCGCGGCGGACAGCTCGCCCCCGGCCAGCGGGCGCCCGGGTCGCCGATCGACACGCCGGACGTGATCGAGCACGACTCACGTCCCGAGAAGCGTCTGGCGCGAAACGTTCGCACCGTGCGCGCGCACTCCGAAGCTCCGCGGAGGGCACGATGAGCGCACCCCCCTGCGTGGACCGCGCAGCGTCGTGGCGCCTCGATCTTCGCGCGCCCGGCCTCGTCGCGGCGGCCGCGGCGCTCGGGGCCTGCGCGCGCGTCGAGACGATTCCCTCCGATCCGCCCACCTCGCCGGAGCAGTGGTGCGCCGCGCGTCCCTGCGTCCATCTCGGTGGTGTCGTCCTCGACCAGCCCTTCGGAACGCTCCTCGTCTTCGCGCTCGCCGCGCTCTGGGTCGCTGTCGGCGCCGGAATCTGGCGGAGCCGTGCCGGCGAGCGCTCGCGCGCATGGCTCGCCGTCGCGCTCGTCCTCGGCGGCGTGGGCGCCGCTCTCGCCGGAACCAGCTACCAGGCGTTCGGCTACGAGCTCGAGTGCGCCGGGCGGCCGGTGTGCGTCTCGACGAACTGGCTCGAAGTCGGATACCTGATCACGCAGGCGGCGAGCGTGAGCGCGATGCTCGCCGCCGTCGCGCACGCGTGCGCCACCGGCGCGTGGCGGCGAGCGATCCTCGCGTACGCGGCCGCGAGCGCGGTCGTCTACACGATCCTCGCGGTGACGGGCGCTCTCGTTCCGGTGGCGGCGCTGATCTCGTTCGACGTCTTCGTCGCGTTCGCGGGCCCGGCCTTGCTCGTCGTGCTCGCCGTCGGCGCGCTCCGCGCGTGGCGCCGCCGGGACGCGCTCGGCCGGTCGCTCGTCGTGGCGGCGCTGTGGCTCGTGCTCACCTTCACCGCCTACTACGCGTGGGCCGCAGCGGGCGTCACGACGGCGCTGTGGGGCGGCGGGGCCGGGTTCTACTTCTCGGAGAACGACGTCCTCCACGTCGGGATGATTTCGTGGCTCGTGTATGCAGGCGCCGTCGTCGCGCGGCGCCTTCGTGACGTGGACGCCGGCTGACCTCGAACGCCTCGAGGGGCGCCGCGTCCCCCTTGCCCCGTGCGCCGGGTGCGCGAACGTCCCGCGCGGAGGAGGGCCCGATGGACGTCACGCACCTCGGAGGCAGGACCGCGCTCGTCACTGGCGCGGCGAGCGGCATCGGCCGCGCGCTCGCGCTCGCGTGCGGCCGGCGCGGTGCGCGGCTCGTGATCTGCGACGTGAACGAGGCGGGCCTCGCCCAGACCGAGGCGGACCTGCGCGGCCTCGGCTGCGACGTGCTCGCGCGGCGCGTCGACGTCTCGCGCGAGGCCGAGGTGCGCGAGCTCGCGACGGCCGTCCACGCCGACGTCCCCGCCGTCGACCTGCTCGTGAACAACGCGGGCGTCGGCCTCGGCGGCGGCTTCCTCGACACGCGGCTCGAGGATTGGGACTGGATCCTCGGCATCAATCTGCGCGGCGTCATCCTCGGCTGCCACTTCTTCGTTCCGAAGATGGTCGAGCGCGGGCGCGGCGGGCACGTCGTCAACACCGCGTCGATGGCGGCGTTCATGCCCGGGGCGCTCCTCTCGGCCTACTCGACGACCAAGAGCGCGGTGCTCGGCTTCTCGGAGGCGCTCGCCGACGAGCTGCAGTGGCACGGGATCGGCGTCACCGCCGCGTGCCCCGGCTTCATCGACACGCCGATCGTCGACTCGTCGCCGATGCGCGGGGCGCAGGCGACCGAGGAAGCGCGAAAGCAGGCGAAGGCCTTCTACGTCCGCCGTGGCTACACCGCAGAGCGTACGGCGAAGAACATCCTCGAGGCCGTCCAGCGCGGGCGGATCGTCGCGCCGATCTCGCCGGAGTCGTGGATCGCGTACGGCCTGCGGCGCGCGAGCCCCGCGCTGCTGCGGCGCGCGGCGCGGAGCCTCGGCGCGCGCATGCAGCGCGACGCGAAGAAGAGCTGACGGCGAATCGCCGCGGTCTAGAGGAACCACGCGCCCGCGAAGACCGCGACCATCGCGAGCGCGAGCGCGGCCTTCGCCGCCGCGCCGAGGAGCAGACCGAGGAAGGTGCCGAGCCCTGCGCGCCCCGCCTGCGCGAGGTCGCGGCGCGCCGTCCACTCGCCGAGGACGGCGCCGGCGAACGGCCCGATCACGAGGCCGGGAAGGCCGAAGAAGAGCCCGACGATCGCGCCGACCGCGGCGCCGACGAGCGCGCGCGGGCTCGCGCCGAAGCGCCG
>JAYRMX010000398.1:0-6353 GCA_041912475.1 Myxococcota bacterium
CGTGACGGACGCCGTCGCGCTCGGCATCGTGTCGCCGAACGCGAAACAGGCGATGCTGGACGTCGCGCGGGACCTGAAGCGTCGCGGGGTTCCCACGGTGATCGACCCGGGGCAGCAGCTCTCGAGCTTCACACGCGACGAGCTGCTCGCACTGATCGCGGGGGCGGCGGTCTACGTCGTGAACGACTACGAGTGGTCGCTCACGCAGAGCCGGACGGAGCAGAGCGAGGAGGCGCTCGTCCGTCACGCGGGAACCGTGATCGTGACGCTCGGCGAGAAGGGGTCGCGGATCCTGCGCGGCGCGGATCGCATCGAGATCCCTCCGGTCCGCGCCGAGCGCGTCGTCGATCCGACCGGCTGCGGCGACGCGTACCGCGCGGGGCTGCTGCACGGGATGCGCCACGGGCTTCCGCTCGAAACGGCCGGCCGCATCGGGAGCCTGCTCGGCGCGCTCAAGGTCGAGCAGCAGGGAACGCAGGGGCTGCGCCTCGACCGCGAAGCGTTTCGCGCCCGCTACGAGCGGGAGTTCGGCGCGAAGATCTGATGGCCGCTTCGGGCAAGGCGCGCCCCAGGCTCCGGGACCTGGTCTGGTTCGCGCTCGCGGCGCTGCTGCCGCTGCCCTGGATCGTCGCGCACAACCTCGAGGGCCTCGGGGCGACTCCGGAGCTCATCTCCGTGCTCGCCGGCCTCGCGATCGTCGGCGGGGCGTTCCTGCTCTCGTTCGCGACCGAGCTCGCCGAGCGCGACATCCCGCAGTCGATGGCGCTGCTCGTCCTCGCGCTGGTGAGCGTGCTTCCCGAGTACGCGGTCGATCTGCACTTCGCGTGGAAGGCCGGCATCGACGCCAGCTACGCCCCCTACGCCGTGGCGAACATGACGGGATCGAACCGGCTGCTGATCGGTTTCGGCTGGGCGCTCGTCGCCGTCATCGGCTCGTACAAGACGCGCAAGAAGGACCTCGTTCTCGACCCGAGGCAGGGACTCGAGCTGCGATTCCTCCTGCTCGCGACGGTCTACTCGTTCTTCATCCCGCTCGACGGGACGATTTCGCTCTTCGACGGCGGCTTCCTGCTGCTGATCTTCGCGCTGTACGTGTTCCGCGCGATGCAGGGCGGCGCCGACGAGGTCGAGCTGCGCGGCCCGCCGGCCCTCATCGACAACGAATTCGGCAACCTCGGCCGGCGCGTATGGTCGCTCGCGCTGTTCTCGTTCGCCGCGTACGCGATCTACGTCTCCGCCGAGCCGTTCGCCGAGGGCCTCGTCCACGTCGGGCGCAATCACGGGTACGACGAGTTCCTGCTCGTGCAGTGGCTGGCGCCGCTCGCGTCCGAGTCGCCGGAGTTCCTGATCGCCGTGCTCTTCGCCTGGAAGGGCCGCGCGAGCGTCGGCATCGGCGCCCTCGTCTCATCGAAGGTGAACCAGTGGACGCTGCTCGTGGGCGCCATTCCCGTCGCGTACGCGATCTCTTCGCACGGCCTGCACGGCCTGCCGCTCGACGCACGGCAGACGGAGGAGCTGGTCCTCACGTCGGCGCAGTCTCTGCTCGCGACGATCCTGATCGCCGACATGCGCTTCGGACGCAACGAGGGGCTTCTCCTCGGAACGCTCTTTCTCGCGCAGCTCTTCTTTCCCAACCCCGAGGTGCGCTGGGGCTTCACGTTCGTCTACCTGCTGATCTCGCTCGCACTCCTGCTGCGCGCGTCGTCGGGGCGCCGTCGCGCGTTCTTCGCGCTGCTGCGGCCGGCAGGTTTCTTCCCGCGGCTCTCGGGACGCGGGTGACCCGCGCCGACTTCGACGTCGCAATCGTCGGAGCGGGGATCGTCGGGCTCTCGGCGGCCGCGGCGCTTTCGCGCAGCGGGCGATCGGTGGTCGTTCTCGAGAGGCGCGAGGCGATCGCGCGCGAGACGACGAGCCGAAGCAGCGAGGTCGTCCATGCGGGCCTGTACTACCCGCCGGGATCGCTCAAGGCGACGCTGTGCCGCGCGGGCCGCGAGGCGCTCTACGCCCGCTGCGAGCGCCTCGGGATTCCGCATCGGCGCATCGGCAAGCTCGTCGTCGCGACCACGCAGGACGAGATCGCCGTGCTCGAGGCGCTGCTCCGGCAGGGCACGGAGAACGGCGCGCCCGGGCTCGAGATCGTGAGCGGCGCCGAGGCGGCGAGGCTCGAGCCGGCCGTGCGAGCGCGCGCCGCGCTGCTCTCCCCGGGGACGGGGATCGTCGACTCGCACGCGCTCGCGGTGTCGTATCTCGCCGAGGCCGAGGCGCACGGCGCGGCGCTCGCGCTCCGGACCGAGGTCGTCGGGATCGGCGCGGGGGCCGGCCGGTTCTCGCTCCGCGTGGCGGACGCCGGCGGGGCTCTTGCGACGCTTTCCTGTGTCGCTCTCGTGAACGCGGCGGGTCTCGCCGCGGACCGCGTCGCGGAAATGGCGGGAATCGACGTCGGCGCGCGCGGCCTCCGGCTGCGGCCGTGCAAGGGTGACTACTTCTCGCTCGCTCCCGGGTCGCGGCTTCGCCTCTCGCGGCTCGTGTATCCGGTTCCCGAGCAGGCGGGCCTCGGTATCCACGCGACGCTCGATCTCGCGGGGCGGATCCGCTTCGGACCCGACGCCGAGTACGTCTCGGCGCTGCGGTACGACGTCGACCCGGCGAAGGCGGCGGCCTTCGCCGCGGCGGCGAGCCGCTACTTGCCGGGGCTCGAGGCCGGGATGCTCGCCCCCGACACGGCCGGGATCCGTCCGAAGCTCGCCGGGCCCGGCGAGGGATTCCGGGATTTCGTGATCGCCGAAGAGTCCGGCGCGGGACTGCCCGGGCTCGTGAACCTCGTCGGGATCGAGTCCCCGGGCCTCACGGCGGCGCACGCCATCGGCGATCGGGTCGCGGAGCTGCTCAGCGGTCCGTGAGCTCCGCCAGCCACGCCGCGGCGACGGCCACGTTGTCGCCCGAACGGCGACTGCGGTGCGCGGCGATGGCGGCGTCGACCACGCCGCGCGCGAGCGCGGCCGCGCGCTCCGCACGCGGGCGCTCGGCGGCGCTCGCGACGGCGGCGGCGACGGCATCCTCGGGCTCGTCGACGCCGACGCCGCGCTCGCTCAGGCCGTCGGTCGCGAGCACCAGCGCCTCGGTCCCCGCGAGCCGCTCCTCGCCGATGCGGCACTTGTCGGCGAGGCCGGTCCCGCTCTCGTCGGCGAAGCCGAGAAAGAACGTCGAGCCCTCGCGCGGGTGGCCGTGCCCGCCTGCGTGCGCCACGTCGAGAGCGCCGCCCGCCGCGTGGAAGATGTGGCTGTCGCCGATCGAGGCCCAGCGGATCGCATTCGCGGCGGGCTCGACGCGCGCGAGCGCGAGCGTCGTCCGCGAGAGGCGGCGACCGCCGCCTCTCGCGGATGAGCGAATGTCGTGGTTCGCGGCCGCGAGGGCGCCCAGAACGCGCCCGCGCCACGTGCCCTCGGTGCTCGCGGGTAGGCCCGCCGCCCAGCTCCGGATCGCCTCGATCGCGATCTCCGCGGCTTCGTAGCCGCCGTGCCCGTCCGCGACCGCGAGCAGCAGTCCGTCATCGCCCGCGACGAGCAGCGCGACGTCCTCGTTCGGATCGGTGTGCGCGTAACGCTTCGGCGCTCCGCCGATCGAGAGCGCGATCGCAGCGTCGCCGTCCGCGTGCAGCGCGATCTGCGCGAGCTCGTGATGCTCGCGGCCCCGCAGCACCCACTCGCTCACCGCGCCGTCCGGTCTCGCTCCGCCAGCGGGTTGCGTGCGAAGACGAGGTCTTCGACGGGCCTTCCGCCGACGAGGTGCTCGGTCACGATTCGCTCGAGCGCGTCGGGGGTGCAGCCGCGGTACCAGGTGCCGTCGGGGTAGACGACGGCGATCGGGCCATCGCGGCAGATCTGCAGGCACTGCGCCTTCGAGCGGTAGACGCCGCCCCGGTCGGCCGTGAGACCGAGCTCGCGGAGCCTGCGCTTGAGGAACTCCCACGAGGCGAGCGCCTGCTCCTCGGGGGCGCAGTCGGGACCCGTACACAGGAAGATGTGGCGGGCGTATCTTCCGATCCCCCGCAGCTCGGCGATCCGCTCGAGGGCGGCGGAGTCGGCCTCGCGCGTAGGGCCGCGCGCGGCGTCGGGGTCGGAGTTCGGCATCGGTGCGACTAGTATACCGGCGGGCTGCAGGAGGGTCGGATGGCGGTCGAGGCGGTGCTGGTGGGCGGAGGCAATCGCGGCCGCTTCACGTACGGCGGCTACGCGCTGCGGCGCCCCGACCGGCTCCGGATCGTTGCGCTGGCCGAGCCGGTCGCCGACCGGCGCGAGGCGGTCGCTGCCGAGCACGGCCTGCCCGCCGAGCGCGTCGCCGCGGACTGGCGAACGCTCCTGTCGCGACCGGCGCTGGCGCCGGTCGCCATCGTCGCGACGGGCGATACCGACCACGTCGGTCCTGCGCTCGCAGCGATCGCGAGCGGCCATCACGTGCTGCTCGAGAAGCCGATCGCGCCCGACCCGGCGGACTGCCTGCGCGTGGTCGACGCCGCCGAGCGGGCCGGGCGGATCCTCCAGATCGGACACGTCCTTCGCTACACGGCGTTCTACGAGAAGGTGCACGAGATCGTCGCGAGCGGCCGGCTCGGCGAGATCGTCACCCTCGACATGAAGGAGCACGTCGCGCACTGGCATCTCACGCATTCGTACGTGCGCGGCAAGTTCCGCAACCGGCGCATCGCCGCGCCGATCGTTCTCGCGAAGACCTGCCACGATCTCGACCTCATGGCCTGGCTGGTCGGGAGGCCGGCGTCGCGCGTGGCTTCGTTCGGCTCGCTCTCTCACTTCCGCCCCGCGCAGGCGCCGGCCGGAGCGCCGGAGCGCTGCACGCAGGGCTGTCCCGTCCAAGAGGGCTGCCCGCACGACGCCGTTCGCTTCTACCTCGGCCCCGGTGACGACGTCGCGCGGATCTGGCCGTGGACCGATCTCGGCCTCGATCCGTCGCGCGAAGCGAGGCGCCGCGCTCTCGAGACCGGGCCGTACGGGCTATGCGCCTACCGCTGCGACAACGACGTCCCCGACCACCAGGTGCTCGCGCTCGAGTTCGGCGGCGGGATCACGGCCACCTTCACCCTGCACGGCCTCGCGACGCACGAGCGGCGGACGATTCGCATCAGCGGGACGCTCGGCGAGCTGCGCGGCGTGTTCCAGGAGGGGGTGATCGACGTGACCCGTCACGGCTCGCTCGAGACCGAGCGCCACGGGGTGGAAGCCTCGCTCGCCGGGCATCTCGGCGGCGACGAAGGGCTGCTCGGTCACTTCACCGACGTCGTCGCTCGCGGCGCGGCGAGCGAGGTGCGCGCGTCGGGACGGGTCTCGCTCGAGAGCCACCTGATCGGCTTCGCGGCCGAGCAGGCGCGCCTCGAACGCCGTGTCGTCGACATGGAGGCGTTCCGGGCACAGGTCGCGCGAGAGGCGTGCGCTTCGTGACCGACGCAGCGGCCGAGAAGCGTGCGCGACTGCTCCTCGTCGCCGGTGTCGTCGCGGGCGTGGGGCTCGCCGCCGCCGGCGTGCTGCGAAGCGGCCGAGCGGCGGCGGGGCTTCCCGAGGGCGTCGTCGCGCTCGTGAACGGGGAGGCCGTGAGCGCCGAGGCCTTCGCGCAGATCGAGGCCGCTGTGATTGCGGAGCGCAAGGGCGCGCCGCTCGACGAGGTGCAGCGGCAGCGGCTTCTCGACCGGCTCGTCGACGAGGAGCTGCTCCTGCAGCGCGGGCTCGAGCTCGGCCTCGCCCGGCACGAGCCGACGGCGCGCCGGGCGATCGTCTCGGCCGTCGTCGCGACCGTCACCTCCGACGCCGAGACGTCGGAGCCCGACGAAGAGACGCTTCGCCGCTACTACGCCGACGCAGCCGACCGCTTCCAGAAGCCCGGGCGCTTCACGGCGCAGACCGTCTTCGTGAGCACGGCTTCGCGGCCGGAAGCGCAGGCCTTCCAGCGCGCCGCCGAAGCGGCGCGCCGGCTGCGCGCCGGCGAGGACCTCGCGGCGGTGGACGCGGCGCTCGGAGATCCCCAGACCGCGCCGCTTCCGCAGGGGCCCCTCCCGCTCGAGACGCTCCGGCAGTACCTCGGGCCTTCGGCGGCTCAGGCCGCGGCTGCGCTCGCGCCGGGCGAGGTCGGCGACCCCGTCCGAGGCGGCTCGGGGTACTACGTCGTGCGCCTCGCCGAGCGCAGTGGCGGCGAAACGGCGCCCTTCGACGAGGTGCGGCAGGAGGTGCGCGCCGAGTGGCTGCGGACGCAGGGCGAGCGCGCGCTCGGCGACTATCTCGAAGAGCTCCGCGAGCAGGGAGACGTGCAGATGCGGCTTCCGGCGCCGGCGCCGCGCGCGGAGAAGC
>JAYRMX010000399.1:0-7300 GCA_041912475.1 Myxococcota bacterium
CACCGCTCCGCCGTCCGGCGCGCGCGAGAGGCTCTCGTGGATGACGCGGTAGGCGATGGCGTGCGCGCGCAGCAGGCGCTCGAAGACGCGCGCGGCCGCGAGCGGCGCGACGCGGCACGGCGGATGGTAGCCGGCGACGTAGCCGGCGAGGACGGGCACCATCGGCTCGTTGAGCGTCACCCAGAGATCGACGAGGTCGCCCGCGGCTCGTACGACGCGGCGCACCTGCGCCTCCCAGGCCTCGAGCGCGCGCGGCGCCTCCCAGCCGCCCTGCTCGGCGAGCCACTGCGGAAGCACCCAGTGATTGAGCGTGAGGCAGATGCGAAGGCCGTTTCGCCGCGCGTCCTCGAGGAGCGTCCGATAGTGCGCGAGCGCGGCCTCGTCGGGCCGGCCCTCGGCGGGCTCGGTCCGCGCCCACTCGACGCCGAGCCGCAGCGCGTTCATTCCGAGCGTGCGCATCAGCGCGTGGTCCTCGGCGTGGCGGTTCCAGTAGTCGCACGCGCGGCCGCTCCGCGTCCCGTCGTTCACCTTCCCGAGCTGCTCCCACGCCCACCAGTTGCTGTGAACGTTGTCGCCCTCGACCTGGTGTCCGGCGGAGGCGTTGCCCCACCAGAAGCCCTCCGGAAAACGAAGCGGAAGAAAAGAATCGCTCGGCATCACGGCACCTCTCCGATTCGATCGATCACGGCGTCGACGACGCGCGGATGCAGGCCGAGCGGCGGGCCCACGCGGACCGACACGCCGGGGTGTCGATCGGCCGCCTCGCGCGCGAGGCGGGGAAGATCCTCCATCACGTGGCGGCCGGGCGCGAGCAGGAACGGGTGGATCACGATCTCCCGCGCTCCGGCGGCGACGCAGGCGTCGAGGCCTTCGGTGACGGAAGGCGAGGCGAGCTCGAGATGCGCGCCGCTCACGAAGTCGGCCGGAAGCCGCACGCGGACGAGCTCGACGAGCGCGTCGAGCTGCGCGTTCGCGCCGGGCCGGCGGCTCCCGTGATCGACGATCAGCACCGCACGCATGGGGCCGCGCCGCGGATCAGGCGGTGCGCTCGAGCGCCTGGGCGAGGTCTTCGCACAGGTCTTCGGCGTCCTCGATGCCGACGGAGAGGCGCACGGTCGCCGGCGTGATGCCCTTGGCGAGTCGGTCCTCCGCCGAGAAGGCCGCGTGGCTCATGGTCCACGGGTAGCCGATCAGCGACTCGACGCCGCCGAGGCTCTCGGCGAGCGAGAAGAGCCGCGTGCTGCGGCACAGCGCGCGCGCCGCGGTCTCGCCGCCGGCGAGGTCGATCGTCACCATGCCGCCGAAGCCCCGCATCTGCCGGCGCGCGAGCTCGTGGCCGGGATGGTCCGGGAAGCCGGGGTAGTGGGCGTGCGCGACGGCGCGGTGCGAGCGCAGGAAGGCCGCGACGCGAACCGCGTTGGCCTCGTGCTGCCGCATGCGGACGGCGAGCGTCTTCATCCCGCGAAGCGTCAGCCACGCGTCCCACGGCCCCGGCACTCCGCCCGTTGCGTTGCGCGTGAAGCGAAGCGTCTTGCAGAGCTCGTCGTCGCTGACCACGAGAGCGCCCCCGATCACGTCGGAGTGGCCGCCGAGATACTTGGTCGTCGAGTGGACGACGACGTGTGCGCCGAGCGCGAGGGGATTCTGCAGGTACGGAGTCGCGAAGGTGTTGTCGACGACGAGCAGCGCGCCGGCGCGCGCCGCGATTTCGCCGCAGGCCGCAATGTCGATGAGCCGCAGCAGCGGGTTGGTCGGGCTCTCGATCCAGATCATCCGCGTCGAAGGATCGATGGCCTTCGCGACCTCTTCGGGCCGCGTCGCGTCGACGTAGCTGAAGCGCACGCCGTAGCGCGGCAGCACCTGCGTGAACAGGCGATGGCTCCCGCCATAGAGGTCGTCGGCGACCACGACGCGATCGCCTGCCGAGACGAGCTGCATCGCCCCCGCGATCGCCGCCATTCCCGAGCCGTACGCGAGGCCGTAGCGCCCGCCTTCGAGGCTCGCGACGCACTCTTCGAGCGCCGTGCGCGTCGGGTTCGCACTGCGCGAATACTCGTAGCCGCGGTTCTCGCCGATCGCGTCCTGCGTGTACGTCGCGGTCTGGTAGACGGGGACGATCGTCGCGCCGGCGGCGGAATCGGCTTCCTGCCCGGCGTGGATCGCGCGCGTCTCGAAGCCGAGACCGTCTCGCTTCGCTCCGCTCACCGTCTCGCGAGCTCCGCCATGAGGCGCCATGTTCGCTCGCGCGCGGCGTCGCGCTCGGCGGCTTCCGCTCCGTACGGGAAGATCGCCGCGTGGAAGTCGGTGACTCCGGCCGCCGCGAGGCCCTCGATCGCGCGCTCGACCTCGCGCTCGTCGCCCGCGATCGCGACGTCGCCGGGCGTCTTCGCGCCCTCGAGGTCGAGCATCGCGCGATACGACGGGAGCGTGCCGTACATCGCGAACGCCTTCGCCGCGGCCTCGCGCGCGCCGGCAGCGTCGTGGGTCACGACGGTCGGGAGGCCGCACACGATGCGGGCGGGCTTGCGGCCGGCCTGCTTCGCAGCGGCCTGGATCTCCGGGATGAGCACTTCCGCGAGCGTCCTGCGGCCGGCCATCCACGTGAGCGTCCCGTCGGCGACGGCGCCCGCCACGCGCCGCATCTTCGGGCCGAGGCCGCCGATGAGGATCGGGAAGGGCGTCGCGCCGGCAACGGAGAGGTTTCCCGTCACGCGGTAGATCTCGCCCTGGAACGCGACCTTGCCGGTCTCGGCGAGCGAGCGGACGATCGCGACGTACTCCTCGACGTGCTTCGCGACGCGCGCGTACGAGAGCCCGAGCAGCGTCTCGATCACGATGCGGTGGCTCGGGCCGAGGCCGAGCGCGAGGCGACCGCCCGTCGCCGCCTGCGTCGTGAGCGCCTGCTGCGCCATGTACAGCGGGTGCCGCGAGTGCGTCGGAACGACCGCCGTTCCGAGCTCGATTCGTGTCGTCTCGCGCCCCGCGAGCGCGAGCAGCGTGAGGGCGTCGACGCCGAAGATGTTCGCGACCCACGCGGTCTGGAAGCCGTCGCGCTCGGCGCGCCGGAACTGCTCGAGGCTCGCGTCGAGGCCGCTCCCGGTTCCGTCGAGCTCGCCGAGGCCGACGCCGATGCGAAGACCCTTCATCGCCCCTCCTTCCGATCACCGCAGCAGCGCCCGCGGATCGCCGGAGCTACCAGTAGTCGGCCGTCACGACGAGGTCGCCCTCGACCGTCGTCCGGCACGCGAGACGCAGCGCGTCCGACACGCGATTGCGTTGCTTCGCGCGCGCCTCCTCGTCCGACGCGGCGAGCAGCTCTCCTTCGCCGTCGACGATCGTGAGGGCGCAGCGTGCGCACAGACCCGACGCGCCGCATGCGCGGGCGACCGGGAGCCCGGCCTCGCGCGCGGCGTCGAGCAGCAGCGTTCCCGTCTCGACCTCGACGGTGCGTCCCGAAGGCTCGAAGCGGACCCGCGCGCGCATCCCGTGATTGTAAGCGACCCGGCGGCTCCGGCCATCGGCGCACTTGCCGGCCGCCTGCGTCCCCGCTCTCGCGCCGCGATCGGGCGGCCCCGGCTGCCCGATCGCTCGCGGTTCGCTGCGGCTCACCACGAGCCGCCGGCCCGCGCACCATTCGTCTGGACGCAGGGGGCCGCTCGGGTACCCTCGGCGTCGTGTCGACCGCCGGAATCATCGTCATCGGCAACGAGATCCTCTCCGGCAAGGTCGCCGACACCAATTCCGCGTATCTCTGCCGCGAGCTGCGCGAGCTCGGGGTCGACGTCGAGCGAATCGCGGTGATCCCGGACGCGATCGACGTCATCGCGAGCGAGGTCCGCGCACAGAGCGCGGCCTACGACTTCGTCTTCACGTCGGGAGGCGTCGGACCGACGCACGACGACGTGACGCTCGACGGCGTCGCGAAGGCCTTCGGCGAGCCGCTGGTGCTCAACGAAGGCCTCGTCGCCCGGATGGAGCGAGCGCAGGGAGCGCCTCCGAACGAGAGCCTGCTCAAGATGGCGCGAATTCCGGCGGGCGCGGTGCTGATGGACTCGGGCGATCTGTGGTTCCCCGTCGTGGTCGTGAAGAACGTCCACGTCTTCCCCGGGATCCCTTCGCTTCTGCAGCGCAAGTTCGCGAGCGTGAAGGAGCGGTTCCGGGGCGTTCCGTTCCGTCTTCGCCGCGTCTTCCTGACGCGCCGCGAGAGCGACATCGCCGACGTGCTGAACGCCGTGCTCGCCGAGTTTCCCGACGTGCACATGGGCTCGTATCCGCGGACCGGGCGCGAGGACTACTACGTCATGGTGACGCTCGAGTCGCGCGACGAAGACTACCTGCGGCGCTCGCTGGGCGAGCTCCTCGCGCGGCTGCCCGAGGGCTCGGTGCAGCGGGTCGAGTAGGGCGCTGGAGCCGGCAGCCGGCGACGGCCTTTCGCACGCGCTCGCCTGGGCGCATCCGGTCTGGATGCTCGCGAGCCTCGCCGTTGCCTTCGCCGCGCTTCGGACGGGGCTTCGGCTTCGCCGCGCGCGGCTCGGCCGTGCGCGGCGCGATGCGTCCTGGCGTTCGCGGCACGTTCGGCTCGCGAAGCCGGCGGTGTGTCTCGTGCTGGCGGGCTTCGCCGCCGGCCCGGCGTCGATGGCATGGCTGCGGGGCGAGCGGCCCTTCGGCACCGCGCACGCGCTCGCGGGCTGCGTTGCGGCCGTGCTCTTCGTCGCGACGGCGATTCTCGGCCGTCGGCTCGAGCGCGGGACGGGAAGGCCCGTCGATGCGCACGCGCTGCTCGGCGTTCTCGCGCTGCTCGCAGCGGCCGTCGCGGCCGTTGCCGGGTTCGTGCTCCTGCCCTGATCGGAGCGTGCGGGCTGGCCGAACCCGGCAGGCGGTCGCGCGGCGATGCGCCCGCGCAGCGGCGCCGGTGCGGCCGCACGCCTCGCGCGCGCGCGGTGCGCGCCGCCGGCGCCCGCCCCCTGGCGCGGGCGCTCGCGCAATCCGCAGGGGCCGCGAAGGCTGCGCCGCTCAGTGCTCGTGCCGGTGATGCAGGTCGGGAACGTGCGGGTGCGCGTGCGCGACGGCCTCGTGCCGGTGCCAGTGGGCGTGCCGTGTGCCCGGCGCGAGGTCCGCGTGCGCGTGGTCGTGGTGCCCGTCGTCGTGTCGGTGCTCGTGGACGTGCTCGGTCGCATCGTGCCGGTGCGCGTGCTCGTGCCGGTCCGCGAGCGCGAGCGCAACGCCGCCCGCGAGCACGAGCGACGCCGCGAGAAGGTCCGCTCCCGCGTGCTCGCCCGGAAGCGCGAGCGAGGCGGCCGCACCGACGAACGGAGCGCTCGCGAAGATCGCCTGCGTTCGCGTCGCGCCGAGCTGCTGCGACGCGCCGATGTGGAGAACGAGGCTGAGGCCGTACGAAACGGCGCCGACGGCGAGGGCAGCCGCAGTGGCGGCCGGGGGCGCGCTCCATCCCGCGAGCGCGAAGCCCACGCCGAGGTTGAACGCACCGGCGACGAGGCCCTTTACGAGCGTCGTTCCGGCCGGCGTCATGCCGTCGATGAGCGCAGTCATCTGGTTGTCGAGGCCCCAGCAAAGGCACGCGAGCGCCACGAGCAGCCCGGCGCCGACTCCCGGCCAGCCGCCTCCGGACGAGAGCGCCGCCGACGCAGCGATGACGACGGCGAGGCCGATTCGGCCGCGGCCGCCGATCGATTCACGAAAGAACGCGACGCCGAGCAGCGCGGTCGCGACGAGCTCGAGATTGAGCAGCAGCGAGACGTCGCTGCTCGGCGCAAGGCGAAGCGCGAACAGGAGCGCGAGCGGACCGGCCACGCCGCCCGCGGCCACCGCCCCCGCGAGCAGCCAGCCGCTCTTGCGGTCGAGGCGCGCGCGCGGCGCCCGCCTCCCGCCGCGCAGCGCCATTGGCAGCACGCCGAGCGCCGCGCCGAGATAGAGCAGGCCCGCGAGCTGCTGCGCGGGGATCTCGGCGAGAAGCAGCTTGCTCGCAGGAGTCGAGACGCCGAAGAGCACCGCCGAGAGCAGCGCGAGCAGGGCGGGCCGCACGTCTCTCGCGCCGCCTAGAGGGGAGGCAGCACGTCGACCGTGCGCTGCCGCAGCCAGTGATCGGCGAGCACGAGAAGCACCATCGCCTCCACCACCGGCACCGCGCGCGGGAGAACGCACGGATCGTGCCGTCCCTGCGCCTCGAGGACGACCGCCCGCCCCGCGCGATCGACCGTCTGCTGCGGCGACGCAATCGTCGCCGTCGGCTTGAAGGCCACGCGCAGCACGATGTCCTCGCCGTTGCTGATTCCGCCCTGCACGCCGCCCGAGCGGTTCGACGACGTGCGCGGGCGGCCGCCCGGGCCGGGAACGAAGGGATCGTTGTGCGCGATTCCCGTGAGCCGCGTTCCCGCGAAGCCGCTCCCGACCTCGAAGCCCTTCGACGCCGGGAGCGAGAGCAGCGCGCGCGCGAGGTCGGCCTCGAGGCGGTCGAAGACGGGCTCGCCGAGCCCCGGCGGGACGCCGCGCGCGATGCACTCGACGACGCCGCCGAGCGAGTCGCCGCGCCGCCGCGCCGCGTCGATCCGGGCCGCCATCTCGGCCGCCGCGGCGGTGTCCGGGCAGCGAACGGGGTTCGATTCGACGCTCTCGAGTGTCACCGATCCCGGATCGACCTTCGCTTCGACCTCGTGGACGCTCTGCACCCACGCCAGCACCTCGATCCCGGCGGCCGTCCGCAGCAGCTTCCTCGCGATCGCGCCGGCGGCGACGCGCCCGACGGTCTCTCGCGCGCTCGCACGGCCTCCTCCCTGCCAGTTGCGGATGCCGTACTTCGCCTCGGTCGTGTAATCGGCGTGCGACGGGCGGTAGACGTCCTTCATCGCCTCGTACGCCGAAGGGCGCGCGTCCTGGTTGCGGACCAGAATCGCGATGGGCGTTCCGAGCGTTCGGCCTTCGAAGACGCCGGAGAGGATCTCCGCGCGATCCTCTTCCTGCCGCGGCGTCGTGAGCGTACTCTGCCCCGGGCGCCGCCGGTCGAGATCGCGCTGGATCTCCGCGACGTCGAGCGCGAGGCGCGGCGGGCAGCCGTCGACGAGGACGCCGACGCCGCCTCCGTGCGACTCGCCGAAGGTCGAGATGCGGAAGATGCGGCCGAGCTCGCTTCCCATCACGCCTCCCGCGACGAAGATAGGGCGGCGCGCGGCCGGCCGCCCCGGCCGCCGAGCCGCATCGCCCGGCCCCGGGGGCGGCCGGGCGGGGGGTCGGGGCGCGCCGCCCGCGGCCGGGCGCGTGGCCCGCCACCCGACAGCGCGAAAGC
>JAYRMX010000400.1:0-3613 GCA_041912475.1 Myxococcota bacterium
AGGACGCGCTTCGCCAGCTCCTTCTCAATCTGCTGACGAACGCCGTCGAGGCGAGCCCACCCGGCGCGCGCGTTCGCATCGAGGCGAGCGCCGACGCCGCGAACGTCATCCTCCGCATCCGCGACGAAGGCCCCGGCGTTGCGCACGAGTTGCGCGAGCGCATCTTCGAGCCGTTCTTCTCGACCAAGCGCGAGCGCCCGGGAGGCCTCGGCCTCGCCATTTCGCGCCGCATCGCCGAAGGCGCGCGCGGAAGCCTCGACGTCGAGCCGGCGGCGCAGCGCGGCGCGGTGTTTCGCCTCGTGTTGCCGGTGGCGCAGGCGTAGCGCGTCGGCTCGAGGCGCCCCGGTCGTTGACCTCGCGCGAGCGAGGTGATAGATTGTGTCACATCGGGAAGGGGATCGCCCTCTGGGGGCGGTCCCCTTTTTCTTTGCGGCGTTTTCTTTGTGGCGCGGCGCGAGGCCGTGCGCAGCAGAAGGAGAAGCGGATGCGGAAGTTGTCCACGAGCACGAGGAGCCTTGCACCGCTGGCGGTCGCGTCGCTGCTGTTCGGCGCGACCACGGCCGGCGCCACGATCGTCGCGACGGGCGGCGGCCCCGGAATCACCGCTGCCGGCTTCCTGCAGGCGTACGCCGCCGATCCGTTCGGCAACGGCACGCCGATCGATCGCGACGAGTCGTACAATGACTCGCGCGCCGATGCGAACGGCAACGGCTCGATCCCGGGCTCGTCGTTCGACAATGTCTCCGGCTCGCTCGCGGAGTACGACGGCGAGGCCACCGTCGTGAGCTCGTCGGCGAGCGCCGGGCACTCCTACGACTTCTTCTTCCTGAACGGCGAGCTGTCGAACGGAACCGTGGCGCTGAACGCCTACTCGGCGGTCGGATTCTCCGAGCAGTATTTCCAGAGCCCCGGCGACTTCGCCGCGGTGCAGAGCGTCGCGCAGTCGATCGACTTCATGGATCTCGCGATCAGCGGAAGCGACTACGTGTTCGCGTTCAGCGGTCTCGTGCAGGACGACAACCTGCACCTGCCGAACGGCGGCGGCAGCTACTTCTTCTTCATGGCCGACATCACGTCGGGGTTCTCGTTCCTCGGCGTCTTCAACGATGCGGCACCGAACGACTACTCTCCGACGGCGTTCTCCGACTCGTACCTGCTGCTCGCGGGCCATCAGTACCGCTTCGGCATCGGAGCCTCGACCGACGTCGCGTGCGCGGAGACCCCGGGTGCGAATCGCTGCCCCACCCAGAACGGAGACGGCGACCCGCTCGCGGTGCAGCCCCCGGGCTTCTACAGCCAGTCCGGCGCGACGAACGTGACGTTCTCGCTGACGGCGGTCCCGGAGCCGGGAACGCTCGTGCTCCTCGGCAGCGGCCTCGCGCTCCTGGCCGGGCGCCGGCGGTCCTGAGAGCCGCGCATCGCAAGCTACGCAGGACCCCGCGCACGCGAGGCGAATGACCGAGTTCGCCGGGGGACCGTCCTCCTCGATCGGCTGGCCGAGGTGCGCCGCTTCCGTCAGGCGGTCGTCGAGCGACGGTGCACTGGCACGGGAGCACTCTGCCGCCGGGGTGCCGCTGTGTGAATCGCCGAGCGGCCGGCCCGGCGCGTCGCGCTCTACTCGCTGCTCTCCGCGCCGCTCGCCTCGAGCCAGTGCGCCGCCGTGCGGCCGAGGTCGGCGAGGCCCGCGCCGAAGAAGTGATCGGCCTCGGCGATGCATTCGAAGCGCGCGGCGCCCGCGCGTTCGGCGAGGCCGCGCAGCGCAGCCGGCGGAGCGATGCGGTCGTTCTCGCCGGCGACGAGCAGAATGCGGCCACGAAAAGCCTCGAGCGCGCCGGCGCCGATCATCGCCGGGGGCGGCGCGACGAGCAGAAGGCTCGTGACGCGCGGCGCGCGAGCGGCGACGCGAGCGGCCGCGGCGGCGCCGGCCGAGTAGCCGGCGGCGCAGAGCGGGCCGGGGCAGGTGTCGGCGAGGTGCGCCAGCGCGGCCGCGTAGTCGGCGTCGTGATCGCGGGCCTCGCCGCTCGGCGCTCCGCCGCTCGCGCCGACGCCGCGCCAGTCGAAGCGCAGCGACGCGAGGCCGGCGCGAGCCGCTGCGAAGGCGAGCTCGGTGACGACGGGCGACTCCATGCTCCCGCCATAGAGAGGATGCGGCGGCGCGATCAGCACGGCGCCCGCGGCGGGCGAGGCGCCCGCGCGGTAGAGGCCGTCGAGGCACACGCTCTCACCGCCCGCCGCCGCCGAGATCACGACCGGGCGCTCCTCGGCGATGCGCCTCGCTTCGTCCTGCACCTGGCTCCTCCCCGCCCGCGGAGCTTGCCCGCGCCGAGCGCCGGAGGCTAGCGTCGCGCCGATGCAGCACCGCCGGGCCGGAAGCGATGGCGCGTGAGACGGCCGCCGCGCGCCGCGCGCGGGCGCTTCGCATCGTGCGGCTGCTCGCAAAGGCCTATCCCGACGCGGCCTGCGCGCTCGTCCACCGCGGGCCGTTCGAGCTGCTGGTCGCGACGATCCTCTCGGCGCGCTGCACCGACAAGAAGGTGAACGAGGTGACGCCCGCGGTCTTCGCGCGCTTCCCGACGCCGAACGCGATGGCGAAGGCCGACCCCGCCGAGCTCGAGAAGCTGATCCAGCCGACGGGGTTCTACCGCCAGAAGGCGCAGTCGATCCTCAGCGCGTCGCAGGATCTGGTCGCGCGCTTCGGCGGCCGCGTCCCGGGGACACTCGATGAGCTGGTGACGCTCCGGGGTGTCGGCCGCAAGACCGCGAACGTCGTGCTCGGTGACGCCTTCGGCGTTCCGGGCCTCACGGTCGACACGCACATGACGCGCATCAACCGCCGGCTCGGCATGACGCAGCACGAGGACCCGGAGAAGATCGAGCGCGACCTCATGGAGCTGATCCCCGAGAAGGACTGGACGGTGTACTCGCATCGCGTCATCCACCACGGCCGCGTGTGCTGCGACGCGAGGCGCCCGCGCTGCGAGGCGTGCCCGCTGCGCGCGGAGTGCCCGTGGCCGGATCGGCGCGGCGCGTGACGAAGGACGGCGAGGCGCGCGGGTGCCGCACGGCGGGGGGCGCGGCGAGCCCGGCCGGCCCGGCGTCGCGGGGCCACGGCCCCGCCTACCGCGGGCGCTCGATCGCGGTCTACGCCGAGGAGGTGGCGCTCCCGAACGGCCGGCGCGTGACGCTCGACATCGTGCGACACCCCGGCGCGTCGGCCGTCGTCCCGTTCGCGAGCGCAGGCGAGGTGCTGCTGATCCGCCAGTACCGGCACGCGGCGGGCGGAACGATCTACGAGGTGCCGGCCGGGAAGCTCGACGGCGCCGAAGACCCCGCCGTCTGCGCGGCGCGCGAGCTCGAAGAGGAGACGGGCTGGCGCGCGGGCCGGCTCGAGCGCCTCGGCGAGATCTGGACCACGCCGGGCTTCACCGACGAGCGCATCCACCTGTTCGCCGCGTTCGACCTCGCTCCGGCGCCGCAGCGGCTCGAGGACGACGAGATCATCGAGGTGGTCCGCGTGAGCCTCGCGCGCGCCCTCGAGATGATCTGGTCGGGTGAGCTGCGCGACGCCAAGAGCGCGCTCGCCCTGCTGCACGCCGCGCACCGGGCGGGGGGC
>JAYRMX010000401.1:0-5908 GCA_041912475.1 Myxococcota bacterium
GCCGTGGGGACGGGGGCTGGGGCCCGCGCGCGCCGCGGGGGCCGCGTGGACCCGACCCGCGCCGCGCGCCGCCGGCGCATCGCGGCGGCGCGCGACGACGACCGCGGACGAGCCCGAAAGAACGTATTCGAGCCCGGGAACGCTCGGATCGACGAGCCGCGTCCCGAGCGGCAGCGTGATGCGCTGCTCCTTCGCCGCGCCGACGGTGCGAACGTCGAGGACGAGCTCGGCCGCTCCGGAGGCGGTGCCATTGGCGGTGCGGACCGATCCCGCGACGTCGAGCGTGAGACCTCCCGTCGTCGACGGAAACAGAACGAAGTCGCTGAGCAACACCAGATCGCCGCCGCGGCTCTCGGCGCCACGCGCGAACGGATGCGTCGTCACTCGAAGTGACGGAGGCAGGAGACGCGAGAGCACGTCGTCCTCGAACGTGACCGCCTGATCTCCGGGAAATCGCGGATCGCTCGCGGGCATGGGCAACCGAGGGCTCAGGTTGTCGCCGCCGATGAGCATCACGTCGCCCGTCACGGCCTCGACGTCGGCCGTGTCGGTCGCGCCGTACGTCGGCACTCGATAGGTTCCGCCCGCCTCTTCGTTCGCGGGCTGGTAGACCAGACTCGGGTTCTCGATCGCGCGCAGCGCCACGCCGTTCTGGCCGCGGATCGACACGCTGCCTCGGACGAGATCGACGGTGAGCGGGCGCGCGAGCGTCCCGGCCCAGCCGGCGTCGGCATCGCCCGCCGCCGCATCGGGGTAGCGCAGCGCGGTGTCCGACGCGCGCAGGGCCACCACGGGCGCGATGCCCGGCGGCTGCGCGGTCACGGTCGCGTCGTAGCCGGCGGCGATCAGCGCCTTGCCGTTTCGGGCCATGTAGTCGCCCGTGACGTTCCGGCCGGCGACCACGGTGAGAAGCGACTCGAGCGCGATGCCGAAGGGACGCGCCCGCAGCAGGTCGCCCGTCGGCGTGTTGTAGTCGATGTCGTAGATCGCCGGAGCGCCGAACACGCCGATGTGTCCGCCGTCGTAGCCGTAGCCGTTGACGCCGGCCTTGTAGAGCAGCCCCGAGGCGGACCCGCCGCTGCGGGTGCGAGTCGAGAGGCCCGTCAGAACGTCCCGGCCCGCGATCACCGTCACGTTGCCGCCGGCCTCGGTTCCGATTCCCAGGATGCCGCCGTGGTAGACCGGCATGGGGTCGAAGTCGTCCGGGTTCGGCGAGCCGACGTCGAGCCAGCGATTGCCGATGCCGGCGTCGACGTCGCCGCGGATCGCCTGGACGAAGATGCTGCTGCCGCCGGTTCGCGTGTCGCATCCGCTGGGATCGTTCGTGCAGCCCGGCGTTCCGAGATCGACGTGCCCGAGGAGGCCGCGCGTTCGGATCGCTGCGTTTCCATCGACGAGCCCGCCGCGTGCATCGCGCCCGGAGAGCGTCACCGAATCTCCTGCGACCACGCGAATGTTTCCCGAGCCGTTCTCGATCACGCCGTCGGTGAGCGTCGATGAGGCCGTGAACCGAACGCTTCGGCCTGCTTCGACGTCGATGTCGCCGCGCTCGGCGACGAGACCGCCGTCGCTCCCGATGACGACGTCGCCGGCAGCGCGGGCCGTGATCGTGCCCGTCCGCAGCGAGACCCGTCCGCCGCCGGTGTCGCTGCCCACCGTGAGGCTGCCGTTGCCGGAGGTGGCGAGATCGCCTGCGGCGGACGGGTTCACGGCGCCGGCGACGAGCTCCACGTTCCAGTGATCGCGCTCGCGGTCCGCGGCGGGAGTCGCGTCGGTTTCGTCGGAGATGCTCGAGCCGTCGCCGAACGTGACGTCGTTCTTCGCCCGGACCGCGAACGTGCGAGCTCCCGCCCCCGCCTCGAGGCGGATCCGCGCGCCGGGATCGACCTGGATCGAGTCGGTCGAGTGGAGGGTCACGCTGCCGGCGCTGAAGCTCGCGCTGCCGATCTTCGAGACCAGAGGATCGATCACGACTGCGCCGCCTGCACCGCCGCCTTCGCCAGCAGCGCGGAAGGTTCCCGAGAGGGAGAGCTCGCTCTTCGCCGACACTTCGAGCGATCCGCCGTCTCCTCGCGAGCCTCCGGCCGACACGTCGATCAGGGCCCCTGGCGCCACGGCGGCGGCGGCGTCCGACAGCGCCGTGATCGTTCCTCCGTCGGTCGCCGCGCCCTCGGCGGCGCCCCGAGCCGAAGTACGGCTGCCGTCGGCGAGGTCGAGGCTCGTCTGCGCATAGAGCTCGATCTTCCCGCCGCGCTCTCGCGCTGCGTCGGCCTCGACGACTCCCGCCTGGCGGAGCGCTCCGGCGCGGAGCGACGCGAAGCTCTGCTGCGCGAGCACCTCCGAGAGCGGCGTCGATCCGCTCGCTCCCGGCGCCGTGTACGCGACCTGCACGCCGCGCCCGTCGGTGCGGTCGGTGAGGTAGACGGTCGCGCCCGCGGCGATCGACACGTGGCCGCCCGGCGACACGATCACGCCGTTCTCGCCGTTCTCGACCTTCGGTGCGACGAGGTAGACGAACCCGCCGTCCCGCGTCCGAATCGTTCCCTGGTTCACGATCGACGCCCCGTCCGCCGATCGCGCAGAGGGATCGAAGCCGTTCTGGATCATCTGCTGGCCGGCCTTGTACGACGTCCCCGCAGCGAGACCTCCGACGTCCACCTGCGAGCCCGGGCCGAAGAGGATCCCGTTCGGGTTGATCAGATAGACCGTGCCATTCGCACGCAGCGATCCGAAGATCGCCGACGCGTTGTTGTCGAGGATTCGGTTGATCGCGATCGCGTCGGCTCCGGGCTGACGAAAGTTCGTCGTCTCTCCGGGCTCGATGTTGAAGCTCTGCCACGAGAGCACGGCGCTCGTCGATTGCTGGTTCACCGTCACGACGCCCGTTCCCTGGCCGTCGATCGTCGCCGCCCCGGCGTGGACAACGCCGCCCGCAGGGTTCGCAGCGGCCGCAAGCGGCGAGAGTCCTGCGAGCAGTGGCGCGAGAACGCGCGCGAGCGTGCCGATGCGACGGGGGGCGGTCCGCATGCGGGTACTCTGTCCCTCGCCCGGCATGGCAGGCAATGCCGTTCGCGTGCACTTCATCGAAACGTCATCCGATCGCATCGCGCAGCCTCGCGCAGCAAGGCTGCGTCCGCGCTGCGCAGCTCCCGGTGACCGCTCCGTCACCGAGGTTTCCCGGAAGCCACAAGCGATCCGAGGCAGCTTGCCGGCTGCGAGAGCGCGCCCACGACGCCGAGGAGAGCGAGATGACCGCGACGCATTCCGGGTCGCACGCCAGTCGCTGCGAGAAGCTCGACGGGGCTCCGCGAGCCCTCGACGGCTTCGCAGCGATCTCGATCGCCAGCGGCGAGCTCTGGGTCAGCGTTCCGAGCGAGAACGCATGGCGCCTCGTCGCCGGCGATGCGCTCGTGCTCGGGCCTGGCGCAGCGGCCCGGATCCGCGCTCGAACGCCCACCTGCGAAGTTCTGCGGCTCGACGCCGAGGCCGCATGGGCCGAAGCGCTCCTCCAGCTCGCGTCGCCGGGGCCGGCGAGCGAGCGAGCGGCGGCGATCGCGGTCTGCCGCGCAGCGACGCCGGCGGCCCGTCGCACCCGCCAGATCCTTCGTGAGCTGGCGCTCCCGCGGCAGCCGGACGCGGCGCACGGCGCGATGCACCGCACCCGTGCGGTCGCCGAGCTGCTCGCGCTCGGGATCGAGACGGCGACCTCGCCGCCCGCCTCGCCGAGCCGGGCCGGAGCGGCGACGCGCGCCGCCTTCATCGCCGCCGTCTCGGAGCTCGGCGAGCGCGACGATCTCGCCGGCGTCTCGCTGGACCAGTTCGCCGCCGGCTGCAGCCTCTCCGTACGACAGGCGTCGCGCCTGTTCCGCATCGAGCTCGGAACGACCTTCCGCGAGCATTTGACACGAATCCGTGTCGACCGCGCCCGGCGCATGCTCGCGGAAAGCAGCCTTCCCGTGGTCCAGGTCGCAGCCGAGACGGGCTGGAGCTCGCTCGCGCACTTCAATTCGGTGTTCCGGCGCTTCACCGGTACGACGCCATCCGCCTATCGGGCCGAGTGCGGCCGGGATGCCTGATCAGTACGACGGGTAGAGGCGCACGCTCACGATCGCGCCCTTCTCCGTCCCGGGAGGCGCCGGGCCGAGGCCGGTTCGCTGCACCTCGCCCGCGCACCGGACCAGCTCTGCATCGAGGTCCCGGTTCCCGGTCGAAACCGACATGCGAAAGCCCTTCACGGACCCCTGCGGGTCGACGGCGAGCCGCACCTCGCCCGGCCCCATGTTCTCGAGGTTGTCCTTGATGCAGCTCCGGAACTTCGAGATCGCCGCGATTCGGAACGCGGCGTCCGGACCGTCGCCGAGCCCCGCGCCGGCGAACTTCCCGCCTCCCCAGTTGGGGCCGGCGCCGCCTCCCCCGATCGTCGGCGCCGCCGACGGAGCGGGCGGAAGGGCGGAAGCCACCTTCGGCGCCGCCGACGGAGGCGGCGGCGCCGCGTCGCGAGCCTTCGGAGGCGGCGGAGGAGGCGGCGGCTCGTGCTTCGCCTGCTCGGGTTCGGGCGGCTTGGACGGCGTGAAGAGCTTGATGTTGTACTTCTTCGCCAGCTCCTGGCCGGCGGTGGTCTTCGCGAGCCAGACGAGGCCGAGCCCGCCCGCCACGTGCACGCCGATCACGATCGCGAGGATCTTCGTGAGCGGGAAGCTCCCGCCGCGATGCCTGTGTCCGGCCTTCGCCATCACGCCCTCGCGTCGCTGCGCGTTCGCATCACTGAACCTCGGTCGCGAGGGCGAGGTTCTCGACCGGAACCCGCTTGATCGCGTCGAGCACCTTCACCACCTGCTCGTACACGAGCGCACGGTCGGCGCGCAGGATCACGGGGAGCTGCGGGTTCGCGAGCTTGAAGATCCGCAGCTTCTCCTCGAGCGCGTCGAGCGCGATCGGATCCTCGTTGAGGAAGACCTCACCGGCCTTGTCGATCGACACCGTCGCCACCTCGGTCGGCAGCTCCTCCTTGTGCTCTGCGGTCTCGGGGAGCTTGACGTCGATTCCCTGAACGATCGCCGTCGTCGTGAGGATGAAGATCACCAGGAGCACCCACGCCAGGTCGAGGAGCGGCGTGATGTTGATGTCCGCGATGACGTTCGACTTTCCGCTGCCGGGCATCTGCATGGCTAGTGCGTCGCAGCGAGCTGCGCCGACGGAACGGCGTGCAGCGCGACGCCCGCGTTCGGCTCGTTCGCGCCCTCGACGTAGTCGATCACGAACGTGGCCTCGAGCTCGCTCGCGAAGTTCGTCATGTCGAGCGAGAGGGCTTCGATTCGCTTGGCGAGCATGTTGTAAGCGAAGAGCGCCGGGATCGCGACGATGAGGCCGACGACGGTGTTGACGAGCGCTCCGGCCACGCCCGGAGCCATCGCCGACAGGTTCGCCTGCCCCGCTTGCGCCACTCCGCTGAACGTCTCCATCACGCCGAACACCGTTCCCGTGAGCCCGACGAACGGGCCTCCCGAGATCGCGAGCGCGAGGATCACCGTGCCCGCGTTGAGCCGTACCGTCTCGTCGCCGACGCCGCGCTCCATCGCTGCGCGGACGGCCGAGAGCACCCGCGCGGGTGCGCGACGCGAGCCGTTGGCGCCGGCTTTGGGCGCGAACCGGCCGAGCTGCTTCTGCATCTCGCGGCATGCGTAGTCGTAGACCGAGTAGGGCGGCGCCCCCTCGAAGTCCTCGTCCCGCCCGACCAGCTCGAACGGATCGCTCACGTCGCCGAACGCCGCGTAGAAGCGGTCCGCCAGCCTGCGCGCTTTTCGCAGGCCGAGCCACTTGCCGACGATCACCGTCCAGGACGCGAGCGACATCACGACGAGGAGACTCATCGTGACGAGGCCCTCGTGACTCATGTGCTGGAGGGCGA
>JAYRMX010000402.1:0-6604 GCA_041912475.1 Myxococcota bacterium
CACGCCGTGGGGAGGCGAGCGCCCCCGGCCCGCACTGCGGCGCCGCATCCAGTTCCGCGTGATGCAGATGCTCGGCCGGCGCTGGCTCCCGCAGATCACGGATCCCGTCGAGCACGGCGACGAGCTGCGCCTCGCGGGTCGCGAGATGTTCGTTCTCCACACGCCCGGCCACACCGCGGACCACTTCTGCCTGCACGATCCGGACACCGGAACGCTGCTCGCCGGGGACCACGTCCTGCCGACGATCACGCCGCACATCTCGGGGCTATCGCCGTCTCGCGATCCGCTCGCGTCGTTCTTCTACTCGCTCGACCGCGTGGCCGAGATCGCCGGGGTGGCGACGGTTCTCCCCGCGCACGGCCATCCCTTCACCGGCCTTCGCGCGCGAACCGAAGCGATCAAGCGACACCATCACGAGCGCCTCGATCGCGTGAAGGAGATCTCGCGCGAGATCGGGCGCGCCGCGAGCGTCCGCGAGTTCTCGGAGCACCTGTTCCATCCGCGGAGCTGGGGCTCGATGGCCGAGAGCGAGACCTACGCCCATCTCGAGCATCTGCGCCTGCGCGGAGAGGCCGAGCGCCACGACGCGCGCGACGGGCCGGTCTACCTCGCGGGCTGAAGCGCAGCGCTGCGCCGCGCGGGGGACGGACTGCCGAGCCGGTGCCGGACGGCCGAAGCCGCGCGGGCGGAGGCCGGGTCGATCTCAATCCGAGTTCGCTGCGCCGCCGAATACGTCGAGGATCGCGTGCGTGTTCTCGATCACGCGCTCGGGGCGGACGCCGACGGACGGGGGATAGAAGAGCGGATCGGCGGTGAGCTCCCGCCACTGCGCGAGGCGGTCGCGCGCCTCGTCCGGAGTGCACGCGATCGCAATCTCGTCGACGAGGGCGTCGGGGACGGCGTCGGCGAGCGCCTTCAGATCGAAGGAGCGGAAGGCGGCGCGGCACGCCTGTCCGACGTGGCGGAGGCCGTGCAGGTCGAGGATCGAGTGGTAGAGCTCGGTCGTGTAGTAGAAGCCGATCTGGCCCTTCGCCTCGCGAAGCGCCTGCTCGCGCGTATCGGCGATCGCGCACAGCACGTACGGCGCGAGCGCGCACGCGCCGGCCTCGCGTCCGGACTCGGCCTCGGCAGCGCGCAGGCCGGGGAGCGTCACCTCGCGGTGCCAGCGGCGCGTTGCGATCGGGTGGCCGACGAGCGCGTCGGCGACGAGCCCGGCGGCGCGGATCATTCCGCGGTTCACGGCGGCGACCCAGATCGGGATCTGCTCGCGCGCCGCCCCCGGCCGCGCGTACAGCGGCACCTTCAGCTTCCAGAACTCGCCGTCGAAGCGCAGGCCGCCTCCCTTCTGCGCGGCGAACGCGGCGCGAAGCAGGCGAACGAGCTCGGTCATTCGCGCGGCCGGCGCGGAGAAGGAAACGCCGTACCACTCTTCGTTCATTCGGCGCGTGCCGCTGCCGAGGCCGAGCACCATGCGGCCACCGGAGAGCTCGTCGAGGTCCATCGCTGCGCTCGCGTGCAGCAGCGGCGTGCGCGTGAAGGCGTTGGCGATCCCGGTTCCGATCCGGACGCGGCGGGTCGCCTGCGCGATCGCAGCGAGCGGAACGAACCCGTGGCGGTTGAAGAACTCGATCGTGAAGACGGAGTCGAAGCCGGCCTGCTCGGCCCGCTGCGCGAGCGCGACGTCGCCGCGCACGCTGCCGCTCACGAGAATGAGTCCGGGTCGCACGTCGCGCTCCTCCCCGTCGCGCCCGGTCTCCGCTCGCCGAACCGGCGGGGGAGCGGGGCGAGCGGAGGATACCGCGCGCGGCCGGCCGTCAGCCCCGCGACACCGCCCGCGGCGGGCGGGGAAGACCGAGCGCGTCGGCGAGGTAGGGCAGCGCCTCCTCGTTGAGCGAGAGGTCGGGGGCGAGGCGCTTGCCGAGGCCCTCGGCCGTCAGCATGGCGAGGTTCACCATCGTCATGTGGCTCCGCGCCTGGATGCGGTGCCGGCGGAGCGTGTCGAAGATGCGGCCGATCTCGACCGTGATCTCGAGGTTCGCGAGGCCCCGGCGCTGAACGGCGTCGACCAGCGCGACGATCTCCGCCTCGTAGGCGGCGTAGTCGGGCGTGCTCCGGTGGGGCGCGTTGTCGTAGAACAGGCGCGCGACCGTCTTGCCGTCGCCGCTCGCGAGCGCGTAGAACAGTCGCGCGGTCGTCCTGCGGTCGCTCTCTTCGAGCCGGCCGACGAGGCCGAGATCGAGCAGGACGATCTCGTGCGGCGGGCGAAAGCGCAGGTTCCCCGGGTGGAGGTCCGCGTGGACGAAGCCGTCGCGGAAGATCATGCGGCACACGCCGCGCATCCCGGCCTCGATCACGCGATGGACGTCGACGCCGCGTGCGGCGAGGTCTTCCTCGCGCACGCCATCGACGAACTCCATCGTGAGCACGGCGTCCGAGCACAGCGCGGGAACGAGCGCCGGGAAGCGGACGTCGGGGTCGTCGGCGAAGTTCTCGCGAAAGCGGCGGTTGTGGTCGGCCTCGTTCGCGAGGTGGATCTGCTCCTCGACGGCGCCGCAGAACGTTCGCATCGCTTCCTCGAGCGAGACGAGCCGCAGCGAAGGAACCAGACGCTCGAGCAGGCGAGAGACCGCGAGCAGGATCGAGCGGTCGAGCCGGACCTTCTCGAGCACGTCGGGGCGCCGCACCTTGACGGCGACGACCTCGCCGCTTCCGAGCAGGCGAGCGCGGTGCACCTGCGCGACCGACGCCGCAGCGACGGGCTGCTCGTCGAAGGCTGCGAAGAGCGCGTCGAGCGGCCGTTCGAAATCCCGCTCGATCGTTTCGCGGGCGTGCTCGAAGGGGAACGGAGGGACGCGGTCCTGCAGCGTGACGAGCTCCTCGCGCAGCGGCGCCGGGAGCAGGTCCGCGCGCGTCGAAGCGATCTGCCCGACCTTGATGAACGTGGCTCCGAGCGTCGATGCGAGGCGGACGAGTGCGCGGCCGCCGGCTCGCTGCACGCGAGCGCCGGCGGGCGCGCCTCCTCGCACCAGCTCGCGCACGAAGACGGCGCACGCGACGGCGATGGCCTCGGCGATGTGAAGGCTGCGTAGCGCGACGGCGAGGGCGTGTCGTGCGGCGCTCCCGCGGCCGAGCCGCGCGGGGGGCGGCGTCACGGAACGATGATCACGGGCGTTCCCGGAGTGACCCGCGTTGCGAGGAACTCGATGTCGCGGTCCGCGAGCGCGACGCAGCCGTAGGTCCAGTCGATGGAGCCCGAGTCGCCCTGCCAGCGCGGTCCTTCGCCGTGGATACCGAGGTTTCCGCCGAGCCGGGTGTCCTGGGGCGGCAGGCGGTCGGCCGACCGTGCCGCGACGATCTCGGCGTGCTCGGCGCTGGTGATCAGGCCGAGCCGGAGCGCGCGCTCGGCGTCGCCTTGCGCCGGATAGTCGATCGGAAGGAAGATGTGGAACCGGCTCGATCGGGGCGGACCGGCGAGCCGGTACGTCCCTTCCGGGGTTCGCATGTCGCCGCGCCGCTCCTTCGGCCCCCGCGGCTCGCGGCCGAGCGCGGCGCGGAACCGGATCGGCTCACCGTCCGAGCACTGCGCGACGAGCGCGTGCTCCGACTTCCTGACCTCGATCGCGACGACGCTCCTGCAGCGGCGATTCGGGTCGGCCGAATCCGGAGTTGGAAGCGCGAGCTCCGCGCCGGGAGGCGTTTCGGGCTCGATCGGCTCGATCACGTACCCGGGGAAGTGCGGCCGGGCGCACGCCGCCACGATCGCGCTTGAAAGCGCGAGAATTTGCGCAACCCTGCGAGCCCGGAACGACCCTCCCATTCCTCTCTCCCCCGACCCCGGACGTGATGCTGACGAAAGCGCAGATACGATTGCGCGAAATGAGACGTTTCGCTCTCGCTGCCCTCTCGGCCGGCCTGCTCGGCGCGCAGGCTCCGGCGTTCGCGCCCGTGCTCCCGGAGGGCCTCGCGCCGATCTACGGCGAGGCGCAGAAGGACATCGTCCAGCCGGACGAGACGATCCTCGACGTCGCATACCGGCACCGGCTCGGCTTCGAGAGCGTTGCGCGGCTCAACCCGAAGGTGAAGGTCTGGATTCCCGATCCGGGGACCGTCGTGGATCTTCCGACCGAGTACGTGCTGCCGGCGGCGCCGCGAAAGGGCCTCGTCATCAATGTTCCCGAGATGCGGCTCTACGACTTCACGCGCGGCGGCGAGCCGGAGGCGTACGCGATCGCCATCGGCGACGAGATGGACCCGTCGCTCGTGGGCGAGTTCCGCGTCGGCGCGAAGCGCCGGCATCCGGCCTGGACGGTTCCGGCCGCGATTCGGGCCGAGAAGCCCGAGCTGCCGGCGGTCGTGCCGCCGGGGGATGACAACCCGCTGGGCGATCACTGGATGACGATCGGCAACACGAGCTACGGCATCCACGGCACGAACAACCCGTGGTCGATCGGGCGCATGGCGACGCACGGCTGCATCCGGCTCTACGACGACCAGCTCGCGGGCCTGTACGAGCGCGTTGCGTCGGGAACGCCGATCCGGCTCCTCTATCAGACGGTGAAGCTCGGCGCCCGGGGCGACGGCATCTACGTCGAGGCGCATCCGGATCTGTACGGGCGGGAGCCGGACCGGGTGCAGCGCGCCATCGCGACGCTCTACGAAATCGGCGTGGGACACCTGGTCGACACGCGCCGACTGCGTCAGGCGATCGAAGCCTCGCGCGGGGTTCCGGTGCGGGTGGGGACGTTGCCCGCACCCGCACCGGCCACGTTCACTACTTCGAGACCCGCTTCTTGAAGATGGCCTCCGCAGTCCGAGCGGCGTCGTCCGCTCGCGCCGCCGCCGACTTCGCCTCGGCCTCCGAGGCCTGCGCGCGCGAGAGCGCCTGATCGGCCGTCTTCTGCGCCGCCTCGGCCTTGCGGTTCGCGGCGTCGGCGGACGCCGACACGTCGCTGAGCCGCTGCTCGAGCTTGTCGACGCGGCCGTTCGTCGCGCAGCCCGCGAGACCCGCCGCGAGCACCGGAATCATCACGAGACGCATCGTTCGCTTCATGGTTCCCTCCAGCCTGCGGGGCGCGCCCGCACGTCCCGTGAGTAGAGCATGAACGCGATGCGGCGCAACCCCGTGACGTCGTGCGGCAGCGAGCCGGGCTCAGCCGCTGCTTCGCGGGCCGCTCGCGGGCCCGGCGTCACGCGCCGTCCGGTGTCGCTCGACGGCGAGCCCGACCTCCTGCCCGTACGAGATCTCGAGCGTGTGACCGTCGGGATCGCTGAGGAGCGCCCAGTAGCCGACGGGATATCCCGAATCGAACGGACCGAGGCTGAGAACGTTCTCGCCGCTCGCGAGTGCGCAGAGACGATCGACCTCGTGCCGCGAGGCGCACGCGACACCGAGATGCGCCAGGGGACGCAGCGGCGTCTCGACTTGCTCGACCGTGATGAGCACGATCACGAACGGGCGCGTTCCGTCCGAGAGCCAGGCCACCTCGGTGCCCGTTTCCGGGTCGCGGCGGCGATGCACGACCGACATGCGCGCGTAGCGCTCGTAGAACGCGAGGCTCGCGGCGAGGTCGGTCGCCGGCAGGGCGATGTGGGTGAGGCCGAGATCCGACAGCGCGGTCGCTCCATCCGCCGGGTCCGCCGGCCAGCCGGCAACCGATAGCAGCGGGCTCCCGATCCGCACCCCGCCGGCCGCGTCGCCCTGCGGGGCGACCCCGCCCGGTGGGCGCCGTTCAGCCCGGAGGCCGATCCGCCGAAACGCCCGATGGCCGCGGCCGGTCGTGGCCCCTGGCGGAGCGAGGTACCCGTGGGCGCTGCGTGTCCGGTGCTGCTTCTCGGCGAGGGCGGAGAGCTCGGCGACGTCGTCTCGGCGCTGCGCAGCCTCGATGTTGCGTTCGAGCTGCGCGAGGTCGCCGATGGCCCCGTGGCGCTGCCGCGCGATCTGCTCGTCGCGACGGCCCGGCGCGGGATCGCCCTCCCGCCGCCGCCGCGTGGCCCGCTCGAGGGCCGGGGGCCGGCGCGCGTGGCCCTCGTCGATTCGGACTCGCCCGGCCTGCGCGCCGGGCTGCGGGATGCGGGCTTCGATCTGCTGATCCGCCCGCCGGTTCACCCGACGGCCCTTCGGCTGCTGCTGCTGCGGCTGCTGTACCGCGGCCCCGAGCGAAGACGCGAGACGCGCGTCTCCGTCGGAACGTCGGCCCGCTATCGCGCGGGGCTCCTGTGGCGGCGCGCGGTCCTTGCCGAGCTCTCGACGGGGGGCTGCCGGCTCCTCGTGCCGCGCACCCTCTCGCCGGGAGCGCGGATCGCCGTCGAAATTCCGGGCCCGGAGGGCGCCACGCTGCGACTCGCCGCTCGCGTCGTGCGGTCGAACAGCGTGAGCCCGACCGACCCGACGTGCACGGTCGCGGTGGCGTTCGAGAAGGTGACGGCCGCCGCCCGCGAGCGGCTCGCTCGAATCGTCGCCGCACACGAGCGCGGTCCGGCCTCGATGCCCGGCGGCTGGGACTTGCAGGAGACGCTTGCGCCGCCGGCCGAGGTCGCGGCCGAGCCGACCGAGATCGATCCGGTCGCGCCCGAGCTCGCCGAGACTGCGTCCGAACCGCAGTCC
>JAYRMX010000403.1:0-6624 GCA_041912475.1 Myxococcota bacterium
CGTCCCGCTGTAGCGGGCGAGGCCCGCGCGCACTTCGCGGGCGGGGTTTCGCTGTCGATCGGCAGCACCGTGCGCGGCGTATCTCCCGCGCGGAACTCCACGATGCGCATTCGCTCGACGAGGAGCTCGAGCTGCTTGTTGCGCTCGCGGATGCGCTCGAGCTCGCGCGTCAGCTCTCGGTCGGAGAGCCCGGCCATCTTGAAGTCGAGGTCGACCTCGACGCTCCCGCGCTGCCCGTCGCTCGCCAGCGCGGTGACACGGACGCGGTTGCGCCCTTCGCGGACGGGGACGAAGCCGCTGAAGCTCCCGTCGGGCTCGAGCCGCACGTCGGTCGAGAAGTCTCCGGTCGTGAGGTTCGTGACGACGACGTCTTCGATGTTCGCGAACGAGACGCCCTGCAGCACCGCCACGATGTCGCCCGCCTTCCGGACCGGCGTGAAGCTGCCGAGCGTGACGCGCGCCATCTCCGTCGCGCCGACCGGATTGGTGAGCGCATCGGGGCCTACGGCGTACGTGTTGACGGTGATGCCGGCCTGGTGCGCGAGCTTCGCCGCGTTGATTGCGGCCTCGACGTCGCCGGGATCGCTCGTCTCGGCCAGGCCGATCGGGAACGTCGGCGTTCCGTCCGTGAGGAACAGAACGACGCCCTTCGCACCCTTGCGCGGCGTGCTGCGCGAACCGGTCATCCCGGTGAGCTCCGTGATCGCGAGCCGCAGGCCGGCGGAGAAGTCCGTCGCGCCGTGCGGACCTCGCTCGATCACGGCGTCGAGCGCGCGCGCCACCTGCGCGTAGTCGTCGGTGAGCGGAACCTGCAGCCACGCGTCGGCCTGGTTCGGATCGGCCTTCTGCCCCGTCTCTTTGTCGACGTCGCCCGAGAACGTGACGAGCCCGACGCGAACGCGGCGGGGATCGAGCGTCTCGAGCAGGCGCCGCGCACCGGCGACCTCGGCAGCGAGCACCGAGTCTCCCGGCTCGGTGTTGCACGCGTCTTCGGGGTAGGACCCCGGCGGCAGGAGCTCGAGCTGCGGGTTGAGGCCGAGTCGCCCGTTCGCGTCGACGTCGATCCCGCTCGCGCAGCGCGTCGAGAACGAGACGTCGATGACGACCATCACGTCGAACTGCGCGGGCCGCTGGCCGCTCGAGACCGCGCTGCCCTGGACGGGGGCCACGTGGACGCGGTTCTCGACCGCCTGCCCCTCGCGTGGCGACTGGAGGATCACGCGAACCGGCTCGGCGGCGGGCGCGGGCGCCGGGGGCGCGGCGCCGGCGCCGGCTGCCGGCAGGAGGGCTGCGACGGCGAGGGCCCGGCCGGTGCGGGAGGCGGCGGCGCGGGCTGCGAGCATCGGCAACTCCCCCGGGATCTCGGCAGGCTCCGCAGTATAGACGAGCGCCGCAGGCGGACGGTTCGAGAACTCCGTCCCGCGGCGAGCTCGCGGGGCGGTACTGGCGTTTTCTTGCGATCGGTTGACACTTTTCGGCACTGCACGCCACTACAGGTTGGAGCCCCTCCTGGCGGGGCTTTTCAAGAGTGGAAGGCAGGGTTCCGGGACGCCGGGCCCTGCCTTCAACTCTGAGCCTGCGTTCGCACCTCCCCGTCCCGCGGTCCCGCAGGGTGGGTCATGTCGAGCGTCCTCGGCGCGGCGCTTCACGGCGTCGACGGGGTTCTCGTCGAGGTCGAGGTGCGCGTCAGCTCGCACCTTCCGCGGGTCGACATCGTCGGGCTGCCCGAAGCCGCCGTCCGCGAGAGCGTCGCGCGCGTGCGTGCAGCGATCGTCTCGGCAGGCCGCTCGTTCCCGGACCGCCGCATCACCGTCAACCTCGCACCGGCCAATCTGCGAAAGAGCGGCGCGGCACTCGATCTGCCCATCGCAGTCGCCATCGTCGCGGCGGGTGCTCCCGAGGCGTCCGAGTCGCCGGGCCGGCTCGGGTTCGCCGGCGAGCTGGCGCTCGACGGGCGGCTTCGCCCGGTGCCGGGCCTGCTCGCTCTCGTGCTGGCGCTTCGCGACGGCGGCTGCCGCTCCGTCGTCGTCCCGGTTGCAGGCGCTCCGGAGGCCGCCCTCGCGCCGGCGGTCGAGATCCTTCCGGCCACGGGCCTCGCGGACGTTCTCGCGCACCTCGACGGGTCGCTGCCGCTCCGCGCCGCTCCCGCTCCGCAGCTCCCGGATCTCGCCGCCGACCACGGGCTCGATCTCTCCGACGTCCGCGGACAGGACGCCGCGCGGCGCGCGCTCGAGATCGCGGCGGCCGGGGGCCATGGGCTTCTGCTGCGGGGCCCGCCCGGCTGCGGCAAGACGATGCTCGCGCGGCGGCTGCCGGGCCTGCTTCCGCCGCTCTCGTTCGACGAGGCGCTCGAGGCGACGCGGATCCACGGCGCTGCAGGCCGGCTCGACACGGAGCGCCCGATCGTGACTGCACGGCCGCTGCGCGCGCCGCATCACTCGGCGAGCCTCGCCGGGCTCCTCGGCGGCGGAAGCCCGCCGCGGCCCGGCGAGGTCTCGCTCGCGCACCGGGGCGTCCTCTTTCTCGACGAGCTGCCCGAGTTCGAGCGGCGGGCGCTCGAGGCGCTGCGGCAGGTGCTCGAGGACCGGCGCGTCGTCGTCGCCCGGGCCCGCGCCTCGTGCGCGTTCCCCGCCGACTTCCAGCTCGTCGCGGCGGCAAACCCCTGCCCTTGCGGCTGGCGTCTCTCGCAGCAGAAGGACTGCCGGTGCGACGATGGAGCCGTCGCGCGCTACGGCGCGCGGCTCTCGGGCCCGCTTCTCGATCGCATCGACCTGCACGTGACCGTTTCCGGCGTGAGCTGGGAGGCCCTCGATCGGCCCCCGGCGAGCCCCGGAAGCCGCGAGGTCCGAGAGCGGGTCGTGGCCGCGCGGGCACGGCAGGCGGAGCGCCTCTCGGCCACGGGGGCGAGGACCAACGCCGCCCTGCCGGACGCGAGCCTCGACGCCATTGCCGGCGCGACGCCCGAAGCCCGGGCGCTCCTCGGCCGTGCCGTGGGCCGGCTTCGGCTTTCGGCGCGCGCAGCCCGGCGCGTGCTGCGCGTTGCCCGAACGATCGCCGACCTCGCCGGCGAGCCGCGGGTCGGGCCTCCCGCCGTCGCCGAGGCGCTCGGGTACCGGGAGAACGCCGACGCCCCTGGCGGCATCTGACTGCCAGGGAGCCGGGCAGCCCGGCGTCCGGTTTCGAACAGGCGCCGCCGGGATCTCGTCGGAGAGGCAGCGGGCCGGGAGGTCCCGAGCAGGAGGCGCGCGGACGAATCGCGATTGTGGGTCTAAATCAACTCGGAATGCCGCCGGCGGCGGCATCCGTGGCCCGGCACGCTTCCTGCAAAACGGTGGGGTGAGGGGAGACGACGATGAGCGCCGCGACGATGGTTCGCTGTACGGCCGGCCGGGCGCTGCCCGGCGACGAGAGCCTCGAGGTGACGCTGCTCGAGCTGGTCGGGGCCGTGAGCGACGAGTGCGAGACCGAGGCCGAGGTCGTCGCGACGGTGCTCCATCTGCTCGCGAGCGGCCGCGCCCGCCTCCGCGGCAGCTTCCGCGGCGCGAGCCTTCGCGAGCTGATGGGCTCGTAGGCCGCGCGGCCGCTGCGCCGCGGCCTCCGTGCCGCGCCGCCGCGGCGAACCCGCAGCGACGACGCCGCGCGTGCGATCCCTGCGCCGGCGCTCCGCGCGGTCGCGGTGCCCGAGCCGCGGCGCACGCGCGCGCCGGCCGGCCGCAGCCGCCCCTTGCCCGCGCCGCGCACGCGCCGGCGAGGCTTGACCTGCCGGGTGCGTGAGGGAACATGCCCGCGGCGACTCCGTCGAGGGGGTGAGGCGGATGGCCGGTGAGGAGCAGCTCGTCCTGGATCTCGACGCCGCGGCGCGCCCGCAAGGCGCGCCCGCACCCGCGCGTGCGGCCGGCGCAGAGCCCGCCCCTTCGCGTGCGAGCTCTGCGCGCACCGTGAAGCCGCGCGGCAAGGCGGCCGCGTCGGGCCCGCCCGCGCGCGCCACCGCGAGCGACCTCGCGAAGAAGCAGCGCGAGATCTCCGTCTCCGAGTTCTTCGCGAAGAACCGCCACCTGCTCGGCTTCGACAACCCGAGCAAGGCGCTGCTCACGACGGTGAAGGAGGCGGTCGACAACGCGCTCGACGCCTGCGAGGAGGCCGGGATCCTTCCCGAGCTGCGCGTCGAGATCACACAGCTCGCCGAGACACGATTCCGTGTCGCCGTCGAGGACAACGGCCCCGGCATCGTCCGCGCGCAGGTGCCGAAGGTCTTCGGCCGCCTGCTCTACGGCTCGAAGTTCCACCGCCTGCGCCAGAGCCGCGGCCAGCAGGGAATCGGAATCAGCGCGGCCGGCATGTACGGCCTTCTCACCACCGGCAAGCCCGTCGTGATCCACACGCGGACCGATCCGAAGAAGAAGGCGCACCATCTCGAGCTCGTGATCGACACGCGAACCAACGAGCCGAAGGTGACGCGCGACGACGAAGTCGTCTGGGACCGGCCGCACGGGACGCGCGTCGAGATCGAGCTCGAGGCGTCGTACCGCGGCGGGCGGCAGGGAGTCGACGCGTACCTCGAGCAGGTCTCGCTCGCGAACCCGCACGCCGAGATCGTCACCCTGCGCCCGAAGGGGACCGAGGGCGACGCCGAGCGGCGCCTGCCGCGCGTGACGAGCGAGCTTCCGCCGCATACCGCCGAGATCCAGCCGCACCCGTACGGCGTCGAGCTCGGCGTGCTGATGCAGATGTTCCGCGACACGAAGGCGCGGAACCTGAAGGGCTGCCTGTGCGCCGACTTCTCTCGCGTCTCGCCGCGAATCGCCGACGAGATCTGCCAGCGCGCGAAGGTCGCGGGGACGCGACGGCCCTCCGAGATCGGGCGCGACGAGGCCGAGCGCATCCACGCCGCGATCCAGGCGACGAAGATCATGGCGCCGCCCACCGACTGCATCGCGCCGATCGGCGAGGAGCTGATCGAGCGCGCGCTGCGCGCCGAGGTGAAGAGCGACTTCGTCGCCGCCGTGACGCGTCGCCCCGAGGTCTACCGCGGCAATCCGTTCCTCGTCGAGGTCGGCCTCGCCTACGGCGGCGATCTTCCCGCCGAGGAGCCCGTCACGCTCTTCCGCTACGCGAACCGCGTTCCCCTCCAGTATCAGCAGGGTGCCTGCGCGATCACGAAGTCCGTGATGGGCACCGACTGGAAGGCCTACCACCTCCAGCAGCCGAAGGGCGCGCTCCCGATCGGCCCGATGCTCCTCATGGTCCACATCGCGAGCGTCTGGGTTCCTTTCACGTCCGAGAGCAAGGAGGCGATCGCGTCGTATCCGGAGATCCTCAAGGAGATCCGGCTCGGCCTGCAGGAGTGCGGCCGCAAGGTTTCACACTTCATCAGCAAGCGGCGGCGCGAGGCCGACGAGGCCAAGAAGCGCGCGTACATCGACAAGTACATCCCGCAGGTCGCGGTCGGCCTGCAGCAGATCCTCGGCTTCGACGACGCTGAGCGCGAACGCGTGGTCGCGAGCCTCGCCGACGTGCTCGAGCGCAGCCGGAGGCTCTAGTGGCGGCGAAGAAGACCCCGAAGAAGGCGACGACGGCGTCGAAGCCGACCGCGGCAGCGCCGAAGCCCCCCGCGGCGGGTGCGCCGCCGAGAGCGCCTGCTGCTGCGAAGGCCGGCGGCGCCGAGAAGGTCGTCGCCCGCAACAAGGCGCTCGACGAGACGACCGTGCTCCTGATCCGCGACGCCGCGAGCGGCGTCCACGGAGAGATCCGCAAGGCGAAGAAGCCCGACCTCGCGTTCCCGGTGCGCGCGCTCGGCAACGTCACCTACTCCGAGAAGAAGGGCTACTTCGAGATCGGCCGCCAGAAGAAGGTGCGGACGCTCACGGTGAACACCGTGAAGAGCTTCGCGCAGACGCTGCGCATGATGGGCCTTTCGAAGGAGCTGATCGAGAGCAACGACTTCGCGACGAAGCGGGATGCCTACTACCAGAGCAAGAACTGGGAGGAAGCGCGCTTCGACGAGCAGACCGAGTCCGACACCGTGATGGACGACATCGAGGCGCTGTTCTCCGTGCGCGGCGTCTCGCGCGAGCAGCTCCGCTTCGTACCCGACGAGCACGGCGGCGCGGTGGCCGGCAACCTCGTCGTTCTCGACCCCGACCGCGAGACGGGAGCGATCGAGCGCATCGACTGCACGCGCTTCGGCTCCGGCGCCTACTCGATCCCGTCGACCGTCGAGCACCTCTCGTTCGAGACCGACGCGAAGTTCATCCTCGCGATCGAGACCGGCGGCGTGTTCCAGCGCCTGCAGAGCCACAAGTTCTGGCAGACCGCGAACTGCATCCTCGTGTCGATGGCGGGCGTCCCGACGCGCGCGACGCGCCGCTTCATTCGCAAGCTGAGCGACGAGTGCAGGCTGCCCGTCTACGCGTTCGTCGACTGCGATCCGTACGGCATCTCGAACATCTACCGCACGCTGAAGGTCGGATCGGGGAACGCCGCGCACCTCTCGCAGTTCTTCTGCGTCCCCCACGCGCGCTACCTCGGCGTGACGCCGCAGGACATCACCGAGTATCGGCTGCCGACGCACCCGCTGCAGGACGTCGACGTGAAGCGCGCGAAGGACGCGCTCAAGAACGATCC
>JAYRMX010000404.1:0-17989 GCA_041912475.1 Myxococcota bacterium
CGCGAAGTCGAGCTTGTCCGCGAGCTCGAGGCTCACGAACTCGCTCCGCATGATCTCCGACACGGTTCGGTGGCGAAGCGCCATCCATCTCCTCCCGGATCCACGCACGATGCCACCCGCGGCGCCCCCCGTCGAGCGGCGCCTTGCAACGCGCGCGGCTCCCGGGGCGGCCGGCTCGCGGCGCCGGCGCGTGCCAGCAGCGAGGCAAATCGCCCCGACGTTTCCGCCGCCGGCCCGCGCGGGACGGCGGGTCCGCCGCGAAACGCCGCGAGCGGCTTGCCCGCGTGCGGCCGGGGCCTTAGGCTGCGCGTCTAGCCTCGCGCCGCCGCGCGGGGAAGGAGGCCCCATGAGCGCCGCTTCGCCCGCGCGCCCCGCTCCCGTGCGCACGATCCTCTCGGCCACCGACTTCTCACCGACCGCGGCCGCCGCGCTGCAGTGGGCGATCGAGCTGGCGAAGGTCCACCGCGCGCGCATCGTGCTGGTGCACGCGCTGCCTCCGCCGATCCCGCCGGCCGCCTCCCCCGACTTCGTGACGCTCCCGCCCGACTTCCACGAGCAGTACCGCGACGCCGCGCTGCGAAAGCTCGCCGCCGACGTCGAGATGGTGCGCTCGAAGGGCGTCGAGGCGTCGAGCGACCTCGACATCGGCCCGGCCTCGCCGCTCGTCCTCGAGCTCGCGACCAAGCACGGCGCCGACGTGATCGTGCTCGGAACGCGCGGAATGACCGGCTTCCGGCATCTGCTGCTCGGCAGCACCGCCGAGCGCGTCGTGCACGGCGCGGCGGTGCCCGTGCTCACCGTGCACCCGGGCGACGCCGACAAGCACCGCCGCATCAGGACCATCGTCGTCCCGACCGACTTCTCCGACGACGCCACGCTCGCGATCCGCACCGCGCAGCGCGTCTTCGGCCCCGAGGACGGCGACGCGAAGCTCGTGCTCGTCCACGCGTACCACCTGCCCGTCGAGTTCACCGCGCTCGGCGCCGTCCCCGTGGCGCCGCGCCTGTTCGCCGACGCCGCCGAGCAGGCGCGCGAGCGCCTCGAGCAGGACGCGCGGCCGCTGCGCGCCGGCGGCCTCAACGTCGAGGTGATCGCGCAGGAGGGCTACCCGCCGCTCGTGATCGAAGAGGCCGCCCGCGACTCCGGCGCCGACCTCATCGCCATGGGCACGCACGGCCGCTCCGGCCTTCGCCACCTGCTGCTCGGCAGCACGGCGGAGCGCGTCGTCCAGCACGCGCCCTGCCCCGTGCTGACGATCCGCCGGCCGGCGTAGCCGCGGGAGCGCCCGGGCGGTTCGCGACCTCGGCGGGCCTCGCGAAGCGGGCCCGGACCGCGCGCGCATCCGAACGCTCCGGCCGCGAAGCGGCCCGCTCGTGCGGCACCTCGCGACGCCGCCCGGCGTGCTAGGGTCCGCGCCGGAGAGGTGCCGGAGTGGTCGAACGGGCCTGACTCGAAATCAGGAGTACTCGCAAGGGTACCGTGGGTTCGAATCCCACCCTCTCCGCCATGTTACGCCGCTTCGCCGAGAATCTTCTCGAGCACCTTCGACGGCACGGTCACCGCACGGTCCCCGTGCGGCGCGGGGCAGTCCCCGCGGCGACGGCCGTTCGCGGTGCGCTATGCGCCCGGTGTTTCGTCCTCCGGCAGCCACCCGCGCGCGAGGTCGAGCTCGATCGCGCCGAACGGCTCCGCGCGCGCGACGTCGTCACCGCCGTGTGTCGCAGCGAGGAGCCAGCAGCCGGCTTCGAGGCGGTAGACCTCGAGCGTTCGCGTCTGCCATCGGGGGGAGCCCATCCTCCCAGGAACGACCGTCAGATCGGGCGTCATCGGGCGTAACCCGTCGAGGGCGCGCCCCTCATTCCCGGGCCCCTCGCGTCGCGGCGCCGCGCTCGCATCCGAGATGCGAACGTATTGCGCTCTCGGTAGTGCACAGGAGCATCACCGGCATCCGCCAGCCGGACGATCTCGTCGCGGCCGTGGATGAACGCGCCGCGGCGCTCGGCGTCACCCGGAGCCAGCTCGTCATCCGGGCGGTCGAGCAGGCGCTCGAAGCCCGGTGGTCCGCGATCGGGTCGGAGCGGATCCGCTTGCCGTGGAGCGACGAGATCAATCGGAGCTTCGGAGAGCGGACGGCGCGGCTCGCGAAGGGGGGCGGCGGGTGAGCGACTTCGACCTCGCGATCGCGGCGCCTGCGCTGGCCTGTGGGCTCGCGCTCGTCACCGCGGATCGAGCCTTCGTGCGGATCCGGCTCCCCCGGGAGAACGGGCTCGGGTGACGCGCACGCGCCGGACGAAGAAGCGGCCGCCCTTCGTTGACGCCCGGTCGCACCCGATCCGGAGTCGTCCGCGGGGATGGCCGGCCCCCGATGGCGGCTCTCAGGAGCCGGCGCGCCCGCAGCGGCCCGAGTAACGCTCGGCGTGCGTGCCGGCGTCGTCGCGGGTGCGGATCTCGCCGCCTCCGACGAGCGCGTTGCCCTGGCTCTCGAAGTCGAACGAGGCGCTGAACGCAGTGCCGTGCTGCTGGCCGCTCGCCTCCAGGTGAACGCTCTCCGGTCCGGTCTGTCGTCCCGTCAGTCGGTCGTCTCCGATGACGGCCTCGTACTGCGAGCCCGCGGGCCGGATCGTCATCGGCGTGTCGTTCTGGAAGCCGCCCGAGCCGTCGCGCCAGCTACAGGACCACGCCCCCACGAAGCCAGCGCCGCTCCCGTGGGCCGCGGCCTTCGACGGGCCCGCGCCGTAGCCCGGCGCGGCCGCGTAGGCCTGCTGCCCGGCGACGATCTGGCCGACGACGCCCGCGAGCGCGCGCAGCGCCTCGGCATCCGCGTCGGAATCGTCCGGCTCCGGAGACGGCTCGGCCCACGTCTCTCGCGGCGCGGGCGCCGCAGGAACCGAAGGCGCCGCTCGGGCGGAGAGGGGTCGTGCCTGCGTCGCCGAGCCCGTGACGTGGATCGGCCCGGACCACCCGTAATCGTCCGGCGCGCCGGGCTGGCGAGTCTTCTTCGCGCCGCCCGTGACTTCGATCGGTCCGGACCAGCCGAAGCTCGCGGGCGGTGACGTGGGAGCCGCCGACGCACTGCCGTCGGCGGCGGAAGGCGGGCGCGGCTGCGGCCGAGCCGCAGACGCAGCCTCCTCCAGCTTCTCGCGACAGCCCGAGACGTCCTTGCCGGCCATACGCTGCTCGACGTAGGTCCCGAGCGAGCAGAGGTTGGTGGACGTCCACTTCTGCCGCGTCTCCCAGAGATAGCGGCTGCGCGACCAATCGGCGGGATGATCGGGCTTGCCGGTCGATCTCGCGCCGGGAGCCAGCGGCTGCGCCCATTCGTTGTACCGGACCTCTTTTCCGTCCGGCAGCACCGCGGCCACGGCGCCGCGCAGCCACTCGTCCATGAGCTGCTGCACCTTCGGCCTGTCCCACGGGCGCGGGCCGAGGGGATCGTCGGCGTCGGCGAGATCGCTCGGCTCCTCGAGCGGGGGCGGGCCTTCGTTCGGCCTTGCGCTGCCGCTGAGCTTGTCGATCTCCTGCCGGCAGATCGCAATCTGCTCGTCGACGCTCCCCATCAGAAATGTGTTGCAGTCCGAAGTCCAGGTGCCGTCTCCGGCCTTCACGCGCTCGAGGCAGGCGAGGCGTCTCTGCCATTCGGCAAGGCTCCCGGCGCGATCGCCGGGGTCGGGCTCCGGATCGTTCGCCAGGGCCGGCCTTCCGAGACGCTGGCGAAGCCCGGCGATCCGCTTCTTGCACGCGTCGATGTGGCCGTCGCGGCTTCCGATCATGAAGCTGCCGTTGCAATCGGTCTCGAGGTTGGGCGACTTGCGCCGGCCCTCGACGAGACACGCGCAGCGCTGCTCTTCCCAGGCGAGCTCCTTTTCGAGCCCGTCGCGCTCCTCGTTGGCGAGAACTTCCAGCCCGCCGTCTCCCGAAGCGGGAGCCGACGCGAGGCCGGACGGCGGCCGCGTCTGCGGCGGGCGATTCTCGGGTCCGATGAAGCGAGCCGGCGGCTGCGGCGGCAGGCTCGCTACCTGATGCGCCGCCGACACCATCGCCTCCGTAGGCGAGCCGTCGGGAGGCTTCTGCACCTGCGTTCGCATGAACGTGGCCACGGCCGCGCCCGTGAAGCCGGACGTACCGATGCGGCGGTAGAGCTCGTCGTACGCATCGCGTCGCCCTCGGATGAAGTCCGCGTAGCTGATCTCGCGCAGGACGCTGCCCGAGTCGCAGAACATGCAGAAGCTGTGCGCGGCGAGGGATAGATCGACCGGCAGGTCTTCGCCCTCCGTCAGCTCGTTCGGGCGCGGCCCCTTGCTCGGCCGGATCTCGGGGCGCTCCACCATGACGATGCGACACGGGAGCGGGAGGTTGCCGCCCATCTGGGAGACCGGATCGTAAGGGCTGACGTAGATCGTGCAGGGAACGCGCACTCCGCCGTCTACGTACTTCTGGACGGTGGCGTAGCCGGTGCTCGGGGCGTTGAAGAGAGCAGCTTCTCTCACCGCCTCCGGGTGGTCGGCGATGTATCGCTGCGCGAGTGCCGCGCCGAGGCTGTGGCCCGTGACGTACGCGCCGGGATAGCGCGCGGCCCACTCCGAGAGCTTCCCGGCGTACGGATCGTATTGCTTCGAGCCGACGTTTCCGTTGATGTCGAGGTCGGCGACCGCGTCGGGCGGGAGCTTGCCACGCCACAAGTCGGCATCTTTGGTCGGCTCGGTGCCGCGGAAGACGATGAACCGGTTGCCGGCCCGATCCCCCAGCGCGAGCGCCTGCATGCCGTTCTGCTTGTCGTCGATGGGCTTCTCGAGGAGCCTGTAGCCCTTCTCGCCGAGCAGCTTGCGGAACTCCGCATCGCCTCGCGTGGCCAGGAGCGCGTCGGGCCGGTCATCGTCCGGTCCGGTGGGTCTGCCGCTCCGGTAGACGAGGTCGCGGGCCAGCGCTTCGAGCTCGGGGTGGAAGTCGGGAGGTCGGAGCGGAGCGGGGCCCTGCGCTCGGGGCTCCGGGGGCGGCGGCACGATCCGCACCGACTCCTGCGCAACGGCAGCCCGCGCGGGGACGAGGAGCAGGAGCGCGAGCGCCCACACCGCGCTTCGCCCGCTCATCGCGCGGCAACGACCAGCGGCGAAGCGCTCTCGGCCCGGACGCCGCCGTCGGCGCTCGTCGCGGCCACCTCGTAGCGGATCTCGTAGGTGCCGGGGTAGACGTTCGCCGGGAGTGCGATCTGCCGCTCGACCGTCCACTCGCCGGGAGTGCGCTGCTCGGCCTGCGTGTCGATCTCGCGGAGCTTCCGGCCTTCCCGCCACACGGAGAGAGTTTCGATGACGGGGCGGGCACGGGCCGGCTCGGAGGCCAGCACGACGTACGTCACGACGACATCGACTCTCTCTCCCGGCGCGACGCTTCCCGACGAGAGCCGCACGCTCGGGACTTCGATGCGCATGCCCTGCTCGGGCTGGTAGCGAGACTCCTGGCTCACTGCGCGGGTCGGCTCCGTTCGCTGGACGGAGCTCTCGATCGCCTTCGTCACGCCCCAGCCGATCACGGCGCCGCCTACACCGGCGGCGGTACACACGAGTGGGTCGCCTCCGGCGACGGCGCAGATGCCGCCGCCGAGCGCCCCGCCGATCGTGGCGCCGATCAGTTCGTGGCTCGGCTTGCCCGTGCTCGCGCAGCCCGTGAGAAGGGCCGCGACGAGCAGCACTGCCGGGGCGCTCCGGCTCGCGGTCGAACGCATCGTGCACCTCCAGACGCTCGACGCGCGGTTCGGCTGCGAAGGAGCGGCTGCGGGGCGCGCGTCGATCGCGTCACATCGCTGAGTGAGGGTCGGTCGCCACAGTCGGCGTCTTGAGCGCGATGCGAAGAATCGGGAATTCCCCGGACCCTCGGGCCCGGCGTCCCGCCGAGCGGTCGCGAGGGAAGGCTCGCCGCCGGCACGGCAGCTCACCCGGTGGCGGAGAGGGTCGCCTCACGGCAGGTCGCCGATGGCGATGGCCTGGCCGGGCGCATGCTTCGGTGCGGCTGCGGTCGCTTCCTCCGGCCGCGGGGCGCACGTCGCGGCACGGCGCAGTGGCCTACGCCGCGTGCTGCTTGATGACCCGGCGCCCGATTCCCATGCGCTGGATCTCGGACGTGCCCTCGACGATCGTGTACACGCGCACCATGCGGTAGACGCGCTCGAGGCCGGTCTCGAGCAGACAGCCCGCGCCGCCGTGGATCTGGATCGCCTCGTACGCCGCGCGGTTCACCATCTCGGAGGCGTAGAGCTTCACCATCGCGGCCTCCTTGCGAACGTCGAGCTTCTCGTCCCACATCTTCGCCGCGCGCGCGACCATGCTCTCGGTGGCGAACAGCTCGGTCGCCATGTCGGCGAGCTTCCACTGGATGCCCTGGTTCTCGCCGATCGCGCGGCCGAACTGCCGGCGCGTCCGCGCGTGCGACGCGCTCGCGGCGAGCAGGCGCGTCGCGACCCCGGCGGCCATCGCGCCGATCTTGATGCGGTTCGCGTTGATCCAGTCGAGCGCGAGCGCGAGGCCGAAGCCCTCCTGCCCGAGGATGGCGCCGGCCGGCACCTCGCAGTCTTCGAAGACGAGCTCGCCCTGGAAGCCCGAGAACCCCATGCACGTGTGCGAGCGGCCGACCGAGAGCCCGGGCGTTCCCTTGTCGACGAGAAAGCAGGTGATGCCGCCCATGGCGCCGCGCTGCGCGTCGGTCACGGCGAAGACCATCGCGAAGTCGCACTGCACGGCGTTCGTGATGATGTTCTTGCTCCCGTTGAGGACGTACGCGCTCCCCTTCTTCTCGGCGCGAAGGCGAATGCCCGTCGCGTCGGATCCGGCCTCGGGCTCGGAGAGCGCGAAGCAGGTGGTGATCTCGCCGCGAACGAGGGGCAGGAGATAGCGCTCGCGCTGCGCCTCGTTGCACGCGAGCAGGATCGACGACGGGCCGCCCGGGCCGCCCATCAGATCCTCGAAGAAGACGGTCTCGTGCGAGAACGCCTCGGCGTCGAGGACGACGCGCTCCGAGAGCGAGAGGCCGGCGCCGCCCGCCTCGCGCGGCATGTCGGCCGCGTAGAGACCGAGCTCGTGCGAGCGCATGCGCACGCGGCGGCGAAGCTCGGCCGGAGGCGAGACGTCGCCCGGAAGACGGTGCTCCCGTTCGAGCGGCCTCACTTCCTCGGTGACGAAGCGCGCGAGAGTGCGGCGCAGGATTTCGATCTCTTCCGATGCGCGAAGCGACATGACGATCTCCTATCGGAGGTGGAGGGTTCGGTGGCACTCGCCGCCCGTCGCCTGCGCGCAGCGAAGGCCCGGTGGCTCATCGGCGAGCGGAAGCCCCGCGCCGTCGTGCCAGCCGGCGATGCGGTCGAAGACGGCGCACTGGTACGACTCGGGGTTTCCCGCCCGCACGACGGTTTCGTGGACGAAGCAGCGGTCGACGCGGATCTCGTACGCACGCTCGCCACGCGGCTCGAGGCGAACGGCGGTCGGCGGAGGAACGAGCACGCGCGCGAGCGCGTCGAAGAGGCGAAGGAAATCGTCGAGTCCGCAGATCTCCCGAATGCCGAGCGCCTTTCGCAGCCGTCGCGCTTCGGTGGCGCCCTGCGCGCGGAGCGCGCGGCGGTTGAGGCGATTCGCCGCCTCCATGCCGAGCTCGGCAGCGGCGCTCTGGAACCAGTGGCCGTCGTGCGAGTACCAGCAGCGGCGAACGATTTCCTTCTGCTCCGCTTCGCCGGGGAGGCTGAGGGTCATTTCCGCTCCTTCGCCGCGGTGCTCGCGAGCGAGCCCAGATAGAGCGCGCCCCATGCATCGACCTTCTTCCGATCGAGCTCGCCATCGAGGGCGAGCATGTGGACGAGATCGAAGGAGAAGCCGATCGCCATGAAATGCCAGGCGGCGACCCGCGGGTCGATGTCGCGCCGCAGCCGGCCGCGTGCGCGCGCCTCGAGGAGCAGCCCCTCGACGAAGCCCACCATCGCGAGGAAGTTCGCGCGCACGGCGCGGCCGATCTCGGGATCGTCGATCTCGGAGATCGCCTCGTAGAACAGGCGCAGCATCGGCGCGCGGCTCTGCAGGTGGTCGTAGTAGCCGACGCCGACCCGGCGGATCGCTTCGAGCGGATCGTCGCTCGCGGCGGCGATGCCGCGCCAGATCTCGAGCAGGCGCGCTCCCATCGCCTCGAGCGTCGCGACGTAGATCTCGCGTTTGCCCGAGAAGTGGCGGTAGAGCGCGGGCTCGGAGATGCCCGCGGCGCGCGCGAGATCCGCGGTTCCCACCTTCGCGTAGTTGGACTTCGCGAACACCGCGCTCGCCGTCTCGAGGATCTGCTGCCTGCGCTCGGGCGCTGCGCGCTTGGCGGCGCGGCGGGGCTTCGCCCCTCCCCGTGCGGGGGCCTTCGAGGTCGTCTCGTTGCCTGCGCGCCGCGCCACGCCGCCGCCCCCTGCGTCCGGATCGATTTATAGTGAATACTCACTACCAATGCAACCCCCGATGGAGCCGGGCGGCGCGCGGGGGACGAGACGCTGCCCGCCCGTCGCCGGGGGCCGGGCTACGAGCGACCGGCGCGGTGCTCGCGCTCGGCCGCTTCCCAGTTCCGGCCGTCGAAGCGCTCGATCTCGAGCGCACCGAGCTCGACGCCGTCGAGGCAGCGCGCGTTGACGTCGATCTTGTCGGGATCGGAGCGCGGCACGTAGAACGACGCGATCCCGCACGCCGGACAGAAGTAGTGCCGGGCGGTCCGCGTGTTGAACTGGTACGTCGCGAGGTCGGCTTCGGGCGTCAGCAGGCGGAAGCGGTCGCGCTCGACGATCCAGTGCAGAAAGCCCTTCTTCGCGCAGATCGAGCAGTTGCACTCGGTCACGCGCCGAAGCTCTCCGTCCACCTCGAACGCAACGCGCCCGCAGTGACAGCCGCCCCGGTACGCCGGCATCGCGAAGACCTCCGCGCGCAGTCTAGTGCAGGGGAGGCGCGGCGAGCCCCGCGCGAGCGGAGGCCGCTCCCGGCGAGCGGACCGAGCCGCGCGACGCGGCCACAGCGGGGGCGACCTCGACGGCAGGCGCGGGGTCGGCTACGAGGCGATCCACCGCTCGGAGCACGTGGCGAACTACGTCGCCGAGGATCCGGCGCGCGGCCGCGTCGATTTCCTGTTCGCCTTGCGCAGCCATGGCCGCGCCATGCTCGAGCGGGCGCGTGCGCACGCCGTTCTCGGCGAGACGCTGCGCGGCGCCGACGCGGCCGATCTGATCGGCCTCAACGTGCAGGCCTCGTCGAACGATCCTTCGCGGCGTCGCCGGGATCTCGCCGACATCGAGCGGCTGCTGCAGGCCGGCGGCATCGATCTGTCGCGTGTGCGCGAGTACTTCCGCCTCTTCGATCGGGAGAAGGAGCTCGACGCGCTGCTCGCAGGCGAGCTCGAACGAGAACGCTTCCCACCCGCGACGAGCTGGAGTCGCTGCGCGAGGACGGACTTTCGGGCGAGCGCCGGCGCGACTTCGCCGCGGCCGCGCGCGCCGTGGCCGCGTGGGAGCAGGCGCATCCGGTGGGCCTCGAGGGAATCCTCGCGTTCGTGGACGGTCTTCGCGCGCTCTTCGGAGATCCGCCCGTCGGCCGCGAGCCCTGGCGCGGGAGCGACTACCGCCTGTAGCCGCCGGTCGCGGGCTCCGGCACGCCCGGGCTGGCCGGCCCCGCGGCCCGGCCTCGGGCGTGCCCGCCGGGCCGCGGGGCGAGCGCCTCCGCGAGAGCGCGAGCCTCCCCCTCCGATTCCTCGCCATCCAAAGCCGGAAGGAACGTCCCCGCTCTACGGGCCGGGGGGCTTGAAGAAGCCGGACTTGAGGACCGCGAGATCGGCGAAGTTGACGAGGCCGTCGCCCGTGAGATCGGCCTGCGCGTCGCTCGTGAAGAAGACGCTCTTCATGCGCGCGAGGTCGGCGAAGTTGACGATGCCGTCGCCGTTCAAGTCTGCGTCGCAGGCGTTGCCGTAGCCATCGTGATCGGTGTCGGTCTGTGGCGCGTTCGCGCGCAGCTTGCAGTTGTCGCACGCGGTTCCGACGCCGTCCGCGTCGCCATCCGCCTGATCGGGGTTGGCAACGGCGGGGCAGTTGTCGGCGGTGTCGGGATGGCCGTCGAGATCGCCGTCGGGAGGCCCGACGTGGAGGTCGAACGTGACGCCGCCGAGCATGAAGCTCTTCGTCACGGCGTCGCGCCCCTGCAGGACGAGCCGTCCGGTCGCTCCGTCCGGCGCGCCGGGCGGCGCGACGATCCGCGCGCGCACGAGGGCGGTTCCGAGCGGCGGCACGACGACCGGCTCGTCGGGCTGGATCTGGTAGCTCCAGCCACTCGGAAGCCCGCGCGCGTCGGGGACGATCTCGATCTGCCGCGTTCCCTGGTTGCTCGGGTTGTGCACCTCGACGTCGATCGTGCCGTCCTCGGTGCCCGTGAACTCGTCGACCACGTTCTGCTGCGCGAGATTGTTGTCCCACGGAACGTAGTCGGGGCTCGGGTTCGGATCGCCGAGCGCCGTCACCGTCGCGTAGCCGGGGAAAGTGATGCCGTCGTCGATCGCGAGCACGGTGCCGAGCAGGCAGACGTGCGCGCTGCCGTCGGCGCCGATCACGAGGTCGGCGGCGTCCCACGTGTAGCGGATCTCGCAGTCGGCGGGGTCGCTGCGCTCGCCGGGCGCGAGGTCGGTGACGAGGCACACGCCCATCGGATTCGCGAGGTAGTCCGGCCAGTCGCGGCCGATGTTCGAATTGGTCCAGTAGAGCTGCACGACCGCATTGTCGACCGCCACGTTCCCGCGGTTCGTGACCGCGACGTGCAGCACCTTCTGCTCGCCCGGATCGATCGACTCGCCGCCCTCGATCGTGATCTCGGGCGTCTGCCAGTAGCGAACGGGCGTCCAGCCGTCGGGCCCTTCGAAGACCGACGGGACGCCGCCGTCGTCGCTCGCGTAGTCCTTGATCATCACGTCGGCGCGGTACGTCTGGTAGAGCAGCGTGTAGCGCTGCGGGGGCACGAGGTCCGAAGGCGGCGAGATCACCGTCGGGCGCACGTGGATCGTCCACGTCCCGGACGCCGGGTTCTGGAGGTCGACGACCTCGACGACGTTGAGCGAATCGCGCCCGCGCGCCGCGCCGTTCGCCGGGACGGCGGGATTGAGCACCCAGGGGCGCGTCACCGTACCGTCGGGTGCGACGAGGAAGAGGTCGAGGTCGTCGACGAGCGCCGGCGCGCCGCGCGCGAGCAGGCTGCCGCCGGCCGAAAGATCGTCCCACACCAGCGTCGCGCGCCAGCGCGTGACGCCGGCCGGAATCGAGACCGTGTACTCGTCGTCGTTCGAGATTCCGTTTCCGTCGGGGTCGCACAGCGTGTTCGCGTCCGTGGGGCAGCTCCCGGGGCCGAAGCCCGGAGCCTCCACCACCCGCGCGTTGTGACGGTCGCGCAGGAAGTCCGCCGCCGCCTGCACGTCGATTTTGCCGTAGCCGTACGCGTAGTCGGGGCCGGGCCCATCGGCGTCCGAGTTGTTCGCGTCGGTGCAGCACTGGTCGATCGCCGTATGGATGAGCAGCGCCTTCACCGTCGACGGCCACGGGTCGGAGCCGCGCGTTCTGAACTGCTGGACGATGAGCGCGGCCGCCCCCGTCGCGGCGGGCGTCGCCATCGATGTTCCGCTCAGGTTGTCGTACGGGCCGGTGCAGTCGTCGATGGCGTCATTGCACCGGCCGTTGCTGGTGCACCCGCTCCCCTGCCCCGCCGGGCACACACCCGGGACGGCCGCGTCGTCGGTGAAGATCGTCATCACCGTCGAGTTGACGAGGCTCCCGGCCGGCCCTCCTGCCTGCGTTCCCGGCGCGACGACGTCGGGCTTGAGCCGTCCGTCGTCGACGGGGCCGCGGCTGCTCGAGCCGGCGAGCTGGTTGCTCGGCGGGAAGCCGACGAGGTCCGAGCTGACGCTCCCCACCACGATCGAGTTCTTGGCGCTGTTCGGGATCCGCGTCGTCCCCCACGTGACCGCGCTCCGCGTCGGCCCCTGGTTGCCGGCCGACGCGATGATCGAGAGCGCGTCGCTGCGGTCGACGTCTTCCAGCGCGCCGATCAGATCGTCGTAGAGCTCCGCGCCGCGGTCGTAGCACGTGCCGGCGATCTGGTAGCAGTGCGTGTAGCCCCAGGAGTTGACCGAGAGCTCGACCGCGCGGGCGAGCGCGTCGTCGTACTGCGCCGAGTGCGTGGCCACGGGAGCCGCTTCCGCGACGCCGTCGCCGTCGGTGTCGAGATTGGGCCTCGCGTAGGCGAAGAGCTTCGCGTTCGGCGCCATCCCCCGCCACTGGAGCGCGAGGCCTCCGGCGCCCGCGCTCTGCGAGCCGTTTCCGAGGATGATGCCGGCCACGTGCGTCGGGTGGTCGCCGATCGACGTGTCGTTCGCGACCTGGTAGCTCGTGCTGTTGCAGTCCTGGTCGAGCGAGCCGTCGCCGTCGCTGTCCCCGAAGCGGACGCGGAGGGTGCTGCCGCTGATCGTGCCGTCGGTGCGAAGCCTCCCCGCGAAGTCCGGATGGCACGTGTCGGGCCGCTGCGGCTCCCACTGTCCGACGACGACGCCTTCGCCGTCGAGCGCGTACGGATTGCCGGGCTGCGTTCCCGTCATCGCGCGTGCGGCGACGACGTCCTCGACCACCTGGACGTTGCTCGCGTTGGTGTCGATGCGCGTCTGGTCGAGGTCTTCCTCGGCGGGAGGCGGCGGCTCGTCGAGGAGCTGGACGAACTCGAAGTCGTCGAGGGCGGCGAGCTGCGCCGCCGTCGCTCGAACGAGGAAGGTGTGCGTGCGCTCGTCCTCGGCGAGGATGCGCACGATCGACGCGAGCGTCTGCCGCGCGGTCCCCATCGCGATGTCGTCGTAGATCCGGACCTCGATGGCGTACGACTCGTCCGAGAACGCGAGCCGCGGATCGATGCCGTCGCGAAGCGCCGCCGACACGCGGTCGGCCGGCGCGAGGGCGACGATCGCTCGCAGCTCCGGACGTGCGAGCAGGGTCGTGAGCGCGCTCGGCGGAAGCGACGCGAGCCAGGCACGGTCGGGGATCCGAACGAGGAGCGTGAGACCGAGCCCTCGGAGCGCCGCGAGCTGCGGCCCCGTCGGGATACCGGCGAGCTGCACGAGCGCGTGCACGCGGCTTCCGGACGGGAGGGTGCCCGAGAGGCCCGTCGGCGGGACGAACTGCCGCGAGTGGAGCTGAACGGTGTACGGCGCCGCTGCGAGAGCGGCCGGCGCCGGCAGGGCGATCGCGAGGAGCGCGATCGCCGCACGGACGAGCGGTCGGATCGGACGCATGGGAGAGCCCCTCTTCTCTCCCCCCCAAGCGGGCCGATTCCAGCCTACTCCCGCGGCGCCTCCGCGTGGGAAGTTTCTTGCCCCCCCACTCCCTCGAACCGGACGATCACGCGCTGGCCGAGCGGGACGTCGGGCGGGACGTCGCCCGCGCCGAGGATCACCTCGAGGACGCGCACGTCCGCGCGGTCGCGGGGGTCGTGGACGGTGACGCGGCGCGGCCCGAAAGCCCGCCCGACACGGACGACGCGCGCCGGGAAGACGCGCGACTCGTCGCTCTCGGCGGCGATCTCGGCGGCCATTCCGGGCCGGACGCGGTCCGCGAACGACTCCTCGATCTCGGCGCGCACGATGGGGGGCGTCGCGGGAGCGAGCCAGAACAGCGTGGTCACGTTGAGCGTGCTGACGCCGTCTCCGGCGCGCGCGAGCCGGCGAACGATGACGCCGTCGCTCGGCGCGCGAACCGTCCGCTGCGCGATCTCGTGCTCCGCGGCGGCGCGGCGCGCGCGCGCCGTCTCGACGGCCGCTCGCTGCGCAGCGAGCTCCGACCGCGCGAGCCGCAGCGCGTCGCCGGCCTGGTCGAGCGCCTTGCGCGACACGGCCTCGGTGCGCGCGAGCGGGAGCAGCCGCTCGTACTCGCGCGCTGCGGCGGCCTCGCGCACCTCGATCGGCGCGATCGCGGCCTCGGCCTGCGAGAGCTCGGCGGTCGCGACCGCGAGCGAGAGCCGCGCCGCCCGATCGTCGAGCACCGCGAGCGGCTGCCCCGCCCTCACCTTCTCTCCCTCCTCGACGAGCACTTCCTGCACGACGCCGTCGCGGCTCGCCGCGAGCTGAACGATGCCGCCCTCGACGTCGACGATGCCGCGCGCGACGGCCACGGCGCTCCGACCGTCCCGCGCGCCCGGCGCGTCCGCGGGCGGCGCGCCCGCAGGGTGCCGATCCGCGACGCCCGCGAGCGACGCCGTGATCGCAACGACCATGACCGCCGCGAGCAAAGCGGCCATCTTCTTCCAGCCGGTCACGCGCGTACCTCCCCGGGTGTCGCATTCGTCGCGCCGTCCCCCGCCGGCCGCTCGTCCGCCGTGATGCGCCCGTCCTCGATCCGCAGGACGCGATCGGCGTGCGAGACGAGACGAGGATCGTGCGTCACCGCGAGCACCGTCGCGCCGCGCCGCACGGCCGCGCGGTGCAGCAGGTCGATCACGACGCGGCCGTTCTCGCGGTCGAGCGCGCTCGTGGGCTCGTCGGCGAAGATGAGCTCGGGCCGCTTCACGAGCGCGCGCGCGATCGCGACGCGCTGCTTCTCGCCGCCCGAGAGCTCGGCCGGCCGCAGGTGCGCGCGCGCGCCGAGGCCGACGGCGTCGAGGGCCTCCTCGGCCCGCCGCGCCACCTGCGCGCCGCGCACGCCCGCGTACTGCAGCGGCAGCATCACCTGCTCGATCCCGGTGAGCGCGGGAAACAGGTTGAAGCCCTGGAAGACGAAGCCGCAGTGACGAAGGCGAAACGCGTCGATTCGGTCTTCGCCCAGATCCCAGAGCGCCTCACCGAGCACGCGAACGCGGCCGGCGTCGGGCCGCAGCAGGCCGCTCAGCACCGAGAGCAGCGTGCTCTTGCCCGAGCCCGACGGGCCGACGATGAGCGTCAGCTCTCCCGGGTCGATCGCGAGCGAGACGCCGCGCAGCACCTCGGTGCGGCTCGCGCCCGTTCCGAACGAGCGCTGCACGCTCTCCGCCACGATCGAAGGCGCCGCAGGAGCCGGCGTCGCAGCGAAGGCCGCGCTCATCGCAAGAGCTCCGCGGGCTCGGTGCGCCGCAGCGGAGCGAGCGCGAGCGCGCCCGACGCGAGAGCCACCACGAGCGTGAGCGCGGCCGTCGCGCCGAGCGCCCAGAGCGGGAGCGAGATCGCGACGTTCGCCCATGCGGCGACCACGACGACGCCCACGGTGAGCGCGGCGGTGACGGCGAGGCCGGCGATTCCGACCCACAGCGCCTGCTCGAGCACCACCGCACGCAGCGCGCGCAGCGGAACGCCGAGCGCACGCAGCGTCGCGTACTCGCGGAGCGCTGCGAGGATCGCTCCGCGCAGCGTCTCGCTCGTGATTGCGACGCCCACGGCGAGGCCGAGCAGCGTCGAGAACAGGAAGCCCGCGCCAGCGCCCGACTCGAGGATCCAGTAGAGCTGCGAGAGCGTCGAGAGCTCCTCGGGCAGCAGGACCTGGTACGGCGGCGGATCGCCTGCGGGCTGGAGCGCGCGCTGCACCTCGGGCGCGCGAGACGGATCTCGCAGACGCACGAGGAAGTACGCGCTGCGGTCGTTGCTCGAAAGCTCGCCGAGCAGCGTCGCCGCGGTCGCGCGCGAGACGAAGACGTACGCGCCGCCGATCGCGCGCATCCCGTGCGTGACGCCCGCCACGCGGACGCGGTGCCCGCCGATCTCCGCGACGTCGCCGACGGCGACGCCGAGCTTCGCGAGGTCTCCGGCGTCGACGACCGCGCTGCCGGCCGGCTCGAGCGCGCTGCGAAGCCGCGGGTCGAACGATCGCGGCAGGCTGAGGCTCGCGGGGCCGACGTCGATCCCGATCAGGTAGATCGTGACGCGACCTCCGTCGGGCCGCCGCCAGTCGGTCCACGCGAACGCGAGCGGCTGGACGCTCGCAACGTCGGGGTGCGTCCGCACTCGCATCTCGTAGCGGCGCGGCATCTCGCGCGCGAGGTCGAAGCTCTCGGTCCGCCCCTCGACGACCCACAGGTCTGCGCCCGCCTGATCGACGACCGCCGTGAAGCTCGCCACCATGCCGAGCAGCAGGCCGAGCTGCACGAGCACGAGCAGGCCCGAGAAGGCGACGGCGAGGACGGCCGCGAGATAGCGCTTCCAGTCGTGGACGAGGCTGCTTCGTGCGATCGAGACGCGGCTGCGCGCGCGAGGGGCGGCGCGCGACGCAGCGGCCGCAGGCTCGCAAGGCGCGACGCCACGCTCGCCGTCCGCTGCGGTCTCGCCGGATCGCGCAGGCGAGCCGGCGTCGCGACGCGGAGCGGCCGCCGTCACCGGCCCTCCGCGCGCGCCGCGGGAGGAGAGAGAAAGCGCGTGAGCAGGAGCTCGAGCGTCGGCGCGGCCCGTGCGGCGTCGAAGGTCGGATCGGCACCGCGCCGCCACAGCACTGCGTCGGTGATCGCGACGAGCACCTGCGCGGTCGCGTGCGGGTCGAGGCCGGGGTCGATCTGGCCGCGTGCGGCCGCCTTCTCGAGAACGCGCGCGAGCGCGCCGGTCGCCTCGACGTCGAGCCGGCGGCACAGCGCCGCAACGCGCGGGTTGCGCAGCGCCTCGGCGATGATCTCGAGGCCGAGCGCGATCTCGAAGCGGCCGTCGCCGCGCAGCGTGCCGTCGAGGAGCGAGCGGAGCGCACCGAGGAAGTCGTCCGCGCGCTCGAGCTCGGCGAGCAGCGCCACCGTCTCCTCGCGCTCGTGCTCGGCGATCGCGTCGACGATCGCCTCCTTCGACGCGAAGTAGCGGTAGAGGTTCGCCGCGCTCATCCCGGCCTCGGCCGCGATGTCCTGCATCGAGGCCTGGTGGATGCCGCGCCGGCCGAAGCAGCGCACGGCCGCGGCGAGGATCCTCGCGCGGCGGTCGGCCTGGAGCTCTCGGTCGGGAAGTCGCATCGCGGCAACGGCCTAAGTGAGTGAATGAACGATCATTCATCCAACAGGCTAGCGACGTCCCTGCGCCGGTCAAGGCCGGGCGCCGGCTCGCGCCAGCGACCGCAAGACGGAAATCGCGCCTCGTCCGTTGCCGAGAAGAAGCCGATATAGCAATGTAGACACGTATCTACACAGGGTGAATGATGGCGCTCAACATCCGGAACGCCCAGGCGGAGAAGCTCGCGGCGCAGCTCGCGAAGCTCACGGGCGAGACCAAGACCGAGGCCGTCACGCGGGCGCTTCGAGACCGGCTCGCGCGCGTTCGCCGCGAGCAGTCGGGGCGGCGGCTCGCCGACGAGCTCGACGAGATCGCGCGCCACTGCGCCAGGCTCACCGTGATCGACCCACGACGCGCTGACGAGATTCTCGGCTACGACGACGACGGGCTGCCCCGCTGATGGTGATCGACACCTCGGCGCTCCTCGCGATCCTCCTCGACGAGCCCGAACGGCGTGCGCTCAACGAGGCAATCGAGATGGCCGACGAGCGCGTGGTGTCCGCCGCGACGTTCGTCGAGTGCTCGATCGTCGTCGAGGCGCGCTTCGGCGCTGCGGGCGTCGCGGACCTCGACCGCTTCCTCGCAGCCGCGGAGATCGACATCGTCCCCGTCGATCTCGAGCAGGCCCGCGCCGCGCGCACCGCGTTCAGCCTCTACGGAAAGCGCCGGCACGAGGCCGCGCTCAACTACGGCGACTGCTTCTCGTACGCTCTCGCGAAGGTGCTCGGCTCGCCGCTGCTCTACGAGGGCGACGACTTCTCGCGAACCGACGCCGCGGCGGCGACGGCGCGCTGATCCCCTGCGGCGGTCGAGCGCGGAGCGCACGAGGCGTGCGGCCCGGGCCAGCCCCGGCGCCAAGCCGCGTCACGCCGCAGATTCCGGAAAGATGGATGTCGTAGCTCCCGCTGACCGTGGCGAGGACCGGGCCGCAGTTGCAGTTCGACCGAAACAGCGTCGGCCGTCCCGGGGGCGGCTGGAACCCGCTGCGCCCGGC
>JAYRMX010000405.1:0-10825 GCA_041912475.1 Myxococcota bacterium
CCCGCCACGGCTCGGCCCGCAATGAACGCAACGACGGCGAGTGCCGCTACCGATCCCGCGACGTATCGCCAGACTCTCGCCCACGCGAAGTAGCGCATGGCTCGGCTCCAGGATTGCGAGATGCCGCTGCCTGAACGCAGCCCACGGATCGTGCGTTCAGGCGCGCATTCTACGCTCGCGGATGCGCGGCTTGTCAACTTCTGAAAGCGAAGCAAGGCGCTCCTCGCCGAGGTTGGCTGCGTGCTGCCGCCCGAGACGACCGCCCTCACCAACGGGGGGTAGGAGCGTGCCCCCTGGCCAGCGGGCGGCGCGCCGCCGCGGCGAGCGCGAGCAGCAGCGCCGTGACGAAGGGCGCATCGCCGGTGCGCGCGTAGAGTGGCGCCGGACCGGCTGCAGCGACCTGCGCCTCCAGCGTTCCCTCCGTGAATGCCGGGATCGACTCCCTCACCCTCCCGCTCGCATCGATCACGCCCGAGATCCCGGTATTCGCTCCGCGCACCACCGGGCTGCGCGTTTCGACGGCGCGCAGGATCGCGTGATCGAAGTGCAGCTCCGGGTAGCCCGCCGGACCGAACCACGCGTCATTCGAGAGGTTCACGAACAGCCGCGCGCCCGCCGCTCGGAAGTGTCGCACCAGCTCCGGGTCCGTGATCTCGAAGCAGACCGGTGCGGCCAGCGGAATCGGCGCGGCGCGGAACACCGTCGCCACGCTCCCGGCCACGTAGGGGGCACCCCGCACGACGGGGGCCACGAGCGACGCGAGCCAGTCACCCAGGACGGGGCTGTACTCCGAGAAGGGCACGAGGCGCTGCTTGTCGTAGGACTCGACCAATCCCCGGCCCGGTGCGAAGAGCACCACGGCGTTTCGGAGCCTTCCCTCCCCGGAGCGGGGCGCGCCCGTCAGGATCGGAACGCCGATCTCCGTGGCGAGCTGCTCGAGACGCGCGCGGAGATACGGACTGCGGTCGATGTCCGCGTCCACGGCAGTCTCCGACCAGACCACGAGGTCGAGCGGCACGCGAGCGGCGAGCGCGCGCGTGGCGTCGGCATGTCGCGCCAGATTGCGCAGGGCGGAGTCGGCCTGGAAGCGCTCGGCCTGGCGCACCGACGCCTGCACCACACCAACCCTTGCGACAGGCCCCGGTGCCGGCGCGTAGGTCGCGAGCCGCACCTCGCCGTAGCCGAGCCAGAGCATCGCCACGAGCGCGGGCCCGAGGAGCGCCTGCGCGCTCCGGCGCCGGAGCGCGATGCCGAGCCCCGCGCCCACGGCGAGCGCGCCGAACGAGACCGCGTACTGCCCGAAGAGCTCGGCCACCTGGAGCGCCGCGGGCCAGCGCGCGAGCGCGTGCCCGGTGAGGAGCCAGGGCACGCCGAGCCCGGCGCCGCGCAGCCACTCGCCCAGCGTCCAGATCGCGGCGAAGGAGAGCGGCGCGGCGCGCGCTGACGCCCGGGAGGCCAGAGCCGCGAAGGCCGCGCCCGCCGCACCCTGCACCAGCGCAAGGCCGAACACGACGATCACGGCAAACAGCCAGGCGGGCGCGGGCGCGACCGCGTACTCCTCGACCAGCGCATGCAGGAGCCCGCGCACGAGCCAGAGCGCCGCGGCGCCCGTCGTGAGCCATGCGAGCACGAAGGCGCGTCGCGCGCGCATCCCGTCCAGCGCGAACGCGAGAGGCGCGACCATGACGAGCCCGAGCCCGGGAACGCGCAGCGGCGGATGTGCCAGCACCATTGCGATCACCGCGAGCAGGCCCGCCGCGGCCACCGCGCCGCGGCGCGAGCCCCCCTCTTCGCCTCGAGCCGATCCCATGCCGCCCTACAGTATCGGAGCGCGGCGGAGCGTCCGTTCTCGACCGTGCGGCTCAGGCCGCAAGGCGGCCGCGCCGTGACGCCGTCTGCGGCCGAGCGGAGGCCGCTGCCGGCGAGCGAAGCGAGCCGTGCGGCAAGGCCGCGGCGTCACCCCGCGCGCCTCGGCTCCTCGTGCTGCGGCGTCTCCGGGGTCGCCCACTGGATGCGGTGGTAGTCGAAGCGGCCCTCGGCGAGGACGTTGAACTTCACGATCTCGAAGTAGGGCGAGAGGTCGAAGTCGCGCGGCGTGAGCAGCGTCGGATGCCGCATGTGGAAAAGGCCCGTGTACTCGCCGGCCGACTCCCGGCCGAGAAGGCGCCGCAGCCACCCGCCGCGTGCGCGGGGCGCGGCTTCGGGCACGGGCGCTGACCGCTCGATCGGCGTAATCGGGTATCCCACCCTTCCGAAGAGCCGGCCGAGCAGGCTCGAGCAGATGACCTCGGTCGGGAGCCTGCTCCCGAAGTGCAGCGCGTCGCGCCGGAAGCGCGAGGGAACGAGGCTCACGGGAAGGAAGTAGCGCGCGAGATCGAGAACGTTCTGCAGGTCGTAGCGCCACCCGATCGCGGCGATCGCGTCGTCGAGGATGATCTGCAGGTGCTCCGGCCGCAGCCGGAACGGCCGGCAGATCCGAAGGTTCATATCGACGTACTTGCCGAGCGGCGCGGCGACGACGCCCTCGGGGAGCGCCTCGACGACGAGATGCTGCGCGTGGTCGCCGAACTCGGCGAGCGCGCGCTCCCGCACGCCGCCGCCGCGGCGAAGCAGCTCGTCGCCGATGTAGAGGGCCGAGTGCGACCATGAGCTCTGCGTCAGGTACTTGATCACCGCCGCGATGCGCGTATCGCCCTCGACCAGCACGACATCGCCCTTGCGAACGTTCCGGCGCAGCGCGTCCATGTCGTTCCAGCCCCGCCGCTCGTAGAACGAGAGAGGCTGCGTGAGCAGATCGGTGAGCCGCTCTGCGATGGCGCGGCGCAGTCCCATGAGACGGCCCTCCTTCGCGAGATCCTCCGCCTTTGACGCAGCGCCCCGCCTTCGGAAGACTCGCGGAGTGCGCCGGGCCGTGGACGTGCTGATGGTCGCAGGGCTCTGGTGCCTTCTCGGCATCTGGATCGGCGGCCTGTTGCTCTTCAGCGTCGTGGTCGCGCCGACTGCCTTCTCGGCCCTCCCGGGGCCCGATCTCGCCGGGAAGATCGTCGGTCCGGTGCTCCGCAGCCTCAACCTCTACGGGATGGTCGCGGGCCCCGCCCTCGCCCTGCTGGCGCTCCGGCGAGGGCGAGGCTGGCTGCTGGTGGCGCTTCCCCTCATCCTCGGGCTCGCCGCATTCGTGTCGGAGTTCGGCATCACCGCCGCGATCGCAGAGCTCCGGCCGCTGGCCTTTGGCCCCCAGCCCGACTCCGCTGCGCTCCAGCGCTTCGGCCAGCTCCACCGCGCGGCGGTGACTCTCTTCACGGCGATCGGCGCCGGCACCGTGGCGCTCGCCCTGCTCCACGCGGCGGCCGACGTGCGCGAGCGCCCGGCGCCCTGAAAAAACCCGCAAAATCGGTTTCGTTTTACAGGGGCGTGCGTTATCCTGTCGCCGCTTTCGGCAATCCCTAGCAAATTCGACTGGTTAGGGATGCTTCGACGAGCTCGGCGTGGACGCTTCTCCGGGGCGTGGACGCTCGGCGCGACACCGCATTCCGGCGCAGGAGCGAAAGGCATTCATGGCGATCCGAATCAAGGCCACACTCGAGTTCACCGTCTCCGGGGACGGTCTCGAGGAAGCGCTCGCCGAATACGACGAGATCACGGTCGAAGGATTCCTGCGCGAAGTGCTCGACAAGGCGATCGCCTGCGACGAGATCCGCGTCAAGGTCACCGACGGTCCGAACACGCTCGAGGAGTTCGACCAGCAGGTCGGCTGACCGCGGCGCCGCACGGCCACGCGGCGTCTAGAAGAGCGTGAGCTGAACCGGCTTCGGCGGAGCGATCGGGAGCGAAGCGCGCTCGTCCCGGCGCGCGGGCACCGCGCGCCCGTCCCTCGGCCCTCGCTGCGGCCGCGACTCCGGCGCCGCGCGCGCTGCGGCGGGCAGCTTCGTTCTCGGACGCGGGGCGGCGTCGAGCGCCCGGATCTCCACGGCCGCGCCGGGGCGGTAGATGCCTTCGGAGCGCGCCCATTCGAGGATCCGGAAGTAGAACGCCTTGAATCGCGGCCCATGGTTCATGTGCCGCAGGTGCGCGAGCTCGTGGCAGAGCGTGTTGACGAGGCTCGAGTAGCGCAGCGCGCGACCCGTGCTGACGTGCCGGAGCCGGATCTGGATGCGGCCGTCGGAGTAGCAGATGCCGTAGCGGCTCTTCACGTTCGGCCGCTCGGCCTCGATGGACTGGTAGCGGAGCTGGAATCGCAGGGCGATCCGCGCCGCGTCGTGATTGAGCCGCTCCAGCAGCGCACGCGCCGCCTCGCGGTCCAGTCTCGCGTCGCTCGAAGAGGTCTTCCTCACCGCCCGCGGCAATCTTCCCGCCGGCGTCGGCGCGGCGCAACGGCGGCGAAGCGCGCGTCTCGAGGTGCGTTCCCGCGGGATGCCGGCGCACGGCCGGGCGGGTCCGAACCCGTCTGCAGAAAATCGTCGAAAGTCGTAGAAAGACTCAGAACGATCGAGAAAAATGAAGATCTGCCGTCTCGAAGCGGGGCCTGGCCTCACGCCCCCGACACGCGATTGCAACGCTTGAGACCGCCTCAGGCCTCGCGCGAGAACTCCTCGAAATGACAGGAGCGATCGCCGTTCCAAACGAGATTTCTCGTCGGTGATCCGCGACCTGCGCTCGCGTCTGCCGGCCGCCCCGGGCGCGCGCGCGGCCCCGCGGAATCGGGCTTGGGAATGCGCGGCGTGGCGTGTTTCAATGCGCGCGTTTCCAGGGGTTCACGGTGGAAAAACCTCCGCGGATCTCTGGAAACCCCCCGAGATCCGACGATGACACCCCCCCCTCTCTGGGACGGCATTCTGCGCCGCCTCGGAGAACGAGTACCGGCTTTTGCCGTCGAGGCGTGGCTTGCCCCGCTGGTCCCCGAGGCCCGCGGCGAAGAGCTCGTGCTCGTGTGCCCGACGCCCTTCCACCGCGACCGGGTCCGCGACCGCTACCTGCCGACGATCTCGGCGAGCGCTGCAGAGCTGCTGGGGCGCCCGGTCCCCGTGAGCCTCGGCATCGCGCCGCTCCGCCCGGACGCGCGCGCGGCCACGGAGCCGCGAGCGCCGGCGCCGCCCGCATTCGCGCCGGCCGCGCCGGCCGCCGCCGTCCCTGCCGACTCGCCGCCGATGCAGCGCGTCTTTCCCTACACGTTCGAGAGCTTCGTCGTCGGCCCCTGCAACGCGCTCGCGCGCGAAGCGTCGCTCGCGCTCGCGCGCGGCAGCCAGCCGGGCGTCTCCCCGCTCTACATCGCGGCGAAGACCGGCCTCGGCAAGACGCATCTCGTTCGCGCCCTCGCCGAGGAGGCGCGGCGGCACGGCATGGAACGCACGGTCTACACCTCGGCCGAAGCCTTCACGAGCGAGTTCCTCGGATCGATCCGCTCGCAGAAGATGCCGGGGTTCAAGCGCCGCTTCCGCGAGCAGTGCGACTTGCTCGTGATCGAGGACGTCCAGTTCCTCGCGGGGAAGAAGGCGACGCAGCTCGAGCTCTTCCACATCGTCGCGCACCTGCTCGACGCCGGATCGCGCATCGCGCTCACCGCCGACCGCGAGCCCCGCGAGCTGGGCGACATCGACTCGCGGCTGCGCTCGCAGATCGCGGGCGGCCTCGTCGCGGTGATCGAGCCGCCCGACGCGCGCGTTCGCCGCGAGATCCTGCGCCAGAAGGCTGCGGCGGGCGGCGTGCGGCTGCCCGACGACTGCCTCGACTTGCTGGTCGAGAGCGTTCGCGGCAGCGTCCGCGATCTCGAAGGCGTGCTGGTCCAGATCGTGGCGACGGCCTCGCTCCTCAAGCGTCCCGTCGACCTGCGCCTCGCACGCGCCGCGCTCAGCAAGCTGGCGTGCGCGCCGCCGCCGCCCGTGGCGCTCGAGATCTCCGAAGTGGTCGGCGTCGTCGCAGCCTACTTCAAGACGACGCCCGCGACGCTCGCCGCGCGCTCGCGGCGCCGCGACGTACTCGTCCCTCGGCAGCTCGCGATGATGCTGTGCCGCCGCTACACGAACGCGTCGCTCCAGCGGATCGGCGAGGCGCTCGGCCGCGACCACCCGGCCGTGAGCCATGCGCTCAAGCAGATCGAGCGCGCGATCCTCGAGCGTGCGCCGCTTCGCTACCAGGTCGAGGCGCTCGTCGAGCGGCTCGGCGCGCTCGCCGACGAGAAGCGGCGGGTCTGACGGGCGGCCCGGCGGTCCTGCCGGCGCGACGGCCCGAGCGCGCCGCCCGGCGCTCGTCGCGGCCACGACGCGCGCCGCGGAGCCGCCCCGCGGCTTCGCCGCTACCGCGCGCCGGCCGACGCGGACGCGTGGGCGCGCCGATCGGTTCGCCAGCGCTCGGGGCCGTGCAGCTCGCGGCGCCGGTCGGGCTCGAGCGACGGCGGGTCGAGCGACGGATCGTCGAAACGGCGAAGGACGCCGTAGCCGGTGTTGCGCTCGACGGGCACGCGGCCCACCTCGCGGATCAGCCGCCGGATCTCCTCGGCCGGGAGGTTCTCGCCGTGCTGCGCGCCCGATTCGCGCGAGATCGACTCCTCCATGAGCGTCCCGCCGAAGTCGTTCGCGCCGGAGAGCAGGCCCATCTGCGCGAGCTTGGTTCCCATCTTCACCCACGAGACCTGCACGTTGGTGACGAAGGGCCGCAGGAACAGCCGCGCGACGGCCACGAGCCGCAGGTCCTCGGCCATCGTCGAGCCGGGCCGCGCCTCCATCTTCTGGTACAGGCGGTTCAGCTCGTGAATGAAGCCGAGCGGAACGAACTCGGTGAAGCCGCCCGTGTCCTTCTGGATGTCGCGCAGCAGCGCGAGGTGCGCCGCCACGTCTCGAACGTCCTCGATGTGCCCGTACATCAGCGTCGACGTCGTTCGGAAGCCGGCGCGGTGCGCTGCGGTGATGATCTCGACCCAGCGCTGCGTCCGGATCTTGTTGGGCGCGAACGTCTCGCGCACGTCGTCGACGAGAATCTCCGCGGCGGTCCCCGGAATCGTTCCGAGGCCGGCGTCCTTCAGCCACGCGAGGTACTCGGCGAGCGGCATCCCGCTCTTGCGCTGGCCCCAGTCGATCTCCTCGGGCGAGTACGCGTGGATGTGGAGCTTCGGGAACTCCGCCTTGATCGCGACGAGGATCTCGCGGTAGTGCGTGTGGTCCTTTCCCGGATGGATGCCGCCCTGGATGCAGACTTCCGTTGCGCCTCGCGCCACGGCGTCGCGGCACTTCTCGAGGATCTCGTCCATCGAGCGGTCGTACGCGTCGGCGTCCTCGCGGTGGCGCGAGAAGCCGCAGAACGCGCAGCCGACGTAGCAGATGTTGGTGAAGTTGATGTTGCGGTTCACCACGTACGAGACGTCGGCGCCGCAGTCGCGCTCGCGCGCCCAGTCCGCCGCCCGCAGCAGCGCGTGGAAGTCCGGGCCCTGCGCCGCGAGGAGCCGCGCCGCTTCTGCGGCGTTGAGCTCGCGCTCCTCGAGCGCGCGGTCGAGGATCGCCGCAACGTCCGGGGTCACCGCGGAGAGCAGTCGTGCGAGGGTCATGCGGCCTCCTGGCGCGCGCCGTCCCGGCGGCGGGCATGGCCCGATTCGTCGGCCAGCCGGCCCAGCGCGGCGCGGACCTGCGGGTCGAAGAGCTCGGGGCGGCCCGCGACGTCGGCGGGATACGCGGGAAGGCGCTCGCGCAGCTTCGCGCCCGCCGCCTCGGTTCGTTCGCGCAGCTCGCGCAGCGCGGGCCACGGCGCCTCGGGATTGATGAAGTCGATCGTGACGGGCGAGACGCCGCCCCAGTCGTTCAGCCCCGCGGAGAGCAGCAGCTCGAGCGCGTCGGGAGCGAGATTGGGAGGCGCCTGCACGTTCGCGTGCGGGCCGAGGACGAGCCGCGCGAGCGCGACCCATCCCGCCACCTCGTCGTTCGCCGGCGTCCGGACGTCTCGCATCGGCGTTCCCGGCTTCGGGTGGAAAGGCTGGACGATCGTCTCCTGGATGTGGCCGTAGCGGTCGGAGAGGCTGCGTATCGTGAGCAGGGTGTCGACGCGCTCGGCCGCAGTTTCGCCGATCCCGAGCAGGAGGCCCGTCGTGAACGGGATCCCGAGCTCTCCGGCCTCCTCGTGCATCCGGATTCGCCGCGCCGGCTCCTTGTCGGGCGCGTAGTAGTGGGCGCCGCCCCTGGCTCGCAGGCGCTCGCTCGTCGTCTCGAGCATCAGCCCCATCGACGCGTTCCACGGCCGGAGCGCGGCCATCTCGTCCTTCGAGAGAACGCCCGCGTTCGTGTGCGGCAGCATCCCGCCCTCGAATGCGACGCGGCACGCCTCGACGAGGTACTCGGCCGTCGACGCGAAGCCGCGAACCCGCAGCCAGTCGCGGTGCGCGCGATACGCAACCTCCGGCTTGTCGCCGAGGCACAGCAGCGCCTCGATGCAGCCGGCGCGCACCGCGCCGCGAACGACGTCGGCGACCTCGGCGAGCTCGTACGTCTTCGCCGCAGGGTCGTCCGGAAGCTTCGCGAACGTGCAATAGGCGCAGCGGTCCCGACACAGATTGGTGATGGGCAGGAAGACGTTGCGCGAGAAGGTGACGGCGTCGCCCTTGCCGCGCCGCTTGCTCTCGAGCGCAGCGCCGAGCACCGCGGCGCGAAGAGCGTCGTCGCCGAGCGCGGACGCGAGCTCGAGAGCCTCGTCGCGACCGAGCCGCTCGTCGTCGAGCGCGAGGCGCAGCAGCGCCTCGACGCGGGCCCGGGAGGGTGCGGCCTCGGGGAGGGATCGGCTCACGCGGCAATGATACCCGAGTCCCCCGCGGGCGGCCTCGAAGCGCCGCGTGCCGCTCCGCGACGCGTTCGTTGCGGGGGCTCCCGCGCGGGATAGGCTTCGCGGGCCATGACGCTCGACGCTGCGGCAGCCGATCTCTCGGGCGACGCGCGCTACGGCGCCTTCAGCGAGACGGGGCCGTGGCAGATCGACCCTGCGCAGCTTCGCTGGCGTGCGGGCATCGACGCCCTGCGCGCGGCGAGCCAGGCGAGCGTTCCGGCGCTCGTTCGCCCGCGCCGCTTTCCGCCCATCGTTCGCTTCACCGAGGCCGCCGTCCTCGTCGGCGGCGCGCTCGCCGGATGGTGGCTCGGCGAGCGGCGCCGCGGCGCGCAGGCCTCTCGGGCCGGGCTCTCGCGCCGGCTGCGCCGCGCGTTCGAGCGGCTCGGCCCGGCGTACATCAAGCTCGGACAGATCGTCTCGTCGGGCCGAGGCATCTTTCCGGACGAGCTGGTGCACGAGTTCAAGGCGCTTCGCGACCAGGTGCCGCCCGAGCCATTCTCCGTCGTGCGGCGCGTCGTCGAGGAGGAGCTCGGCCGGCCGCTCGGCGCCGTCTTCTCGCACTTCGACGAGCAGTGCCTCGCCGCGGCATCGATCGCGCAGGTGCACGCCGCAACGCTCGCGACCGGCGAGGACGTCGTCGTCAAGGTGCAGCGGCCGGCCGTCGGGCGGCTCGTCGGGCGCGACGTTGCGGCGATGGCGTTCATTGCGCCGCATCTCGTCGGAAGGCTTCCCGTCGCGGCGCTCGCCAACCCGCCGCAGCTCGTCGAGCTCTTCGCGGAGACCATCGTCGAGGAGCTCGACTTCCGGCTCGAGGCGCAGAACATGCTCGACATCGCGCACGTGCTGCGTGACGCCGGGCAGACCATCATCGTCGTTCCGCGCCCGCACCCCGAGCTCGTCACGCGGCGCGTGCTCGTGATGGAGCGGCTACGCGGCTTTCACTACGAAGACATCGAGGGCATGCGCGCCGCCGGCATCGACATCGCTGCGATGCTCCGGTCGATGCTGATCTCGTTCCTCGAGGGCGCGATGATCTACGGCGTCTTCCACGGCGATCTCCACGGCGGAAACCTCTTCGTGATGCCCGACGGGCGCGTTGCGCTGTTCGACTACGGGATGACCGGGCGCATGAACGAGGTGCAGCGGCGCGCGTTCCTGCGCCTCATGGTGACCGGCGCCGTGAACGACGTCCGCGGCCAGCTCGAGGCCTTCCGGGATCTGGGCGCGCTGCCCGAGGCGGCCGACCTCGACGCCGTCATGCGCCTGCTGAAGGTCGACGAGCCGGTGCGAGATCCCACGCGCATGTCGGCCGCCGAGCTCGTCCGCGAGATCCAGGACGTGCTGAAGGGCCTGCTCGCGCAGGGCGCGAAGCTCCCCAAGCACCTCATGCTCTACGTGAAGGACATGCTGTTCTTCGACGGCGCGATCGCACAGCTCACGCCCGATCTCGACATGTTCGGCGAGATCGCGAAGATCTACGCCTACTTCGCGCAGAACCACGCCGAGCGGATCCAGCGCGACTCCGGCATCGATCCGGCCCGCGCCTCGCTCGACCTCGACGGCGTGAAGCGCTCGATCGGCCTCGAAGGCGAGGTCGAATCCTTCACGCACCGCGACCTGCAGCGCCGCCGCCGCGAGATCGAGAAGAAGCTGAAGCGCTGAGGGCGCCGTCGCCCCGCTTCGCGGCGCGGCGTCAGCGGCCTGCCGCGCGCTTCGCCGCGGGGCGCGCGGCGCACTCGGCGAGCCAGCGCGCGACGTTGGGATACGCGTCGAGGCTCACGCGCGCGAGCGGCGCAACGCCGAGCACGGAGGCGAGGTTGACGTCAGCGACCGAGTAGCTCGTGCCGACGACGAACTCGCGCCCCGCGAGGTGGTCGTTCAGCACGGAGAGCGGCTTCGCGAGCTTCTTCTCGCCCTCGTCGGCGAGCTCGGGCTTGCGCTGGTCGGGCGGATAGAAGGCCCGGTGCATCAGGGCCTGGAGCAGCGACGGCTCGACCTCGGTCATCACCCAGAAGCTCCACTGCACCGC
>JAYRMX010000406.1:0-2355 GCA_041912475.1 Myxococcota bacterium
ACGCCGCTCGTCGAGAGGAGCGACGCCGCCAGCGCGAGAACGGAGGCGGCGCGGTGTTGCGGCCACCAGCGGCCGATCGCGAGCGCGGTGAACGGCCAGAGGAGAAAGGTCGCGCTCCACGCGAACTGGCCGACGTTGAGATAGTGCGGGCGCCAGGCGAGGAGCATCGACAGCCCGAGGCCGATGCCGGCGCCGACCAGCGTGATGCGCGCCGCCGCGGCCGCGCCCGCATCCGAGGGGTCGCTCGCTCCGCGCCGCGCGATGCGGACCAGCGTCGGGACGGCGATCCAGCGCGCTCCGAGCAGAACGAGAGCGAACACGGCGCAGGCGAGGAGCGTGCGCGCGAGGGTTTCCGCGTCCAGCAGATCCCCGGGCTGGAGCTCGGAGAAGAGGCTCCAGGGGGCCGCCTCGCGCGAGAGGGCGCCGTCGGCGAGGTAGCGCGGGAAGCAGCCGGGGCAGAGGCGAATCCCCGTGTCGAAGATGCCCTGCGCGCGCATCTGCGCGGTGTAGAGCGCCTTGTCCACGAGCGACGGGAGCGAAAGGAGAACGGCCGTCGCCGCTGCGAGGCGAAGTCCGCTGCGAAGCGCGCGGGGCGCGCCGACCGCCGCCACCGCGGCGAGCGCGACGATCGACGTCATCCACAGGAAGAGCTTGAGCTCGAAGAGAGCGGCGAAGAGCACGCCCACCGCGATGGCCGCGGCGCGCGGTCGCGGCGCCGGAATCGCGAGCAGCACGAGCGCCGCCATCGCCGTCTGGACGGCGGGAGCGATCGAGTTGAACGGCAGCAGCGCCGGGCCGCCGAATCCCCACGAGGCGAGGCGCAGATCCTCGCCTCCACCGAGCTTCGCGAGCGCCGGAAGCACGAACGACGCCTCGCTCCCGAGAACGCCGAGCACCGCTCCGAGGCCGACCGCAAGCCGCGACCCGCCGAGCGCAGCGACGAGCGCGCCGCTCGTGACGGCAAGGCTGCACACGTCGAGCAGCGGCATCACGCGGAACGTCGCGTCGAGCCACGAGACGCCGGCGGCGGCGTGCAGGCCGGCGCGGACGAGAAACGGCACGTAGCTGTTCGAGCTCACGACCCCGGCAAAGAACGGATTCGCGATCGGAAAGCCGATCTCGAGCAGCATCCGCGACTGGGCGAGGTACATGAGCGAGTCGTTGGTGGCGTCCCTGCCGAAGAAGAGCAGCCGGCCGGCGGCGTTCTCGACTCCGTTTCGGCCGGCGACGGCGTGGACGAGCAGGGCTGCAGCCGCGAGTCCGGCGACGAAGGGGAGCGACGCGCGCCCCCATTCGCGAAGACGCGGCGTGAACGGCCCTCGCTTCTCGCGCAGCACGACGAGAGCTGCAGCGGCGCATCCGAGCGCGGGCCAGGCGACGAGCGCGGAGGGCGCGCCGAGCGCGATCGCCGCTGCCGTCGCGGCGGCGATCGCAAGGCGACCGGCGGCGAACGCCAGCGCGAGCTCGGCCGCCGCGCCGCCGGAACGAGCCAGACCGAGCGAGCGGCAGATCGCCCACCCCGGGGCGAGGACTCCGGCGCCGACTCCCCAGAGCGCGGTCGCCAGTGCGAGGAGCATCGGGCGGCGAGCCTACCAGATTCGTCGCGCGATTCGTCGCGGGCGGCGGGTCGCTCGCAGCCGCGACGCGGGCGAGCTCGGGCCCGCAGGGCGGCGGCGGCGCATCCGCGCGCGGCAACGCTGCAGCGCGCCCCGAACCGATCGCGCTGCACGAGAAAAGAGAAGGGGCGGTCTTGCGACCGCCCCTTCGGGCTTTCGAGGGCGAGAGTCCGTCCGCTCCCGCCCCGCGCCTTCGCGGCTAGGCCGTCTTGCGGCGACCGAAGCGCGCGAGGCCTGCCATGCCGACGGCGAGGAGCGCGAGGCTCCCGGGCTCCGGCACGTAGGTCGTGAGCGTGGCGCCGATCGTCACGAAGTGGCCATCGGAGCTCGCCGTGCGGGAGCCAACGCCCGGGTAGTCGCCCGCGCTCGCGCCGCTCGTGCTGTCCGCCTCGCCGAGCCGAACCGCCATCTCGTCGTTGCCCGTCGTGCTGCAGCCCGTGCCCGTGCACGTGCTGTTCGCATTCGAGGTCCACGAGAAGTCGAGCGTGATGGTGTTCGTTCCGGTGAGGCCCGTGAGCGTCAGCGTCGGCGTGCTCTGGCTGAAGGGCGTGTTCGCCGCACCCGTGCCCTGCGACAGGGAGACGGCGCTCATGCCCGAGCCGAGCGTCGCATTCGTGCTGCCGTTCAGCTTGCCCGTCACGGCGCCGATGCTCGCGCTGCCGCCGCCCGTGCCGTCGTCGACGCGGGTGAGCGCGCCGAGGCGCGACGTGTTGATCGTCACGTTGTACGACCAGCCCGT
>JAYRMX010000407.1:0-6633 GCA_041912475.1 Myxococcota bacterium
CCTGTCGCCCGTTCCGGCGACGACCGCGACGAGGAGATCGGGGTCGCTGCCGAAGTCGTCGAGCGCGGCGTAGTAGGCGTCGATCATCTCGGGCGTGAAGCAGTTGCGCTTCTCCGGCCGGTTCCACGTCATGACCGCGATGGCGCCGCGTTTTTCGTACAGGAAGTCGGCCTTCTCGCTCACGCGGATCTCCCTTCGCCGCTCGCGCGGCGGAACTTCGGAAGCGTCAGCTCGGGCGTTACGTCGTCGAAGACGACCTCGACGGACAGCCCCCTGCGAAGCGCGTCGGGGGCGCAGTCGACGACCTCGCTCACGATCCGGACGCCTTCTTCCATCTCGATCACGCACGGGGCGTACGGAGCGTCGTCGGCGAACGCCGGGTGCATCGGCCGCCGCACGACCGTCCACGTGAAGACCGTCCCCCGACCGCTCGAACGCGCCCACTCCCAGTCCCATGCCCCACACTTCGCGCACGTCTGCCGCGGAACGTGCCGCCACGCGCCGCAGCGCGTGCAGCGCTGGAAGCGCAGCTCGTGGCGACGGCAGTGCGCGTAGAACTCGCCGGCGAGATGCCGGAGCGAGGGAACCGGCTTCACCGCCTCCGTCACGGCGCCTTCCCGAGGACGACGACGCTGCCGTCGCCGAAATCGCCGAATCCCGTCACCACGCCGATCTGTGCGCCGGCGATCTGCCGCTCGCCAGCGTCGCCGCGAAGCTGGCGGACGGCCTCGACGAAGTGGCTCATGCCCAGCACGTGCGCCTCGGACAGGAGCCCGCCGTGCGTGTTCACCGGGAGCGCGCCGCCGGGGGCGATGCGCCCGCCCTCGACGAACGGCCCGCCCTCGCCGCGCTCGCAGAAGCCCATCTCCTCGAGCTGCTGGATCACCTGGAAGGTGAACGGGTCGTAGATCTCGGCGAAGTCGACGTCGGCGTGCCGGATCCCCGCCATCTCGAACGCGCGCGAGGTCGCGTGCGTAACGCCGAGCTCGAAAGGGTCGTCGCGCGTCACGATGTCGTCGGCCGGGAACGGCTGGCCCTGCGCGAAGCCGAGGATCGGAACCGGCTTCGCGCGCAGGTCCCGCGCGCGTTCGGCGCTGGTCACGACGAACGCGGCGGCGCCGTCGGCCTCGAGCGAGCAGTCGAGCAGGCGATACGGGTCGGAGATCATCGGCGACGCCAGGTAGTCGTCGATCGTGATCGGCTTTCCGCGCAGGAGCGCGTTCGGGTTGCGCTGCGCGTGCGCGCGGCACGCGACGGCGACCGCGCCGAGATGCTCGGGCCGCGTGCCGAACGTCTCCATGTGGAGCCGGGCGATCATCGAGAACCACTGAACGGGCGCGGTGAGGCCGTACGGGAAGTAGAAGTCGCGCGCGTTCGCGCCGCCGGACATCGCCGCGACGTCCTGCACGACCACCTCGCGCACGCGGCGCCCGGCGTAGCCCCACCAGCCTCCGGGGACGAGCACGTGCTTCGCGATTCCGCTCGTGACGGCGAGCGCTGCGACGGCAATCGACGCGCCCGGCGCCGCGCCGCCGAGGTGCGAGGTCATCTGGAAGCGCAGGTCCGCGATGCCGAGGTGCACGGCGAGCTCCTCGGCGAGGTCGAGCCCGAAGAACGGCAGAATGGCGTCGATCTCGCCGGCGCGGAGCCCGGCATCGTCGATTGCGGAGCGGGCGGCGCGCAGCTCGAGGGTGAGGTTCGTCCCGGCGGGGGCCTTCGCGCGCGTGTACTCGGTGTGGCCGATCCCGGCGATGCACGCCTGCGCGCGCAGGCCGGACATCTAGAAGATCACCTTCTCGTCGATGAGCCGGCGAACCTCGGCGTCGCCGAGGCCGAGAAGGTCGCGGAACACGCGGTCGTTGTCCTGTCCGATGCACGGCCCCGGACGAACGTCGACGGAGAATCCGCTCGTCTTCACGTACGCTCCGTAGATCGTCTCGCGGAAGCCGAGCGGATGGTCGACCTCGACGAACGTGCCGCGCGCGCGAAGCTGCGGATCGAGAAGGAGATCGGCGATGCTCGAGACCGGCGCGGCCGGAACGCCGTGCTCCTGCAGGCGGGCGGCGAGCGCGCGGTCGTCGAAGCCCCGTGTCCACTCGGAGAGCGCGGCGCCGATCTCGTCGCTGCGCGCGACGCGGCGGGCGGGCGCTTCGAGAAGCGGATCTCGCGCCCAGCCCGGATCCCCCATCGCGCGCACGAGGCCGCGCCACTCCTCGTCTTCGACGATGGCGACCGAGATCCAGCGGTCGTCTCCCGCGCACGGGAAGACGCCGTGCGGCGCTCCGGCGGCGAGCGGGTGCCGATTCCCGATGGGCCCCGCGACCCTGCCGTTCATCACGTAGTCCATGAACGCCGGGCCGACGAGCTGGACCACGCCTTCCTGCTGCGAGAAGTCGACGTGCTGGCCTTCGCCGGTCCGCGCGCGGTGCGCGAGCGCGAGCAGCACCGCGAACGCGCCGATGATGCCGCCGAGCGGATCGGCGAACGCGTTCTCGACGGGAACCGGCGGCCCGCCGCGGTATCCGGTGAGCGAGTCGAGCCCCGTGATGCTCGAGAGGCTCATGCCGTACGTGCGGATCCCGCGCATCGGGCCGGTGAGGCCGGCGGCGGGCATCGACGCGAGGATCACGTCGGGCCGCACCGCACGGAGCTGCTCGTAGCCGAGGCCGAGCTTGTTCATCACGCCCGGCCCGAAGTTCTCGATCGCGACGTCACAGACCGCGACGAGCCGCCGCGCGAGCTCCTGTCCCTCGGGCTTCTTCAAGTCGATCGTCGCGCTTCCGTTGCCGGCCCAGCCCGCGTGGTTCTGGAGACTCCGATCGGGATCGCGAACGCCGCCGCCGAAGGGCGGGAGCGTTCGGTTCATGTCGATTCGCGCGCGCGACTCGATCTTGTAGACCTCGGCGCCGAGCCACGCGAGCGTCTGTCCGGCGACGGGGCCGAGCCAGCCCCACCCGAAGTTCGCGACGCGAACGCCGGCGAGCGGAAGCGCGCGCGTCGTAGACGCCGCCGGCGGGCGTCGCATGCGCGGGTCGGACGCCTCGCGAACGATCTCGTCGCGGTGCTCGCCGAGGAGCGGCGCCGGCCGCGACGCTCCGCCCGGGCAGGCGGGAAGGCGAACCGGCGGGCCCATCGTCCGCACCGTTCCGAGCGCGGAGTGCGACAGCGTTCGCCAGAAGCCGCGCTCTCGCAGATGCGGCAGCTCGGCCATTTCGCCCACGGTGAAGAGCGCCGTCGTCGGGCAGCCGTTCGCCTGGCACAGCTCCATCACTTCCTGCTTCGTTCGCTCCCGCGTCCAATCTTCGATGAGCGGATAGAGCACGTCCGCGTCGCGACCGCGCGCGAACATGTCCTGCCACATCTCGGGCTCGGCCCACTCGGGATCGCCCATCGCTTTGCGAAGCCCGTTCCACTGGCCGGGCTCGAGCGCGAGCATCCAGACGTGGCCGTCCTTGCAGGGAAGGATCGTCGCCGGCGCGCCGAGCCGCATGCCGACGCCGCTTCTCCGCTCCCACTTTCCGTCCTGCGCGAGCGCGCCGATGTTCTGCGCGCCGGTGAAGAGCGCAGCGACCGCCTCGGCGCACGAGACGTCGAGGCGGCAGCCGCCGGTCTTGCCGGCGCCGAGGAGCGCGCCGAGGCCCCACGCCGCAGCGACGTAGCCGCCGAAGAACTCGGCCGAGAACGTCCCGTGCTCGAGCGGCGGCTCTCCCGGAAGCCCGCAGTAGCGATGGCCCGCGGCGGAGAGGTGATACGCGTTCAGATCGCGTGCGTTCCACCCGGCGTACGGACCCGTTCGCCCGAAGGGCGTGACCGAGATCCAGACGAGCCCGGGGCGCGCGTCGACCTGCGCCGCCGGGTCGACGCGCCACGCGCGCAGCGTCGCGAGCGGCAGGTTCTCGACGACGGCGTCCGCCGACGCGACGAGATCGCGCAGCGCGTCGGCGCCGGCGCTCGTCGCCGGGTCGAGCACGATGCTCCGCTTGTTCGTGTTGAGGAAGAAGAAGAGCCCGCTCTTCTCCGGGTGCGGCGCATCGCCGGGAAACGGGCCGAGCCTCCGCGCGGCGTCTCCCGCGGGCGGCTCGACCTTCACGACGTCGGCCCCGTAGTCGGCGAGAAGCCGCGCGCAAAAGGGAGCGGCGACGCCCTCTCCGAGCTCGACCACGCGAAACCCCGCGAGCGCTCCCGTCGACATCCCACTCGCCCCTGCGGTACGGCCCGCCTATAATAATACGGACCGTCTCGTAATGGAAAGCCGACCGGCGGACCTCCCGCCGGCCGGCGCGCCGTGTCCCCCGACGCGCGCCCCGACACCGAGGATGGACCCACCGTGCGCAAGAACCCCCTCCACACGAAGCTCTGCGACTCGCTCGGAATCGAGTACCCGATCATCGCGTTCACGCACTGCAAGGACGTCGCGGCGGCCGTCATCAACGCCGGCGGCTTCGCGGTGATGGGGCAGACGCAGCACACACCCGACGAGATCGCCGCCGACATCAAGTGGCTGCGCGAGCGGATCGGCGGCAAGGCCTTCGGCGTCGATCTCGTCTTTCCCGCGTCGGTCCCCGAGGTGGGGTCGATCGACGAGCTGCTCGCGAAGATCCCGAAGCCGCAGCGCGAGTTCGCCGAGGACATCAAGCGGCGCCACCGGATCCCGCCGCCGAAGAAGACGCCCGAGATCTTCCAGCTCGGCTGGATGACGCTCGAGACGCCGCGCAAGCAGCTCGAGGTCGTTCTCGACGAGAAGGTGCCCGTGATCGCGTCGGGCCTCGGCAACCCCGCGTTCATCCTCGAGGCCGCGCACGCGCGCGGGATGCAGGTCTGGGGGCTCGTCGGCAAGCCGCGGCAGGCCCGGCGCGAGCTCGACGCGGGCGTCGACGCGATCATCGCGCAGGGAACCGACGCCGCAGGCCACACCGGAAACATCGGGACGTTCTCGATCGTCCCGCAGGTCGCGGCGATGGCGGGCGACACGCCGGTGATCGCGGCCGGCGGCGTCACGACCGGGCGTCACCTCGCCGCGGCGATCACGCTCGGCGCCGCGGGCGTGTGGACCGGAACGGTCTGGCTCGCGTCGCGCGAGTCCGACGTCCCGATGGTCATCAAGGAGAAGGTCCTCGCGGCGACGGCCGAAGACACGTCGTTCTCCGCGTGCATCTCGGGCTTCACGATGCGAACGCTGAAGAGCCAGTGGCACAAGGAGTGGGAGAGCCCGAACGCGCCGCCGCCCGCGCCCGCGCCGTACCAGATCCTGCTCTTCGGCGAGGTGAAGCAGTCGGCGATGGACTGGAACCTCGAGAGCTTCATGACCGAGGCGGCGGGCCAGGGCGTCGGCTTCGTGAAGGAGATGAAGCCCGCGCGCCAGATCGTCTTCGACATGGTCGAAGAGGCGATCGAGGTGTTCGAGGAGATCACGGGGTAGCGATCTCGCGCGCCGGCCGTGCGGCCGGCGGCGGCGAGGGCGGATTGAGCACGATCGTCGTCGAGCGCGGCGTCCTCGTCCCGATGCGCGACGGCGTTCGCCTCGCGACCGACGTCTACCGGCCGGCGGGACCGGGCCGCAGCCCCGTTCTCGTCCACCGGACGCCGTACGGCAAGGACGACCTCTGGCCGGTCGCGACGCTCGTGTTCTCGCCGATCGAGGCGGCCGCGCGCGGGTACGCCGTCGTCGTGCAGGACTGCCGCGGGCGCTTCGCCTCCGAAGGCGAGTGGATCCCGTTCGTCGTCGAAGGGCCCGATGGGCACGACACGGTCGAGTGGGCGGCGGAGCAGCCGTGGAGCGACGGGCGCGTCGGAATCTACGGCTCGTCGTACAACGGCGTCACCGCGCTGCAGGCGGCGATCCACGCGCCGCCACACCTTCGCGCGTGCGTCGCGTACATGACCGGCGCGAACTACCACGAAGGCTGGGTCTACTCGGGCGGCGCGTTCGAGCTCGGCTTCGGCCTGTGGTACGCGCTCCACCAGGCGTGGGACGCGCTCGGGCGCTCCGGGCTCGACGAGGCGGGCGTCGCGGAGGCCGCAGGCCGGCTCACGCGCGCAGCGCTCGATCCGATGACGGCCTTCCGCGAGCTTCCGCTCGCAGAGCATCCGCTCTTCGCAGGCGGAATCGCGCCGTACTGGCGCGACTGGACGACGCACGAGCGCTACGACGAGTACTGGCGGCAGATCGACGTCGTCGCGAATGCGGCGAAGATCCGCATCCCGGTGCTCCACATTGCGGCGTGGTACGACGGCTTCCTGCGCGGGCATCTCGACCTCGAGCGCGCGCTCTCGGCGCATCCCGACGCGCGAGTGCGCGAGCAGCACCGCATGGTCGTCGGGCCGTGGGAGCACATGGCGTACCTCGGTGTGCGAAAGGCCAGCGCCGGCGAGCGCGACTTCGGGCCGATTGCCGTCGGCGGGCCGACGACGGCAGCGCCGCTCTCGTTCGAGTGGTTCGACCGCTTCGTCGCCGAACGCGAGCCGCACACGGACGCCGCGCGGCGCGTGCGGTACTTCCTGATGGGCGCGAACGAGTGGCGCGAGGCCGACGCGTGGCCGCCGCCGCATCGCGCGCTGCGGCTCCATCTTCGCGGCGGCGGACGCGCGAACTCTCGAAACGGCGACGGCCGACTCTCCCGCGAGGCGCCGGAC
>JAYRMX010000408.1:0-4517 GCA_041912475.1 Myxococcota bacterium
CCGGTCTTCACCGACACGCTCACGCTCGACCTCGCGACGGTCGAGCCGAGCCTCGCCGGCCCGCGCCGCCCGCAGGACCGCGTCTCGCTGGCGGGCGCGGCGCCCGCCTTCGCCGAGGCGCTGCCCGCGCTCGCGAAGGGCGCGCTCGACCCGAACGCTGCCGTCCCGGTCGAGGGCGAGCGCTTCTCGCTGCACCATGGCGACGTCGTGATCGCGGCGATCACGAGCTGCACGAACACGTCGAATCCGGGCGTGATGATCGCGGCGGGCCTGCTGGCGAAGAACGCCGTCGCGCGCGGCCTCGCGCGACGGCCGGGGGTGAAGGCGTCGCTCGCTCCCGGATCGAAGGTGGTCGCCGACTATCTCGCGAACGCGGGGCTGCAGGAGCCGCTCGACGCGCTCGGCTTCAATCTCGTCGGGTTCGGCTGCACGACCTGCATCGGAAACTCGGGGCCGCTCCCGCCGCCGATCGACGCCGCAATCCGCGCCGGAAACCTCGTCGCGTGCGCCGTGCTCTCGGGCAACCGGAACTTCGAGGGCCGCATCCATCCGCTCGTCCGCGGCAACTACCTCGCGTCGCCGCCGCTCGTCGTCGCCTACGCGCTCGCGGGAAGCCTTCGCAAGGACCTCGCGCGCGAGCCGATCGGCGAGGACCGCGACGGCAAGCCCGTCTTCCTGCGCGACATCTGGCCGTCGAGCGCCGAGGTGACGGCCGCGCTTCGCACCGCGCTCACGCCCGAGATGTACGGGCGGCGCTACGCGGACGTCTTCCGCGGCGATGCGCGCTGGCAGGCGGTCGGCGGCGGGTCGAGCCTCGTCTACGCATGGGACGGTGCGAGCACCTACGTGAAGCGCCCGCCGTACTTCGACGGCATGACGCGCGAGCCGGCTCCGGTGCGCGACGTGCGCGGCGCGCGCGTGCTCGCGCTGCTCGGCGACAGCATCACGACCGACCACATCTCTCCTGCCGGAAGCATCGCGACCGAGTCTCCGGCCGAGCTCCACCTGCTCTCGCTCGGCGTCGCGAAGAAGGACTTCAACAGCTACGGCGCGCGGCGCGGCAACCACGAGGTGATGATGCGCGGCACGCTCGCGAACGTGCGGCTGCGCAACGAGCTGGCGCCCGGCACCGAGGGCGGCTGGACGCGCCTGCTGCCCGACGGCGAGGTGATGTCGATCTACGACGCGGCGATGACGTACCGCGAGCGCGGAACGCCGCTCGTGATCGTCGCGGGCAAGGAGTACGGATCGGGGTCGTCGCGCGACTGGGCCGCGAAGGGCACGCAGCTCCTCGGCGTCCGCGCGGTGATCGCCGAGAGCTTCGAGCGCATCCACCGCTCGAACCTCGTCGGAATGGGCGTCCTCCCGCTCACGTTCCCGGAGGCTGTGACGCGAAAGACGCTCGGCCTCGACGGCACCGAGGTCTTCGACCTGATCGGCCTCGAGCGCGAGATGAAGCCTCGGATGGCGGTGCGCTGCCGGATCGCGCGCGAGAGCGGGCGAAGCGACGAGATCGACCTGCTGTGCCGGATCGATACGCTCGACGAGATCGAGTACTACCGCCACGGCGGCATCCTGCACTACGTGCTGCGGCAGCTCCTCGGCGCGTGAGCGACCTTCGCAGCGCGGGCCGCCGTCGAATGGCGCCCAAAGGCAAGAACGGAGGACCTGCTCATGCATCCTGAGATCGTGAAACGCACTCTTCTCGCCGTGCTCGTCGCGGCCGGGCTTCCGGCCTGCGCGCCGACCTCCGTGCAGGAGACCTACCAGCTCGACGCGCCGCTGCGCCGGCCCGACCAGATTCTGGTCTACGACTTCACCGGCGACGCGAGCGAGGTGCAGCTCGACCGGGGCATCGGCGCGCGGCTGCAGGAGATGGCTTCGGGCGTCTCGCAGACGCAGCAGCAGATCGACGTCGGCCGCGCGGCCGCGCGGACGATCTCGAAGGAGCTGGTCCAGCAGCTCAACGACATCGGAATCCCGGCGCAGCGCGCGTTCGGCGCTCCCGCGCGCTGGGGCAACGTGCTGGTGGTCGAAGGGCAGTTCGTCTCGATCGACGAGGGCAACCGCACGCAGCGGCTCGTGATCGGCCTCGGTGTGGGCGCGAGCCACATGCAGACGAGCGTGCAGGTCTACACGACGTCGCCGAACGGCCTGCGGCAGGTGCAGGACTTCTCGACGAACGTCGCGAGCGGAATGAAGCCCGGTGCGGCCGAGACGATGGGCGTCGGCGCCGCCACGGGGGCGCTCGCGACGGCGGCGGCGGTCGGCGCCGCGGCGGGCGCCGGAAGCGAGCTCCTCTCGGCGGACGTCGATGCCGAGGCGAAGCGCACGGCGAAGGCGATCGCCGAGCGGATGCAGACCTATTTCGTCGAGCAGGGCTGGATCCCGGCGCCGCAGTAGAGAAGCCGAACGAACGAGCACGCCTCGCCGCGCGCCACCGGGCCGTGTCGCCGCGACGAGGATCTGCTCGTCGACCAGGAAAGGGAGATGCTCATGGCCTTCTGGTGTCGCACGCGCGGGGCAGCGTCGCTGCTCGTCGCCGGACTCTTCGCGGCCGCGTGCTCGAACGTCGCGGTCAACACCGAGCTCGCGCCGGGCGCGAACTTCGCCGGACGCCAGACCTACGCCTGGCTCCCGAACCCGCAGATGGGCGGTGAGCTCGACGCTTCGATCGCCGGCCAGTACATCCACGCCGACGTCGACCAGGCGCTCCAGGCGCACGGCTTCCGCCCCTCGGGCGGACAGCCCCCCGACATGCTCGTCGACTACCGCGTCGTCCTGCGCCAGCAGATGGACATCGAGGGAGGCCCGGGCTGGGGCGGCGTCTCGACCTATCACTACACCGAGGGCACGCTCGTCGTCGCGCTCACCGATCCGCGAACCAGCCTCTTCCTCTGGCGCGGCGTCGCGCAGGGAATCGTCGATCCCGGGGCCGGCGGCTCGTCCCGTCCCGAGAACATCCAGTCGGCGGTCCAGAAGATGTTCGCGAACTTCCCGAACTGACGCGCCGTTCGGGTCGCGCGAGCAGGAGGCGCCGGCGCTCCCTCGCCGCGGGCCGCGAGTCAGAAGCGATAGCCGATCCCGAGGAGCGCTCCGTAGAGAACCGCGTTGTCTACGTTGCCGTGGCTGAAGCCGATCGCGCGCCAGTTGAACGCGGCGACCCAGTTGTCGGCGAACCGCCACTGGACGGCCGGCATCACCTGCCACGAGAACTTCGACGAGTCGCCGAAGCCGAACCCGCCGATGTCCGCGCGGAGCTGGAGCGAGACGTCGCGCAGAACGTCGCCGCCCACTCGCACGCCGATGATCGCATCGGTCCAGCTCGTGACGTCCTCGAGGACGGCGTTGCTTCCGCCGACCTGGATGCTCTGCGGAAGCGCGAGGCTCGAGAGGACGCGGTCGGCGATCGCGCCTCGAAGTCCGGGAGGAAGCGCAGGCGGAGCGGCCGCGTTGATCGTCACGGGCGGGATGCTGAGCCGCACCTCGGTGCGCCAGTACCAGTACCGGGCGCCGCCCAGCAGGTCGACCCAGACGTGACGCGGATCGCCCGCCGGCACCGACGAGAAGAGCGCCGAGACCGGCATCCACAACGCGCGCCAGCCCGCCGCGGCCTCCGCCATCACCTCCGTCGCGCGGATGCTCGCGCTCGACGCGGCGCGCGTCGCAGTGAGGCCTCCGAACCCGGCGCCGAGCGGATCGAGCGAGAAGGTCTGCGCCGGCGCGCGCTCGGTCGTCTGGATCTGCAGGCCGAGCGCGTCGAGCCCGAACAGAAGACGCTGGTAACGCGCCTCGAAGCCGCCCGCCACCGCCCAGGTGAGAATCGGGACGAGATCGACGATGCTCTCGTCGAGGTCCGCGGTCACGGGTCCGGCCGAGAGGTCGGCCTTCAGCGAAGAGAGCCACCCGTAGCCGAAGATCATCGCGTCCCAGTCGCGATCGGGAGCGGCCGCCGCCGCGGGCGGATCGGCCTTCGCCGCCATCGGCGTGAAGAGCAGGGCCATCGCCAGCGCCGAAGCGCGAAGCGCCCGGCGGTTCGTCGTGTGCAAAGCCACCGGACGCCCTCCCAGCGAAATGCGGATCGAGGCGAACCCAGACCGCCGCTCGCCCCTTGGTGAGCCGCGGGTCGCGGCTCACCGCTCGGCGGCTCGCTGCGGCGTCTCGGGCGCGCCGTACGCCTCGATGCTACGGCCCTGCCCGCTCCCGCATCTTGCCACAATGCGCCACGCGGCGGGCCGGGGTGCGCGCAGCCGCGCGTTCGGGTTGCCGAACGCCGCACCGCCCGCGCTCGCGAACGTGGTGCGCCGGCGCCGCCCACCCCGAGGTTTCGCTTGCGCTGCGCGGGCGAACCTCGTTCCATAGAGACCTGACGAACCGCCCGGTCGCCGACCCGTCGTGGGGGGCGGGGCCCCACAGCGCCCACCTCCCCCGGCACCCCGCGGGTCCGGCCGGAGCCGCGGCGCGCGGCCCCCCCGGCGCCCTCGGGCAGTGGCGGGGGCGCGCCCCCACCCGCGGCC
>JAYRMX010000409.1:0-1998 GCA_041912475.1 Myxococcota bacterium
CGAAGCAGGAAGGCGATCTCGCCGGTCGAGAGCGCTCCCTCCTGCACGTATCCGATCGCGAGCTCGCGGCGGACCTGATCGAGGATCCGCTTGAAGGTCGTTCCCTCATCGCCCAGGCGCCTTCGCAGCGTTCGCTCGCTCATGTGCAGGTCGCTCGCGAGCCCGCCGATCGCGGGGTCGCCGCCCTGGAGCCGCGCGACGAGCCACTCGCGAACGCGGCGCGTCGTCGGCGGGTGATCGGAGAACTGAGCGAGGAGTCGCTCGATCCGCTCCTCCAGCATCGACGCGAGCACGGGATCGGCGTTCGCCATCGGCAGCGCGAGGATGCTCGCCGGGCCGACCAGCGCGTTGCAGCCGGCGCCGAAGATCACCGCCGAGCGGAAGACGCGCAGGTACTCGCCGGTTTCGGGCGGCGCCGCGTGCGCGAAGCGCACTTCGGTGAGGCCGATCTCGACGTCGCCGAAGATCTTGCGCCCGTAGCACACCCACTTCGCCATGAAGAACTCGGTGGCGATCGGCGGAAACCGCAGCCCCTCCGCCGTGACGAGGCGACACGCGACGCTGTCGCCGTCGCGGTCGAGCGCGAGGCTCATCCCCTCGTGGAGAACGCGCAGGTAGCGCGCCGCGACGGCGTACGCGTCGCCGGCAGTCTTCGCGCTTCCGGCGAGATGACCGAGAACGTGGAGCAGCCCCGGGACCGGCAGCGCGGCGGCGCGAAGCGCGAAGTGCGGGTCGTTCGTCACGTCGCGAGCCGCTTCGAGCAGGTCGATCCACGTCTCGTGCGCGATCCGCGTCTCGGGCAGGAGCAGGCGCTCTTCCGAGAGGCCAAAGCGCGCGAGGAGGTCCTCGACGCCGGCGCCCGCGGCGCGGAGCTGGCCCACGATCGGCAGGGCGAGGCCCGCGGCGATCCGCTGGGCGCCGGGGCCGGCGCCGTTCGTCACGCCTCGAGCCGTTGCCGGCGGCGCGGTAGAGCGGGGCCGGCGCGGAGGCCGAATCTGGCCGGAAGAGTCACGACATTGACCGTAGCGGCCCATGAATCGCGCCGCCTCCGCCCCTCACGCGACCTACGATCCGCTTTGGTTTCAGCACCTTGGCGGCGAGGGCCGCCGCGGAAGAGGATGGCGATGCCGGGCGCGCGCGAGACGGTCGACCTGCTCGTCATCGGCTCCGGAGCCGGCGGGATGACGGCCGCGATCACGGCCGCGTGCGAGGGAATGACCGCCCTCGTCGCAGAGAAGAGCGAGTGCTTCGGCGGCTCGAGCGCCTGCTCGGGCGGGGGCCTCTGGGTGCCCAACCATCCGCTGATGGCGGGCGCGGGCATCCGCGACTCGCTCGAGGACGCCCGCGCGTACCTCGACGCCACGGTCGGCGATCGCGTGCCGGCGGCGCGTCGCGAGGCGTACCTCGAGAAGGCGCCGGAGATGGTCGCGTACATGCTCGACCGCTCGCGGCTTCACCTCGAAGTGAACCGCGAGTACCCGGATTACTACCCGGAGCTTCCCGGTGCGATGCGCGGCGGCCGCGCGCTCGACCCGGGGATCTTTCGTGGCGCAGCGCTCGGCCCGTTGCTCCGAGATCTCCGGCCGCGTCCGTACGGATTTCCGATGGACCTCGCACTCACGACCGGCGAGGTGCGAGAGCTCGCGCTCTTCTTGCGCCGCGCCCGATCGCTGCTCGTCGCGGCGAAGGTTCTGCTCCGAACCCTTTGGGGCCGCGCGACGGGAGCGCACCTGCTGTGCATGGGCCAGGCGCTCGTCGCGCCGCTACGCCTCTCGCTGGACGAGCTCGGCGTGCCGCTGTGGCTCGGTACGCGAATCACGCGGCTCGCCCTCGAGGACGGGCGCGTGGCGGGCGTCGTCGCGGAGAGGGACGGCCGCGAGATCGCGATCCGCGCAGCGCGAGGCGTCGTCCTCGCGAGCGGCGGCTTCGCGCGCAATCAGGCGATGCGCGAGCGCTACCAGCGGGCGCCGGTTCGCGCCGAGTGGACGCTCGCATGCC
>JAYRMX010000410.1:0-3894 GCA_041912475.1 Myxococcota bacterium
AGGAGCGGGAGCGTTTCACGCTCACCGAGGACGGCGAGCCGGTCGCGGCGATCGTGACGGCCGAGGATCTCGCGTTCCTCGAAGCGATCGAGGACCGCATCGACCTCGAGGAGGCGCGCAAGGCGCTGGCCGAGCCGGGCGACAGCATCCCCTGGGAGAAGGTGAAGGCGGAGCTGGGCCCCTGACGGCGCGGACGCTCGACTGAAAGTGACACTGTACGGTGTCAATAGGCGCCGCAATCGCCTTCGCCGTGCTGACATAGTGCTGACACGGCGGTCGACACCGGAAAGCGTCGAATCGAATCAGGGGCGTGCAGCGCTTCCGCCCTCGACGGGCTCAGGAGGTCGTGGGTTCAAGTCCCGCCGGTCCGGCCGATGACGAGGACCTCGACGCGGCCGGAGGGTCCGATGAGAGACGAGGCGGCCCAGCCGGTGATGCTGACGATGAGCGAGCCGAGGAAGGCGTCGCCGAAGCCGGCGACGTGCACCTTCGGGAGGAGCCACGCGACGAGCTCGAGCATGAGGCCGTTGATGACGAGCAGGAAGAAGCCGAGCGTCACGAGGGTGATCGGGAGCGTGAGGATCACGACGAGCGGCCGGACGACGGCGTTCACGAACCCGAGCAGCGCGGCGGCGAGGAGGAGCGTCGGGACGTCGTCGATCTCGATGCCGGGCAGGATCTGCTCGGCCACCCAGAGGCCGAGCGCGACGATGAGCCAGCGGATCATGAACCCGGGCACGTCTTCCTCCTTCGTCACGTCCCGCGCGCGGCGGGGCCGAACCGGCGACGCTCGGCGTCGCACCCGTCTCGCGGCGGAAGATACCTTCCTGGGGTCCTCCTTCAGCGGATTCTCGCGAGAGCCGAGAGAAGGGCATGGCGAGGCCGGATCCGACGGGCAGCGCGCGGGCGGTCGCCGCGGCGGCCGAGGAGGCCGAGCGGCTGCTGGCCGCGATCGCGCGCAGGGCGCCGGAGGCCGTCGCGCTCGCGCGCTGGATGACGGCGAACCCGGAGCTCGCGCTCGAGGAGCGCGGCGCCAGCGAGCGCTACCGGGCCTTGCTCTCGGCGAGCGGCTTCGAGATCGAGGCCGGCAGCGCGGGCCTCGAGACGGCCTTCGTCGCGCGGCGCGGCCGGAGCGACGCTCCGCTGCGCATCGCGCTGCTCGCGGAAATGGACGCGCTTCCCGACCTCGGCCACGCGTGCGGTCACAACCTCTCCGGGCCGGCCAGCCTGCTCGCCGCCGCGGCGCTCGCGGACGAGATCCCGCCGGACGCGCTGCATCTGCTCGTCGTCGGATGCCCTGCGGAGGAGATCGGGCTCGGGAAGCGAAGGCTCGTCGAGGCCGGCGTCTTTCGGGGCGTCCACGCGGCGCTCATGGCGCACGCTTCGGACATGCGGCGCGCGCATCGGCTCTTTCTCGGAAATCGCAAGTTCGATTTCGTCTTTCACGGCCGTGCGTCGCACGCGGCGGCGTACCCGGAGCAGGGGATCAACGCCCTCGACGGCGTGGTCCAGCTCCTCGTCGGGATCGGCCTGCTCCGGCAGCAGCTTCCGCGCACGGCGCGCGTTCACGCGATCGTCACCGACGGCGGCCGCGCGCCGAACGTGATCCCGGAGCGGGCCGCGGCACGCGTCTGGGTCCGCGCGCTCGACGATGCGACGCTCGAGAGTGTCGACGCGCGGGTGCAGGCCTGTGCGCGCGGCGCCGCCGAAGCGACCGGGACGAAGCTCGAGGCGACGCGGCTCGAAGGAGCGTCGCCGCCGATGCGGCCGAATGCGGCCCTCGCGTCGGTCTACCGGCGCCAGCTCGAGCGGCTCGGTCTTGCCGAAACGGACCACGCGCCCGACGAGAAGATCGGATCGAGCGACATCACGCACGTGTCGCGGGTGGTGCCGACGATTCACCCGAACTTTCCGATCGGGTCCGGCCTCGAGCTCCACACCCGCGCGTTCGCGGACGCGGCGGCGTCGCCGTCCGCCGAGGAGGGACTGCTCGAGGCCGCGCGGGCGCTCGCCCTCACCGTGGCGGAGCTGGTGCGCTCGGCCGAAGCTCGCGGCGCCGTCGCCGCGGAGGACGCGCGAACGGGATCGCCCGGCTGAGCGCTGCGGCCGCTTCCGGAGCCGGCCGGGCAGGCGGCAGACCCCGCGCGAGAGCCGAGACGGCCGGCAGCGGGCGGGCCGCGACTCGGATGCTCGCGTCCGCGCGCAGACGGCTCGCCGCCATGCCCGGCACGGCCTCCCGCCGTCCCCCGATCTCTTGCCTTGCCGCGGGCTTGCGATCTAAGCTGCGACCCGGGGGGCAGTCCGTGACGATCCGAGCGGCTTCGCGGCGAGACGTGTTCGCGTCTCAGCGGCGGCGCATGGTCGAGCGTCTTTCGAAGGCGGGGCTGTGCGACCCGCGCGTGCTCGCCGCGCTCGAGGCCGTCCCGCGCCATCAGCTCGTGCCCGAGGCCCTCCAGGTGCAGGCCTACTCCGACACGGCGCTTCCCATCGGCGACGGCCAGACGATCTCGGCTCCCGGCATCGTTGGCGTCATGAGCGCGGCGCTCGCCCTTCGCGCCGAGGACCGTGTCCTCGAGGTCGGCACCGGCTCCGGCTACCAGTCCGCCGTGCTCTCGCGACTCGCTGCGCAGGTGATCTCGGTCGAGAGGCTCCCCGGCCTCGCGGCCCGCGCGCGGCGCGCCCTCGACGCCCTCGGCGTCGCGAACGTCGTCGTCCATCTCGGCGACGGCAGCCTCGGCCGCCCGGCCGACGCGCCCTTCGACGCAATCCTCGTCACCGCCGGTGCGCCGGCGATTCCGCCCCCACTCCTCGAGCAGCTCGCCCCCGGTGGACGCCTCGTCGCGCCCATCGGGACACGCGACGCGCAGTGCCTGTTCCGCGTCCGGCGGACGGGCGACGGGCTCGTGCGAGAGAACCTGGGACGGTGTCGCTTCGTCGATCTGGTGGGGGCGAACGGTTGGGCCGCCTAGCGCTCGTCTTCCTGCTCGCGCTGCTCGCCGCGTGCTCGGGCTCGCGCGGCCCGTCCGCTCCCGAAGCGCTCGGCGGCAAGGGCTTCTACCACGAGCTCGCGCGCGGCGAGACGGTCTGGCAGCTCGCGCAGCGCTACGCGATCCCGGTGGAAACGATCCTGCGCGCGAACCGGATCGACGATCCGCACCGGATCGCGGCCGGGACGCGGATCTTCGTTCCCGGCGCCAGCCCGCTGCCGGGCGACGAGGCGCCGGCCCTCGCCGAGACGCCGCTCGTGCGGGGCTGCAACCTCCCGAGCGAGCTGCGCCACGAGCGGCAGGAGGAGGCGCGCCGCGAGGCCGACGTCGCGTTCGAATGGCCCGTTCGCGGCAAGATCACGACGTGTTTCGCCCCGGAGAACGGCCGCGCCCACGACGGCATCGACATCGCCGTCCCGGAGGGCACTCCCGTGCGTGCCGCGGAGGCCGGCAAGGTCGTCTATAGCGACGCCCTCGGCGCCTACGGCAACCTCATCGTCGTGCGCCACGCGGGGCCGTACACCTCGCTCTACGCGCACAACGAGAAGAACTTCGCCGCGCCGGGCGACTTCGTCGAGAAGGGAGACGTGATCGCGGAATCCGGAGAGAGCGGAAACGCGACCGGCCCCCACGTTCACTTCGAGATCCGCCGCCAGCGAAAGCCCGACAACCCGATCCTGTACCTGCCGTGAGAGGAACGAACCCGATGCCGATGCCCGACCGTGATTCGCAGCTGCGGCGCCTCGTGCGCGAGATCCCCGATTTCCCCAAGCCGGGGATCCTGTTTCGAGACGTGACGCCGCTGCTGGCCGACCCGCGCGGCCTCTCGTACGCCGTCGACGCGATGGCCGAGCCGTTCCGGGGGGCGGGCGTCGAGCGCGTGCTCGGGATCGAGTCGCGCGGATTC
>JAYRMX010000411.1:0-10759 GCA_041912475.1 Myxococcota bacterium
AGCGGTGATGGCGGGCTTTGCGGGCGCGTACCAGCTCGTCGAGCCCTTTCACGAGAGCGGACTGCGCCACGCGCTCGAGAAGCCGCTCGCGCGCGCGATCGAGCGCAGCAGCTTCGGCGCATGGGATCGCAGCGTCGCGACGGGGCGCGTGGCGGCGCCCTACGGCTTGGGCCGCGCCATCTCCGGCCTCGCCGGGAGCGTCGACTTCGTCGGCGTCAACTACTACACGCGCATCAGCGCGCGGCTCGGGCTCGACACGATCTCGAACGTGAAGAGCGGCGGCCACGCCTGCCCGCCCGGCCTCGAGCGAACCGAGATGGGTTGGCAGGTCTATCCCCCGGGCTTCTTCCACGTGCTCGACCTCGTTCGCCGCACGTTCGGCAAGCCGATCTGGATCACCGAGAACGGCTGCGCCGACTCGGGCGACGACGCGCGCAGGCGCTACCTGCTCTCGCACCTCGCTCAGGTGCACCGCGCCATCGCGGCGGGCTGCGACGTCCGCGGCTACCTGCACTGGACCTTCACCGACAACTTCGAGTGGCGCGAGGGCTTCGAGAAGAAGCTCGGGATCGTCGCGATGGATCATGAAGACCCGGAGCTGCGGCGCACGCCCAGGCAGAGCGCCTTTCTGCTGCGCGACGTCGCGCGCGCGAACGCGGTGACGCCCGAGATCGTGCACGCGCACGGCCCCGGCGCGCTCGACCCGTGGCCGCTCGCGCCGGACTCGCGCGGCGCGGCCCCGGCGCCGGCGGACGGGGCTAGCGGCCGCCGTACGTTCCGCCCGTGATCCCGTAGCGGTCGAACGCTCCGATGAATGCGTGCTCGAACAGCCCGTAGCCGACGTTTCCCGCGTACTCGAAGCGCGCGACGTGGTCGACCAGCGTGAGCTGTCCGAGCGGCGTGAGCTCGGCATGGTTCCAGTCGCGGCCCTGGACGACGAGATCTCCCTGGTACATCCCGTGACGCCAGTCCGGATCGACGCCGTACCCCGTTCCGATCGCGATGAAGCAGTGCGTGAGCGGAGTCACCTGCACCTCGAAGGCTCCGCCCGGCGCGTCCGGGAAGCACAGCACCGACGCCTCGATCATCCGCGTCCCGGGCGTGATCGTGTGGCGGCAGTCGGGGCGGCCGAGAGGCTCCGGCGCCCGCTTCGGGTCGGACCAGACGCGAACGGCCTCCTGCAGCGGCCGCCTTCCGTCGTTGGTCTCGTTGAAGAGACAGTGAATGGTGTGGTCGTCGAACTGCATCGGCGCGTAGATCCACATGCCCGTCATCTGCGGCTCCGGGCCGCGAATCCCCGGCGGCTCGGCTTCTCCCACGGGACGCACGCCCCACGAGCGGTCGCGGGCGCCCTTCCAGCGGTCGGGCGTGATCTCGGTCGTTTCGCCTCCGATGGTGAGCGATCCCGACCATCGCCCCGTCTGCCCGAACCGGCTGCAGTCGAACAGCACGCGGCCGTACTTGCGGATGAAGTGCTTCGGCTCCTGAATCGCCGGGACCGATCCCTCCCAGAGCAGGTCGAACGATAGCCCGTGCTCCGTCTCGTCGAGCTTCACGCGCAGCTTGCGAAGCGGCTCGACGACCTCGACGCGAAACGGCCCGACGCGGCTGTCCATCCGGTCTCCGAGGGCGCGCGATGCGCGAACGACCCGGTGGAGCGGGCCGCGCCGAACGACCGCGAAGGCGTCCTGCACGCCGAGATTCGGGTACTGCGCGAGGCCCATCACGAGAAAGAGCTCGCCGCTCGATCCGTGAAGGTTGAAGTAGTACCGGTCGTAGAAGTTCCGATCGCTCGTCCCGACGTGCCGGACCGGCTCGGCGATCTGGTGGACGGGATAGTCATCCCACGACGACAGCTCGCTCATCTTGCCTCCCGTGTGCCGGCGTTCAGGGCCGGGATTCTAGACCGGCCTCGCGCGTCCACGAGTAGAGAAGTTAGGCAGGTCGCCCGGAAACTGCGACGCAGCATTGTGAAGCCCGACGCCAGCGCGGCACCGGGCCGCCGCTGGCCGGGGAGCGGCGCGGGAGCGCTCGGCGTCGTGTCGCCTGGCGTGGTAGGATGGCGATCGGGAGGGCGGATGAGAGGAAGCCAATGCGACGCACCTCCTCGAGTGCTCTCCTCCTGTGTCTCTCTGCGGTGTTGCTCGGTCCTCTTGCCGCCCGGGGCGACGCGATCCCGTGGCAGAGCTCGGTCTCCGCTGGCGTGCTCACGATCGCGGCTGCGTCGGACATCCACACGGCGCAAGGGCTGGCGAGCTGGCTGATTCCGGGCTTGCCGGAGCCGGACGCCGCCCACTGGACCTTCCAGCGAGCGACGATCCTGCTGGGCCCCGCGTCGGCTTCCGTTTCGTTCACGTTCCCGGATGCGACCGGCGAGCCGATCTTCTTCGCCCAGGTGTCGCAGACGCTCACCTCCGCGAGCGGCGACGTGATCGCCCAGGGAAACGCTCTCTTCGGCACGGGCTCCGGCGGATGCTCTGCGATCTTGGCGGGCGGCTTCACCTGTGCGGACGGCGGCGGCGTGTCGGGGAAGACGCTCCGGTTCGACGCATCGCTGCCGGCCTTCCTGCTGCAGCCCCTCACGTATGCCGTCGACTGGTTCGGCTTCGCGCCGCCGGACGCGGCGCCGGAAACTCTGCGGTTCGACGGTCTCCTCTCCGTGAGCGCCCGCTACGCGGCTGTCCCCGAACCCGGGACGGCGGTCCTGGTGGCCTCGTGCCTCGCTGGAGCTGGCGTCGCGCTGCGCACACGTCGCCGGCGGGACACGTAGCGCCGAAGGCAGGACCGAGCCGGCGTGGCGTGGCGCCAGCCGCTCTCGGCGGAGGCGGCTGGCGGGCAGCTCGAAGAACGGCGGCCGAGCGACGAGGCGCTCGGGCTCGTCTTCGACTCTTTTCCGAAGATGCGTTCGCACTCGCGCATGCGCGTGCGTGCCGAATCTCGCAATGCCGACTTCGGCGCGCATCCTGCACGAAGCATGCGCGTCGCGTCGCTGCATCGAGATCGAATGTCGCGGCGGAGTTTCTCGTAGACAGAGCTGTTCATTGCGCGTATGAGTCGCTGCATGGGGCAATGAGAGAACGGGTCAGGCCTCTCGGCTTCCGCATCTGTTTCTCGTCCGCTTTCGTCGATGTTGATCTGCGCTCGTTTCGGCCCGTGGACGCAACAAGAACGAGAAGGAGTTCACATGGCGGCAATCGCTCAGGTCGCGACGTGGCGTGCGCGCGACGGAAAGCTCCAGGAGTTCTTCGCGAAGGTCGCGACGGCCAAGAAGATCCACGAGCGGCTCGGCGGCACGGTGCGCGTCTGGCAGAGCATGATCGGCGGACAGCCCATGACGGTGGGCTACGTCATCGAGCACGCCGGATGGGCCGAGTTCGGAAAGTTCGGCGAGAAGCTCGAGAAGGACACGGAGTGGCAGAGCTTCTGGGCGGACGCAATCGCCCATCCGACGGCGGAGCTCATCCAGAACAGCCTCGTCACGGAGGCGCCGGGCCTCTAGACCGAACGGTGCGGCCGGCGTCGCTCGGCGCCGGCCGCTTCCAGTCCATCGGTCCGCGCCCCTCGCCGGACTCGCGACACCTCTCCGTGTCGATCTGGCGCCGCGCGCCCCGCCAGCCGCTCAGGCCGGCGAGCCGTACCTCGTCGCGAGGTCCGCCGCGCCGTTGAAGTAGCGCTGCAGGCTCTCGTTGTAGCGGTAGAAGGCGTCGACTTCGAGCTGGTCGGGGCCGCTGACGCGCATCGGGTCGTCGGGGAAGGTCAGGTAGTTGAGCGTGTGCGTGAGGTCGGGGCCGCCGTTGGCGCGGATGTTCTCGATCATGTCGCGCCAGGTGTCGAGCGACGCTTCGAGAACGAAGTGCTCGGCGGCGGCGTCCGCGAGGCGCGCGAGCGGGCGCACCGATCGCGCCGCGAAGCCTTCGAAGACGATCTCGTACAGCTCCGTGCCGCCCGGCGCGTCGACCTTCACGATCATCGTGCAGTCGACGGATCCGAGCGACCGGAAGGCGTCCGCGTTCCGCTCCATGCGGCGCGCGAGCGCCTCGAACCACTGCGTCGAGGGGAAGAGCGTCTCATCGGCCATGGCGTCACCTCCGGCGCCGACTACGCGGCCAGCTCGGCGAACGGGATCTCCTTCGGGATCGTGAGGCGCGGCTCGCGGTCGAGCCCGGCGATCTCGAGGCGCCGCAGGTACTCCTTCACCTGCTTGGCGTAGATGAATCCCATGCGGGCCATGCCGAGCTCGATGTTGGCGATGCCGCCGCCGGCGAGGATCGCGCGCGGCTCCACGGTCTGCGATTCGAGCGTGAGCGTGAAGACGGCCTGCTCGCCGACGTCGAGGATCGCGTGCACCTGCTCCGCCCGGTCGGGATGGCGCTCGAGGAAGTACGCGAGGTGCTTGACGCCGTAGGCCACGTGCCGCGCTTCGTCCTGCATGCACAGGCGGAAGATCGTCTTCTCGACCTCGGTCGGCGCGAGGAACTCGCCCTGGCGGAACAGCGTCAGCACGAAGCCCTCGCCGAAGATGTGCATGAGGGCGCTCGCGGTCGTGTAGTCGGGCGCTTCGAGGATCGCCGCGAGCAGCTTCTCCTGCCCGGGCGACGCCATCAGCAGCCCGCCGCCGTTGGCGAGCGCGCGCTTGCGGAACACGTCGAGGTGTCGGGCCTCGTCCATGATCTGGCTCGCGAGAAAGAGCTTCACCTCGTGGAAGTCGTGATTGATGCGGCAGAGCCACTTGGCCGGCATGTCGCCCGCGACGAATTCGACCTCCGTGAGGCCCGTGCACATCTGGCACACGGCGCGCTCGATGTCGTCCGGGAGCTTCTGGAGCTCGTGCCAGGGAACGTCGGTCACCGAGTTCCACTGCCGCACGACGGCCTCGTCGTAGAGGAGGCCGGCGTTCTCGGCCCACACCTCCGATTTCTCGTTGAGGTCGTACATGCCGAGCGACGGCGTGTCCGCCGGCACGTGCGCTCCGCGCGGCGCCATGCTGCCGTGCGACGAGCCGTGCTCCGGAACGCGCGCGTAGTGGCCGTGCTCGATGTCGGTGAGCCGCAGCCCTGCCGGCCCCGGAGACGATGCGTGCCCCCATCCCGCAGGGTTCGACTCCATCCACCGCAGATCGAAGTTGCCCTTCGCCAGCTCGCGCATCCGATCGAGACCCGTCGCGACCGCGGGCGTGTACTTGCTCATCGCACCCTCCCGTTCGTGCGCCGTTCGGCTGGCGCGACGCATCGGCGAGGTGGGCTCGCCGACGGCCGGGCGCCATCGACGGCAAAGCGATGCTCACGAGTGCAGAGACGATCCTACTCCCGCCGCGGATGGTTCTGCAATCGGATTCCGCCGACTTTCGAGCGGCCGGTGCGAAGCTCCTCCGCCCGCCGCGCGGTCAGACGAGCAGCGCGAGCGCGCCGCCGGCGAGGAGCGCGCCGTCGAGAACGACGAGGCCGTAGCGCTCCGTCGGACGGAAGGCGGCGAGCGCGAGGAGCGTGAGGAGCGGAATCGAGGCGATCCGGCTCGCCGGCTCCGGAGCGAGGGCCGCGATGGCGAGCCCCGCGAACGCACAGGCGCGGGCCATCGCGAGCGCTCGGCCGACGCCGACGAGCGCGGGTCCGGCCTCGCCGTCGCGCGCGCTCGAGGCGACTGCGTTGCCGAAGAGCGTGAGGTAGAGCGCGAGCACGACGCCGGGAATGCCGCGGGGCTCGGGGCCGACGAGGGCCGGGACGCCGGCGACGACGGCCGTCCACGCGCCGGCGATGTAGAACGCCTTCGCGAACGGGATCCCCTTCATCCGCCGGTGCAGAAGGCCGAGCGCGAGGACGGCGCCCGCGAGCGCCGCCACGCGCGGGCCGGCGCGAAGCGCCGATGCGACGGCCACGGCGCCGCCCGCAGCCGCGAGAACGCGGAGCGCCCGCGCATGCCGCAGCACGAACGCGCTGCGAAGCGGAGACGTCTCGCGGTCGCGCTCGAGGTCGCGCAAGCGATCCACGTTGTAGACCGCGAGCGTGCCGCCGATGGCGAGCGCCACCGCCGGGATGGAGACGGGCACCGAGAGAGCGCGCGCTGCCGCGGCGCACGCGGCGCCCGCCCCCGCCGCCACCCACGCGCTCGAGAACGCGAGCGCATCGAGCGCGCGAAGAGCGTGGCGCATCCGCAGCGGGTCCCGCGTCGCCGGACAGGGCCGTCTCGTCAATCGCCGGCCGATGCGTCCGCCCCCTCGAAGACTCGCCAGAGCGCCGCCTTCCGGCGGTGTCGCTCCCGCACGCTCGAGAGATACGGCGCGTGCGCCGGGAGATCGCCCGGCTCGTTCCTCACCAGCTTCGCGCGAGGCTCGTCGGGTGTCATGCGGGTCCCGGCACGGAGGTACGACTCGATCGCGCCGGCTTCTCGCGCCGGCTTTCCCATCCGAGAGGCCTCGAGCGGACCCTCGGCCCTGCGTGGCCGACTCCGGGGACCGCGGGGTGGGTCGTTCGAAACGCTATCACCGAGGGCCGGGAGCTGCGAGCGAGCCGCGGGAGCTCCGGCGGCCGCGCGCGGTGGCGCAGCGCCGCCGGTCACCGGCGCGGCGCGCTCGATCCGCCGGCGTCCGGCTCGTCTTCGTCGATGCTCGGCAGCACCGGGCGGTCGTCGGAGGCGGCCTCGCCGGCGCGGAGCGCGACGGTACGCGTCGCGATCGGCCGCGGCGAGAGCCGAACGTTCGGAACGCGCCGCAGCAGCGGCAGCGTGAGCAGGCGAACGCTCGACGAGAGCGCGAAGATCGTCATGTAGCCGATCTTCTCCTCGCCGAGCCGGTGCAGGATCGCACCGCCGAGGAGCGAGCCCGCCACCATCGCCGCCGAGTTCGCGAGATTGAACGTCGTGAGGATGCTCGTTCGCTCCTCCTCGCGGATCGTCTCGAAGACGAGCAGGAAGGTCGCGAGCTCCCACGCGCCCCACACGACGCCGGCGAGGATCTGGACGAAGACGAGATACGGGAACCACTCCGAGACGAGCCACAGGGCGGCCATCGGGACGATTCCGAGCCCGCCGCACCACAGCAGGTTGCGCGCGCTGAAGCGCCGCGCGAGCGCTCCGAAGGCCGGCATCACCGCGATGCGCGCGCCGAACGACACCGCCACCAGCCCCATGTATTGCTCGTACGAGAGGTGGAGCTGCTTCAGCCAGTACGGCGCGAAGAACGGCGCGGAGATCTGCACCGCGATCTGCACGGCGAGCATGTAGCCGAGGAGCTTCCCTTCGTGACTGCGGCGAAGGTTCGCGACCAGCTCGCGCGCCGGCACGCGACGGAACTCGGGCGGCATCGGCACCGGCTCGCTCTGGCTCGCGAGGAAGCCCGCCGACGCGAAGCGACACGCGGCGGAGAGCACGAAGAGCGCCGCGTACGCGCGCATCTCCCATCCGCCGGCCTTGCCCGCAGCGAGCAGACCGCCGCCCGCGAGCAGGCCGGCGACGGTCCCGATCTGCGTGATGCGCGTTCGCCGGGCGAAGTAGCTCGCGCGAATGCCGCGCGGGACGAGCGTTCCGATCCACGTGTTCCACGCGGGGCCGGTGCTCATTCCCGCGCCCCAGTAGATCGTTGCGACGAGGAACGCAGCCGTCGCGGGAATCGTCCCGGCGAGCGCGGCGACGATGAGCGGCAGGAAGCTCGCGGCCTGAACGAGCGCGCACAGCACGACCCAACGACGGTGCGAGTGGAGGCGCCGCACCGCGGCGGGCGATGCGAGCTGGAGCACGGCGCCGGCGAGCGGAGGCAGCGACGCGATGAAGCCGGCCTGCACCTCGCCGAGACCGGCCGCGAGAACGAACGGCGCGAGGTACGTCTCGCCGCCGCCCACCATCACGCTGAACGCTGCGCCGTCCAGCAGGATCGCGCGCAGGTCGCGCCGGAGCCGGGTGGGAGGAGGCGGCATGGCGCCGCAGGGAACGAGACCCTCCCGGGGGTGTCAAGTGGGGCCGCGCGCGGCGCTCTCCCTCGGTATCCTGCAGCGCGGGAGCCCCCATCGGGACGGCAGGAGGAGACGGGCGTGGCGGAGGCGGTGAAGGAGTACGACGGCGCGATCGATCGCGGTCTCGAAGGCGTGGTGGCGTGCCATACGCGGATCAGCGCCATTCACGGATCGACGCTCATCTACCGCGGCTACACGATCGAGGACCTCGCGGCGAACGCCAGCTTCGAGGAGGTCGCATTCCTGCTCTGGCACGGCCATCTCCCGTCGCGCAAGGAGCTCGCCGACTTCGAGAGCGCGCTGCGCGAGAAGATGGCGCTGCCGCCGCGGTCGTTCGGCTGGTTCCACGGCCTTCCGACCAACGTGCATCCAATGGACTTCCTGCACGCCGTCGTGGCCGGGCTCTCGCTCCACGACCCCGACGCGAACGTCATGACCGACGAGGCCACGCGCCGCAAGTCGATCCGGATGACGGCGCGCTTCGGAACGATCATCGCTGCGTACCACCGCGTCCGCAGCGGCCAGTGGCCGCTCCAGCCGCAGCCCGACAAGGGCATCGCCTGGAACTTCCTCTACATGCTCTTCGGCAAGGAGCCGTCTTCCGAGCGCGTCCGGCAGTTCGACACCTGCCTCATCCTGCACGCCGACCACGAGCTCAACGCCTCGGCGTTCTCGGCGCGCGTCACGTCGAGCACGGAATCGGGGATCTACTCGAGCATCATGGCGGCGATCGGGACGCTGAAGGGCCCGCTGCACGGCGGCGCCAACGAGCAGGTGATGCGGATGCTGCTCGAGATCGGCAGCATGGACGCGATCGAGCCGTTCCTGAAGGACGCCCTCGCCGAGAAGCGCAAGGTGATGGGCTTCGGCCATCGCGTGTACAAGGAAGGCGACCCGCGCGCGAAGATCCTGCGCGCGATGAGCGAGAAGATCACACGCGAGACGGGGCAGTCTCACCTCTACGAGATGAGCATCCGCATCGACGAGGTGATGCAGCGCGAAAAGCAACTGCTCCCGAACGTCGACTTCTACTCGGCGACCGTCTACCACGCGATGGGCATTCCGCACGACCTGTTCACGCCGGTCTTCGCGATGAGCCGCGTCGCGGGATGGTGCGCGCACGTGATGGAGCAGTACGCGAACAACCGCATCTACCGCCCGCGCGGCCGCTACGACGGGCCGACCGGGCTCGCGTACCAGCCGATCGATCGCCGGTAGCGGCTATCCTCGGCGGCGTGTCGCCGCTCGTCCGCCTCGGCGCCTTCTGGTTCGTGTACATGGGCGCCGTCGGGATCTTCTTCCCGTTCTTCTCGCTCTATCTCGGCGAGAGCGCGGGGCTCTCGGGCTTCGAAGTCGGCGCCGTCGTGTCGGCGCTGCCGGTGGTCGGCATGGTCGCGCAGCCGCTCTGGGGGCAGCTCGCCGACCGCTCGGGGGCGCGAGGCCGCGTGCTCGCGCTGGTCGCGGCGGGGGCCGGGCTCGCGCAGCTCGCGGTCGCGGGCGCGCAGGGCTTCGCCGCGCTGCTCGCGGCGACGGCCCTGCTCGCCGTCTTCTGGACCTCGGCGATCCCGATGGCGATGTCGGTGAGCCTCGCGATCCTGCGCGATGCGGGGCGCCACGCCTTCGGCATCGCGCGCGCGTGCGGGACCGTCGGCTATCTCGTGCTCGTCGTCTCGTTTCCGCCGGTGCTGCGAGGCGCGTTCGGAGGCGGCGCGAACGGCGCCGCCCCGCCGGGCCTCGCGTGGATGTTCCCGGCGATCGCCGTGCTCGCGCTGGCCGGCGCCGCGATCGCGCTCACGCTCCCGCGCGAGGGCGCCGTCTCGCTGCGCGCACCGCACGACGGCCTGCGCCAGCTCCTGCGGCATCCGCCGATGCTGCGGCTCCTCGCCTACTGCTTCGCGGTGCACCTGTTCATCAACGGGCCGATTCAGCTCTTCCCGCTCTTCGTCCGCTCGCTCGGCGGCGGGATCGAGGACGTGAGCCGCATGTGGATCTGGATGGTGCTGCTCGAGATCCCGCTGATGGCGCTCTCGGGAACGCTGCTCGCGCGGCTCGGCTCGCGCCGGCTGCTCGGCCTCGGCGTCGTCGCGGCGGGCGTTCGCTGGGCCGGGAGCGGCCTCGTCGCCGGGCTCGCGATCACGTCGGCGCTCGGGCTGCTGCACGGCCTCGTCGTCGTGGGGCTCGGCATCGGCGCGACGCTCTACGTCGAGGAATCGGTCCCCGAGCCGCTGCGATCGACCGGACAGGCGCTCCTCGCGACCGTCGGCGTCGGAGCCGGCGGCATCGTCTCGAACCTCGCCTGCGGCTGGCTCTTCGACCACGTGGGCGCGCGCGCGACGTATCTCGGATGCGGAGCGGGCGCGCTCGCCCTCGGCCTCGTCGTCTCGTGGGCGCTCCCGCACGCACGACGCGCGGCGTCGCTACAGGCCGCGGGCTGATCCAGAAGCGGCGAAGGGGCTGCTCCGTCCGCGGCCGTTCCAGCGCCCTCCGCGATCAGGCGCCTTGCGCGGGCCCCGCGGCGCGGATCAGCTCCGCCACGTCGAGCGTGCAGTCGGGAAACGCTGCCATCGCGACCTGCTCACCCGGCACCGAGCACGCAGCACGAGGCGCCCCGGCTCCTGCGTCGAGCGGCGTGCGGCCTCGTGCTCCCGGCGCAGTCCTGATAGCCTTCGTCGCAGCGAGCGTTCGCGCAGCGCGGAAGGACGCCGGAGGGCGATCGTGGCGTTCGCCGAATACGGGGCCTATCTCGAACCGCCGGCCGACCGGAAGCCGCCGCTCGCGACCGACGTCGATGCCGACGTCGCCATCATCGGCGCGGGCTA
>JAYRMX010000412.1:0-6298 GCA_041912475.1 Myxococcota bacterium
GGCCGCGCGGCGGCGCTTCGAGCAGATGGGCGCCGCCGCACAGGACGCCGTCGCGAAGCGGCAGGCGCGTTACTGGGCCGCGCGCGCGGGCGAGCGGGGAGGGCAGGGAGACGCCGAGCGCGATCTCACCGCGCTGGTGCGTGACGCGCCGCTCTCGTACTACGGCTGGCGCGCGCGCGAGTGGCTCGCGAAGCGCGGCGCGCTGCCCCGGCCCTCGGGCGCTCGCTCGCCGATCGCGACGGGCGAGCCCGCGCTCGGGCCGCGAGACGCGGCGCGCGCGCACATCCTCGTGCAGGCCGGCCTCGGCGGCGTCGCGACCGAGGAGATCGATCGCCTCGCCGCACGGGCCGGCGACGTCTCCGACACGCTGCTCGTCGCAGGCCTCTACCAGGAGGCCGGCGCGTGGGATCGCGCGCTCGGTGTCGTCGTGAAGCGTCACGCCGACGCGCTCCCGCTCGGCGTCGCCGAAGGCCAGGAGGGCCTGTGGCGCGCGGCGTGGCCGCGTGCGTTCGGCGACGCCGTCCGGCGCGGCAGCACCGACGGCGGGCGCGTCGATCGACCGCTGCTCTGGGCGCTCATGCGCGAGGAGAGCAGCTTTCGCCCCGCCGTCCTGTCGCCGGCGGGCGCCGTCGGCCTGCTGCAGCTCATGCCCGAGACGGCCGCGCGAGTCGCCGGCCAGCTCGGATTCGCCGGCTACCGCGACGCGCTCCTCACCGACCCAGCGACCAACATCCGGCTCGGCGCCGCGTATCTCGGCACGCTCTTCGATCGCTTCGGCGGCCGGGCTTCGGCGGCCGTCGGGAGCTACAACGCGGGGCCTGCGGCGGTCGAGCGCTGGCTGGCCGAACATTCCGCGCAAGTGGACGACGAGTGGGTCGAGACGGTCCCCTACGACGAGACGCGCAACTACATCAAGCGCGTGCTGCGCAGCCGGCACGCCTACCGGGAGCTGTACGCGGATGAGCGCTGACGCGGGACCGCTCTGGTCCGTCCGAAGCGACGGCCGGCCCGTCGACGTCGTGGGGCTCGGGCAGAGCTCGCTCGACCACGTCTGCCTCGTCGAGGGACTTCCGCGCTTCGCGGGCAAGGATCGCATCCTCGACTACACGCGCCTTCCGGGAGGGCAGGTCGCAACCGCGATCCTCGCGTGCACGCGGCTCGGCCTGCGTTCGGCCTTCGTCGGTTCGGTCGGCGACGACGACGCCGGCGAGCGGGCGCTCGCGCCGCTTCGAGACGCGGGCGTCGACGTCTCGGGCGTGCGCGTGGTCGCCGGCGCGCCGAGCCAGCTCGCCGTGATCCTGCTCGACCGCAGCAGCGGCGAGCGCACCGTGCTCTGGTACCGGGATCCGCGGCTCGCGCCGCGCCTGCACGACCTCTCGCGCGGATCGATCGAGCGCGCGCGTGCGCTGCATCTCGACGGCGGAGATCCCGAGGTCGGGATCTGGGCCGCGAAGGTCGCGCGCGAGGCCGGGATTCCGGTCGTCCTCGATGCGGATACGCCGGGCCCGGGGACCGCCGAGCTGCTCGCGCACGTCGACTTCCCGATCGTGTCGCAGGGCTTCGCCGAGAGCTTCTTCGGGACGCCGAACCCGCGCGATGCGCTGCGCGGGCTCGCCGGCTACGGCGCGCGTCTGGCCGTGGTGACGCTCGGAGAGGTGGGCGCTCTCGCGCGGCTCGGAACGCGCGAGATCGAAAGCCCGGCGTTTCGGGTGCCGGTCGCCGACACGACCGGGGCAGGGGACGTCTTCCACGCCGCGTTCATCTGGGCGCTGCTCGAGGGCCTTTCGGCCGACGCCTGCCTTCGCACCGCGAACGCCGCGGCTGGGATGAACTGCCGCGCCGTGGGCGCCCAGGGAGGGCTCCCGACCCGCAGCGAGCTCCGAGCCTTCCTCGCGACCGAGCACCCCGCGCCGTGGCGCGAGCCGCTCGTGGTCGCACCGCCGGCGTGATCTGAAACCGCCGCTCGGACGGGTGGATGCGGGCGAGGCCTCAGACGGCGCTCGAACGCCCGCCCGCTACGACTCCTCGACGTCGTCCTCCTGGCCCTCGACGGGCTCGCCTTCCCCTTCCTCGAAGAGCTCGTCGCCCGCCTCGAGGCCCTCGATCTCGAGATCGCCCATGTCCTCCTCGAAGGGAACGGCCTCGGTTTCGTCGTCGTCGAGCAGGGGCATCGGCCGCGGCGCAGCCTTCTTCGGTGCGGGCGGGGCCGGCGCGGCGTCGCTGGTCTTCGGCTTGCTGCGCTGATCCGCCCCGCACTTCGGGCACAGCGGCTCGGGCTTGTTGAGATCGTAGAAGCGCGCGCTGCACGAGAAGCACACGTACTTGGCGCCGAGCCTGGCCTGCCGGTCCTGCGGCAGCAGCTCGCTGTGCTTCTTGCCGGCCTCGGGCTCGACGGTCCGGCGGGGGGCCTTGGGCTTCTTGGGTCGCGTCATCGGTTCGCTCCGCTCGCGATGCGAATCGCATCGCCGGCCTGGGCAACGCGGGTGATCCCGCGCGCGAGAAAATCCTGTGCTCCGCCGAACGAAGACTCATCGATCTCGACGAGCCCGGCGCCGGGCGGCAGGGCGATCCCGGCCTCCGCGAGCCATCCGCGGTAGAGCGCCGAGAGATCCCGCCGCGCCGTCGCCGGAGACTCCCCGCCGTCGGCGTTCTTCACCGGGCTGTACTCCTCGCGGCCCGTCTCTACCACGCCGACGCGCTTCGCGCAGCGGAGGCCGTCGAAGACGAAGCGCTCGAGCTTCCAGCCGTTGGGTGCGGCCGGCACGACCGCGAGCCCGTCGTCGCCGGCGACCGGGATCGCCTTCGGCGAAGCGTGGAGCGGGAGCACGCGATCGGCCGCCTGCGAGAGCCGCCGGAGCAGGGCGGTGTCCCAGACGTAGATCGAGATCGCGCCCGCCCAGTGGACGAGGGCGCCGTCCGCATCGCGCGCGTCGCGCTGCGCCGCGTCGATCTCGGTGTATTCGACGATTCCGACCCGCCCGTCGATGCGCGCCACGTGACCGACCTTCTCCATCGGATCGCACTTCGCGACCACCTTGCACGAGACCTCCGCGCCGGAGCCGGCGTGGAGCCCGACATACACCGGGTCCGCGATCCGCACCAGAGGATTGTCGACCTGGTAGTAGAACACGTTCGTGCAGCCGCGTCCTTCGAGGTCGTCGAGAGCGCCGGATGCCGCGAGCGCGGGGATGACGCCGCCGTGGCCATCGGGGCTCTCGAAGACGTGGTCGGGCCGGTCGAGAACGAGGCGCCCGTCGAAGTCGACGGCAGGCATCGAGGCCTGGCGAAAGAAGAAGACGTCGTCTCCAGGAAGGCCGAAGTGCTCCTCGCGAGCGAAGAGCGCGCGCGTCTGCGCGTCAGTCGCGTGGCTCGTCATGACGTACCACGGAACGCCGGCGCCGTAGCGCGCCCGAAGCCGCAGGAGCTTCTGCGCCTGCAATCCGAACAGCGATCGGTCGCTGACGGGGCCGATGGGAAGGGCGCCTTTCGGCCCCGGAAAGCCGAGCCGCGTACCCTGGCCGCCCGCCACGACGAGGACCGCGACCCGGCCGGCCGAAAGGAGCGCCTCGCCGTCGGCTCGCGCGCGGTCCCGGGCGGCTGCGTCGCCGCCGTGCTCCGGAAGCCGCTCGACCGGCGCGGGCTCGAGCGCCATCGGCGCAGCGCTGCCGCGGCGTCGTGCAGCCTCGACGGCTCGCTCGACGGCGCCGAGGTCGAGCGTTGCGAGCTGCGCCGCGAGTCGGCGCCGTGCGCCGTCGTCGAGGGCTTCCCAGAAGCGAAAGACGTGCGCCTGCCCGCGAGCGTCGAAGCGCTGCCGGAGCTCGTCGACCCGGGGCTGGTCGGAGCAGGAGGCCGTCACGTTCTCACCCGGTGCGTGGAGCGCCGCCGTATAGCACACGGCCCTCGCGCCGGGCACACGCGAGAGGGCACCGGGGCTGCTCGAAGGCGCCTGCGCCACGCGCAAGCCCGCGAGCCGTCACGGTTCCAGAACTTGACATAATCTTTCTTATCGGACGTAAAAGCCGTCGAGCCCCGACGCAGAGGTCGCGTCTTCCTGGTTGGTTGGGAGTGCTCGGCTTCGCAGCCGTTGCCGGCTCCGCTTGGCGGGCGCCGCCCAGCGCGCGACCGGGGTGGCGACGGGATGCGCGGCGCTCGACACGCACGACCGCGGCCTCCGTACGAGCGACCGCGAACCCGACGCCAGCTCGACGTGACCGGCGATGCGCAGCGACGGCCGCACGATCGCGCCGCGCGCGGCTCGCCCCGCGTCAGCGTGCCGTTGCGGGCGGCGCTCCGCTGCGCAGGTCCTCGAGCAGCGCCGCGAGATGCGGCGGGAGATCGGCGTCCGGCGCGTCGGTTCGCAGGCGCTCGGCGATGCGCGCCGCCTGGTCCCGGTCGCCGGCCTCGACGAGGCAGCGCGCGGCATCGGCGAGCGCCCACGCCCAGAGCGGATACGCGCGCTGCTCGCCGGCCTCCTGGTACGCCTTCGCGGCGTCGGCCCAGCGACCCGCGGCCTCGTCGGCCTGCGCGATCCGCACCTGGACGAGCGCGGTCAGCTCCGGACCGGCCTCGCCGCTCGCGAGCACCTCGCGCCAGAGGTCGACGGCCTGGTCGGCGGCGCCGGCCTGCGCGAGGAGCGTCGCCGCCTCGATCCGCGCCTGCACCGCCGCGCCGGTCCCTGCGTGCGCTCGCGCGACCTCGAGGAGCCGATCGGCTGCCTCGCGCCGCGCCTTCTTTCCGGTCTCCGGGTTCGCGGGCTCCTCAAAGGTCGACGTGCCGGGCTGCGCGCCCATCGCGGCGAGAAACTCGCGGTCGGCCGCAGCGACGGCGCCCGCGGCCGCGAGCTCGCGGTGATCGCGCCAGGCCTGCAGGCCGGCAGCCGCGCCGGCGATCACGATGGCGGCCGCGAGGACGGCGGCCGGAATCTTCCAGTGGACCCGGAGCCACTCGGCGAAGTGATCCGCGAACGACTGGATCTCGATGAGGGTCTCGCCGGCTTCGTGCGGATGTCGTCGGGCCACGTTCGCTCCTCGGACGCTGCATGGCGTCCGGATTCGGGTGCTCGCGGGCGCGCAGTGTACCCGCGACCGCGCGCGAAGGTCAGCCGCCGCCGCCGGCGCGCTCCCGAGCGCGCAGCCGCAGCCGAATCGGAGTCCCCGCGAGATCGAAGCTCTCGCGCAGGCGGTTTTCGAGGAAACGCCGGTACGACTGCGCGACGGCCGCCGGCTCGGTGCAGAACAGAACGAACGTCGGCGGCGCCTGCGCCGTCTGCGTGGCGTAGAAGAACTTCACGGCGCGCCTTCGCTGGCCGCGCTGGGCCATCCCGGGCTCGTGCTTCGCGACGGTCGCCTGAAGCCAGCGATTGAGCGCTCCCGTCGGAATCGTCCGATTCGCGGCGGCGTGGAGCCGCCGCGCGAGTGCGAACAGGCGCGCGGTGCCGAGCCCCGTCTTGGCCGAGACGACGACCACGGGCGTATCGGCCATGAACCGGATTCCGTCCTCGATCTCGCGCCGTACGCGCTCGCGCTCGGCCGGGCTGCGTCGCTCGACGAGATCCCACTTGTTCGCGAGCAGCGCCGCAGCGCGGCCGCGTTCGCGCGCGAGCGCCGCGACGCGAGCGTCGGCGTCCGTGAAGCCCTCCGACGCGTCGATCACCACGAGCGCGACGTCCGCGCGCTCGAGCGACCGGACCGCCATGAGCGCGCTTCCTCGCTCGATCGCTTCACTGCGTTTTCCGGGCCGGCGAAGGCCCGCCGTGTCGACGAGCACGAAGCGCTCGTCGCCGCGAACGACGAGCGTATCGACGGCGTCGCGCGTCGTCCCGGGCTCGTTCGACACGACGACGCGCTCGCTGCCGAGCAGGCGATTCACGAGCGAGCTCTTTCCGACGTTCGGCCGGCCGACGATCGCGATCCGAAGCGCGCCCTCCTCGTCCCCCGCAGCCGGCGCCGCGTGCAGAGCCGGAAGCGCAGCGACCGCGGCTTCGAGCGCCTCGAACGCCCCCGTTCCGTGCTCGGCGGAGACGGCGAACAGCGGCTCGATCCCGAGGCGATGGAACTCGCCGGTGCGCGCCGCGTGAGCAGGAACGTCGATCTTGTTCACCGCGAGCACGAGCGGCTTCGCGCTGCGGCGAAGCGCGCGCGCGATCGCCTCGTCCTCGGGGAGCGTGCCGTGCTTGCCGTCGACCACGAACAGGATTGCGTCGGCCTCCGCGAGCGCCGCGCGCGCCTGCGCCTGCACCGCGCCGGGCAGCCCCTGGTCGGCGTCGGCGTCCGTGAAGCCCTCCGACGCGTCGATCACC
>JAYRMX010000413.1:0-10310 GCA_041912475.1 Myxococcota bacterium
AGCGGCGCCGAGCCGGGCCTCGCCGCGGCCCGTGCGACGCAGGCCCTCGCGCGCCCTCCCGCCGTCGCGCACGCGGCCGACCTCGCGCCGCACCTCGCCGCGCGCCTGCTCCCGCCCGGCGCGGGGGGCGACGTCGCGACCACGCTCGACGCCGGCGTGCAGCGCCTCGCCGCCGCCGCGATCCGCGACCAGCTCGTCGCCCTCTCGGGCCGCAACGTTCGCGACGCCGCGGCGCTCGTCGTCGACAACGCGACGGGGGACGCCCTCGCGTGGGTCGGCAGCAGCGGCGACCTCTCGAGCTCGCCGCACGTCGACGGCGTTCGCGCACGGCGGCAGGCCGGATCGACGCTGAAGCCCTTCCTCTACGCACTCGCCTTCGACGACCGCCTGCTCACGCCCGCATCGCACCTCGACGATTCACCGCTCGATGTATCGACACCAGGAGGTGTCTACCGTCCCGAGAACTACGACCGGCTCTTTCGCGGGCTCGTCACCGCTCGCGTCGCGCTCGCGTCGTCGCTCAACGTCCCGGCCGTGCGAACGGTGCAGCAAGTCGGCGTCGACCGTTTCGTCGAGCGACTGGCGGCGATCGGCTTCGAGGAGCTGCGCCGCCCCGACGTCTACGGCGAATCGGTCGCGCTCGGGTCGGCCGACGTGACGCTCGCCGAGCTCGTCATGGCGTACCGCGCGCTCGCGCGAGGCGGAGTCGCGGGGCCGCTGCGCGCCGTTCCGGGCGAGCCGCAGCGGGACGGCGCGCGCGTGTTCTCGCCCGCCGCGAGCTTCGTCGTCGCGTCGATCCTCGCCGACCGCTCGGCGCGAAGCGTCACCTTCGGCCTCGAGAGCCCGCTCGCAACGCCGGGCTGGACGGCGGTCAAGACCGGAACCAGCAAGGACATGCGCGACAACTGGTGCATCGGCTTCTCGTCCGAGGTGACGGCCGGCGTCTGGGTCGGAAACTTCTCGGGCGAGCCGATGTGGCAGGTCTCGGGCGTCGACGGCGCCGCGCCAGCGTGGCTCGAGATCATGGACGGCCTCGAGCGCGAACGCCCTGGCCGCACACCGCAGACACCGGACGGTGTCGTATGGCACGACGGCGGCTGGATCCTCGCCGGGACCGAGCCGGCCGGCGCGGCCGCGCCGCCGGCGCCTCGCCCGCGACGCATCCGCGCGCCGTCGGACGGGACGATCGTCGCGCTCGACCCGGACATCCCGAAGGAGCGCCAGCGCGTCTTCTTCGAGAGCGACCCGTACGACGCGCGGCTGCGCTGGCGCCTCGACGGCGCGCTGCTCGGCGCCGCGGGCGACCTCGCGCTCTGGGAGCCCCTTCGCGGCCGGCACCGGCTCGAGCTCGTCGACGCCGCGGGCGCGGCCGTCGATCGCATCGGCTTCGAGGTGCGGTGAACGCCGCGCGCCGGAACCGCCGGTTCGCGGCGGGCCGCGCCCGCGGGCCGGCCCCACCGAGGGGCAGGCCCGCTCCGGGTGAAGGCCCCGGCCTACGCGATCGTGACCTCGGGGCTCGCGTAGACGTCCTGGATCGCGTTCAGCAGCGCGACGCCGTCCTTGATCGGCTTCTGGAACGCCTTGCGGCCGGAGATGAGGCCCATGCCGCCCGCGCGCTTGTTGATGACGGCCGTCTTCACGGCGTCGAGCAGGTCGTGCTCGCCCGACGCGCCGCCCGAGTTGATGAGGCCCGCGCGGCCCATGTAGCAGTTCGCGACCTGGTAGCGCGTGAGATCGATCGGGTGGTCGGTCGTCAGCTTCGAGTAGACCAGCTTGCTGGTCTTGCCGAAGCCCTTCAGCTCGGGGTCGTTGTAGCCGCCGTTTCCTTCCGGGAGCTTCTGCTTGATGATGTCGGCCTGGATCGTGACACCGAGATGGTTCGCCTGCCCGGTGAAGTCGGCCGACACCGCGTGGTCCGCCGTCTTGGTCTTGAACGCGTTGTTGCGCACGTAGCACCAGAGCACCGTGAACATCCCGAGCTCGTGCGCCTCGGCGAACGCCTCGGAGATCTCCTGGAGCTGGCGGCGCGACTCCTCCGAGCCCCAGTAGATCGTCGCTCCCACGCCCGCCGCGCCCATGTCGAAGCACTGGCGGACGTTCCCGAACGGCACCTGGTCGAAGGTGTTCGGATAGCTGAACAGCTCGCTGTGGTTGATCTTCACGATGAACGGGATCCTGTGCGCGTAGCGCCGCGCCATCATTCCGAGCACGCCGAACGTGCTCGCGACCGCGTTGCAGCCGCCCTCGACGGCGAGCGTGAGAATGCCGTCCGGGTCGAACATCACCGGGTTCGGCGCGAACGACGCGGCCGCCGAGTGCTCGATGCCCTGATCGACCGGGAGGATCGAGAGGTAGCCCGTCCCGGCGAGCCGGCCCGTGTTGTACATGCGCTGCAGGTTCGCGAGCACGCCGGGCTTGCGGTCGCTCGCCACGAGCACGCGGTCGACGAAGTCCGGGCCGGGGAGCTGCAGCATGCTCTTGTCGATGGTCTGGCACTTGTGCTCGAGGAGCCCCGGGCCCTCGGCGCCGAGGATCTCCTGAATTCGGTTGATCTGGGACATGCCTTCTCCTCTCATCGGCCGGCCCGCGGCCGGACGGACACAGTAGCCCTCCGCGGCCCGGCGGGCAGCAGGAGGATGGCGCCGAGAGCGAGCGCGACCGGGCCGACGGCGCCGCCGAGAGTGAGAAACGGCGCCTCACCGCCGCCGGCAGGAACGGCCGCAACCCGCACCGCCCGCTCGTGCACCCCGATCGTCTCGCTCACCTCGCCCGTCGCGTCGATCACCGCCGAGATGCCGGTGTTCGTGACGCGCACCTGCGGGCGGCGCGTCTCGATGCTGCGGAAGGCCGACATCACGAGATGGAGACGCGGCCCGTCGGCGTCGGCGAACCACGAGTCGTTCGAGAGCGTCACGAGGAGGTCGGCGCCGTCGCGAACGGCGACGCGCGCGAGGTCCGGGTCGACGGCGTCGTAGCAGATGAGCGGCGCAACGCGAAGCCGCCGCCCGCCCCGAAGATCGAGCGGGAGCACCGCGGCGCCGCTTCCTGCCGACCAGGTGCCGAGCCACGGGAGGAGGCGACGCAGCGCGGCGGAATCGAGCCAGGCCGGAACGCGCTCGGTCAGCGGGAACAGGCTCACCTTGCGGTAGGCGTCGAACCCCGCGCGGCCCTGCCCTTCCGGCTCGAGGAAGATCGCCGCGTTGAACTCGCGTCCGTCCTCGACATCGTATGCGCCGAAGACGAGCGGGACGCCCGAGCGCGCGACGAACGCCGCGATCTCGCGATCGAACGCCGCGCCCGCCTCGCTCTTCGGCGTCCCGAACGTGGTCGGGTACACGGTCTCGGGCCAGACGACGAAGTCGGCGCCGCCGCGCGCGAGCGCCTCGCCCGAGAGCGCGAAGTAGGTATCGAGGATCGCGCGCGTCGCCTCGAAGGTCCCGACGCGCTGCGCGAGGCGTCCGTAGCGGCTGATGTCACCCTGCACGAGCGCAACGGTCGCGAGCGGCGCGCCCGCCGCGTGCGCGCCGACCTGCGCGACGCGAAGCGCGCCGTAGCCCGCGAGCGCCCCGGCGATCCCGGCCGCGAGCCCGACGCGTGCGACCACGGCGCGCGCGCGAGCGGCGCCGCTCGCCCCGGCGCGCAGCGCGCGCCATGCGGCGAGCACGGCATCGTTCGCGAGCAGCAGCGCGAACGTGAGGCCGGCAGCTCCCGCGAGGTCCGCGCCTTGCCGCATCCAGACCGAGCCGAACAGGCCGTGGGCGAGCGTGTCGCCGAAGAGCTTGGGGCTCGCCCACTCGGCGCCGACGTAAACGAGCGCGCTCGCGACCGCCGTTCGCAGCGCCGTCGCGCCGCGCCTTCGCAGGGCGAGCCGCGCGAGCGCGAAAGCGAAGAGCTGCAGCTCGAGGACGGGCGCGAGCGCCACGAGCACGACGAGCGCGACCCACGCCGGCGCCTCGCTGTAGGTGCCGATCGCGCCCACGAACCACGCGAAGATCACGACGACGAACAGGACGCTCATCACGAGCGCCGCGGCGAGCGCGTCGCGAACGCGCGGCGCGCCATCGAAGACCGCGAGCGCCGGGACGAGAGCGACGAAGCCGACCGGCACGAAGACCGGCCGCATGCGCGCGAACAGTCCGAGCGCCGCCGCCGTCGCGGCGAGCGCGACGAGGGCGCGAGCGTGCGCTCGTGCGCCGCGCCCCGGAGCGGGCGACGCGCTCGGGCTTCGCGGCGGGATCTACCAGCCCTCGTCCGGACCGGGCACGTCACCCCGGAGCAGCGCAAGATCTGCCCGATCGCGAAGCGCCTTGCTGCGACGCCGGCTCGGATCGGCTGCGGCGCGTTCCTTCATCGCGATGAGGTCCGGGAGGGACACGATGCGGATCGCCCGCCCGCGCACCTCGAAGCTCTCGGCGCGCTCGATCATGGCGTCGAAGGAGGGATCGAAGACGAGCTGGAGGGGCTCACCGCTGGCGTGCCGAAAGTTCACGCTGTGTGCGAACTCGCCGGTGAGCTGGAAGCCTTCTGCAACGAGAGCGTCGATCGCTTGTGCCCGCGAGACGCGCGAGAGCACCGAGAGATCGACGTCGAGCGTCGCTCGCGGCACACCGGAATGGATCCCGACCGCCACCCCGCCGACGAGGGCGTAGCGCGCTCCGATGCGCTCCAGCGCTGCGGCTGCATCGAGGAGGGCAGCCACCTTGTCGGGCGCGACGTCCATCGGCCTCGTCCCTCCCCTCGCTGCGCCATGGCCACCGCGCCGGTCGCCGGGCCGGGCGTCCGACCCGGCCCCCGCGCGGCGCGCGGCGATGAGCGCGTGCTCGCGCGCGCTCGCGCGGCTGATGGCCTCGAGGGTTTCCGGTGCGCGAGAGGTCACGGGCGCAAGGCTACCGCGGGGGGCGCGGCCCGCTCCCCCCGCGGCCCTGGCTCACCTTCGGCTCACGCCTCCGCCGGCGCCTCGGGCTCGGCCGCGCGGGCCGGGCGCTTCACGCCCTTCGCGGCGTAGACCGCGTCGGCGATGCGCGAGAAGACGTCGCGGTTCTCGCGCAGGAACTTGCGCGCCTGCTCGCGGCCCTGCCCGATCCGCTCGCCCTCGTACGAGAACCACGAGCCGCTCTTCTCGACCAGCCCCGCCTCGACGCCGAGGTCGAGCAGATCGCCCTCGGTCGAGATGCCCTCGTTGTAGAGGATGTCGAACTCGGCCTGGCGGAACGGCGGCGCGCACTTGTTCTTCACGACCTTGACGCGCGTGCGGTTGCCCGTCACCTCGTCGCCGTCCTTGATCGCGGCGATGCGGCGAACGTCGAGGCGAACCGAGGCGTAGAACTTGAGCGCGTTGCCGCCGGTCGTCGTCTCGGGGTTGCCGAACAGGACGCCGATCTTCATGCGGATCTGGTTGATGAAGATGACCGTCGCGTTCGACTTCGAGACCGTTCCCGTGAGCTTGCGAAGCGCCTGGCTCATGAGCCGGGCCTGCAGGCCCATGTGCTGGTCGCCCATCTCGCCCTCGATCTCGGCCTTGGGGACGAGCGCGGCCACCGAGTCGACGATCACGAGATCGATCGCGCCCGATCGCAGCAGCACGTCGGCGATCTCGAGCGCCTGCTCGCCCGTGTCGGGCTGCGAGACGAGCAGGTCGTCGACCTTGACGCCGAGGCGCCGGGCGTAGTTCACGTCGAGGGCGTGCTCGGCGTCGATGAACGCCGCGACGCCGCCGAGCTTCTGCACTTCGGCGACCGCGTGCAGCGCGAGCGTCGTCTTGCCGCTCGACTCCGGACCGAAGATCTCGACCACGCGCCCGCGCGGGTAGCCGCCGATGCCGAGGGCGAGGTCGAGGCTCGCCGATCCGCTCGGGATGATCTCGACCTCCTTGTCGACGGCCTTGTCGTCCATCGTGAGGATGGCGCCCTTGCCGAACTGCTTCTCGATCGTCGAGACGGCGAGGTCGATCGCCTTTCGCTTCTGCGCATCGCGCGCCGCGTTGCGCTCGTTCGGGTTGATCGGTGTGATGCTGGCCATGTTCTTCCTTTCTGGAAATCAGGGTTGTGTGGCAACGGGACCGCCGAGCGCCATTCGCTCGAGCGGGGTGTAGACGGAGCCGCCTTCTCCGAGCCGGCTCTCGAACAGCGTCACCGTGCGGGCCTCGAACGCCTCTGGCGCCGGACCCGGAACGCTCTCGAGCGCGGGGCTTCGCCCCGGGCGGACGCGCGCGAGCGTGACGTGCGCGCGAAACGCCCGCGGCTCCGCGGCGAAGCCGGCCGCGACGACTCCGCGCTCGACGGCCGCGGCGAGCGCCGTGAGCGGCGCCTCGGGAGCGAGATCGAGCGCGAGCACGCGCGGCCGCCGCGGCGACGGGAAGCCGTGGACCGCGCCGAGGCGAACCGCGAACGGCGCGAGCGGACCCACGCTCGCCGCCACCGCACGGGAGATCTCGGGAACGAGGTCGCGCGCGATCGCGCCGAGGAAGCGCAGCGTGAGGTGCAGGCCTTCGGGGCGAACGAAGCGCAGCTCGCGCCCGAGCGCGCCGGCGCGGAGCGCCGCGAGGCAGCGCGCCGCAGCGCCGAGCGCCGGCTCCTCGATCGCGAGGCCGAGAAACGCGCGCAGCGTCGCCGTCACGACTTGCCCCGCATCAGCGTCGGCGCGTCGAGCGGCGCGCCGAGCAGCGTGCGCCGCACCCAGTCGAGCCCGATCTGCGCCGTGAGGCTCCGGTGCCGCGCGCGGTCGAGCGGAAAGACGAAGCGCTCGGCGTGCGTGCCGCCTTCGCGCGAGAGGGCGATGCAGACGGTGCCGACGGGCTTCTCCGCGCTGCCTCCGCCGGGCCCCGAGACGCCGGTCGTCGCGAGCGCGAGATCGGCGCCGAAGCGCTCGCGCGCGCCCTCGGCCATCGCGCGCGCGACGGGTTCCGACACGGATCCGTGTTGGTCGAGCAGCTCGGCCGGAACGCCGAGCAGCGCCTGCTTGGCGGCGTTGGCGTAGGCGACGACGCCTCCGAGGAAGTAGTCGGACGCGCCCGCAATGTGCGTGACGCGCTCGGCGAGCAGCCCGCCCGTGCACGACTCCGCGACCGCGAGCGTCATCCCGCGTTCGCGCAGCAGGCGGCCGGCGACGGCCTCGAGGGGCTCGTCGCCTTCGGCGTAGACGAGCGCGCCGAGGCGCTCGCGGATCGCGGTGCAGACGGCGTCGAGCTTCGCTTCGGCCTCGGCCACCGTGGCGGCGCGCGCGAGCGGGCGCAGCAGGTTGTCGGGGAAGGCCGTTCGGAAGCCGAGCGTGACCGCGCCGTCCTGCGCGATGCCCGCGAGCGCCTCCTCGAGGCTCGACTCTCCCATCCCGAAGGTGCGCAGGATGCGCGCGCGAACGACGGCACGGCCCGCGCAGCGCGCTTCGATCCGCGGTAGCACCTGCTCGTCCATCATGCGCGCCAGCTCGCGCGGGACACCCGGCAGACAGAAGATCGGCACCTCGCCCGCGACCAGCAGGCAGCCCGGCGCCGTTCCGATCGGGTTCGGCAGCGCCTCGGCGCCCTCCGGAATCCATGCCTGCTTCGCGTTCACCGCGGCCATCTCACGGCCCATTCGCGCGAAGAAGTCACGGATCGCCGCGAGCGACGGCTCGTGCAGCACGAGCTTTCGATCGAAGGCCGTCGCCAGCACGTCGATCGTGAGGTCGTCGCGCGTCGGGCCGAGGCCGCCCGAGACGAGAACGACGTCGGCGCGCCGCGCCGCGCGGCGCAGCGCGTCCTCCATGTCGGCCGGGTCGTCGCGAACGGAGCTCTGGAAGCGCGTCTCGATGTCGAGCTGCAGCAGGCGCTCGGCGAGGAGCGCCTTGTTCGAATCGACGATCTCGCCGCGCAGCAGCTCGTCGCCGATCGTGAGGATCTCGGCCTTCATGCGGGCCCCGTGCCGATCCGGGCGAGCACGCACGCGCCGACCACGAGGCCCGCCAGCGCGCCCGCGAGCACGTCGTCCATCACCACGCCGAAGCCTCCCGGAAGCGTTCTCTCCGCCCGGCCGACCGGGCCGGGCTTCCACACATCGAACACGCGGAATGCGACGAATCCGGTCACGAGCAGAGGCCAGCTCGCACGCCCCCCCACGAGCGGCGCGAGGGCCACGAGCTGCCCGACGACCTCGTCGATCACGATTCGCCCATCATCGGTGACGCCGAATGCGCGCCCGGCCTGGTCCGCGGCCCAGATCGAGAGGGCCAGCAGCGCGAGCCACGTGAGCGCGAAGACCGGCAACGAGAGCCGCCCCAGCGCGAGGAAGAGCAGCACGCCGACGGCAGAGCCCGCCGTCCCCGGGGCAAACGGAGACAGCCCGGCGCCGCCGGCCATGGCGACCCAGCGCGCGAACGTGCCGCACGCCTCGGGCGAAGGAGCTTTCTCGCGCTCTTCGATGGTTTCCGCTCGGGACGCGGAGGGTGGATGCCTCGACGGGGGGAGCCGGGCAACGCACCGAGAGTAGCCCCCGCAGAAGCGAAAAGTCAACGAAAGGAGCGACGGACGGGCGGCCCGGCGGGGCGTCAAGCGGCCCGGCGGGGCGGTCGATACGGGCCGGGGCGACGGGAATCCGCGACGGGGCGCGGAGGCGCCGGCGCACGAGGGCCAGCATGGAACGCGCCGATGCCAGAGCGCCGCTCGCCGCGCCCGCTGCCGCCGGGGGGCGAACCCCGGCGGACGTGACGGCCCTGCTGGTCGAGCTCGGCCGGCTCGTGAAGGCGCGCCAGTTCTACCCGGACGGCCATCCCCTGCTCCGGGAGGTCTTCGACCGCGGCCATCGGGCGTTCGAAGCGGAGGTCCGCCGGGGCGGCGCGCTCGAGCTCGAGCTCAAACAGGGCAGCTTCCGGCTCGGCGGCGAGGTCGTCGGGCGAGGCCGGGTCGACGATCTCGCGCAGGAGCTCGTCCGCCGCGCGGTCCGCCAGATCGGCTTCGACACGGCGCTCACGCCGGCCGCCGTCGAGCGCTTCGTCTCCGTTCTCGCGGCCGACCCCGAGAAGCTCGCGCAGGCGGGCGGCTTCGTGAGGGCGCTCTACGCGGAGCCCTGCCCCGGCATCCGGGTGAACGAGATGGACTACGGCGCTGCGCTCGCGCAGGCGGGGGCGGCGCGCGCGCCTGCCGCCGAGGACGAGGCCGCCGAAGACGGAGCGCTCGCCAGCGCGGCGCCCGCGGCCTTCGGCGTCGCCGGGCTGCCGGGCGGCCCGGCGGACGGCGCAGGCGGCTCCGCCATCGCCGATGCGCTCGCGCTGCTCGCCGGAGAGGCGAAGCCCGAGCCGCTCGGTCCCGCGGAGCAGATCGAGCAGGCGCCGCTCGACGCGCTCTTCGAAGACGACCGCGCGAGCGAGCTCGTCGCGCTGCTTCGCGAGCTCGACACGGCGGCCGACGACGCGCGCTATCGCGACCTCGCGCGAGAGGCGTCGGTCCTCGCCGCGGCGCTCTCCGACGACGGGCTCGAGGACGAGGGCTACCGCGCGATCCTCGTGCTCGCCGGGCACGCGAGCGACCGCACGCGCAGCGAAGCCGTTTGCGCGGCCGCGCTCGAATCGCTGCAGAGCCTCACGCGCGGACGCCGCCTCGAGGCGCTCATCGAGCGCGCGTGCGACCCGGGCGAGGGCGTGAGCCTCCGCGCGGCGCAGACCCTGCTCCGGGTCGGTGCGCCCGCCGTGCCGGCGCTCCTCCACCGCGTGGAGATCGAGCAGGACCTCGACCGCCGCAGCCAGCTCTTCGGAATCCTCATCGCGATGGGCGACGCCACGACCGCCGATCTGTCGGCGGCGATGCAGAGCGGAGAGCGGCGCCGCGCGGGGCTCGCGATCCGCCTCGCTGGAGAGATGCAGAACGCCGCGATGACGGAGCCGATCGCGGCGCTGCTCGCGCACGACGACGCCGATCTGCGGCGTGAAGCCGCGAAGGCGCTCGTTCGAATCGGCACGCCCGAGGCGGTCGATGCGATCGCCGGCGCGCTGCGCAGCCCGCACGAGGGCATGGCCGCGCACGCCGCGTTCTGCCTCGGCGTGGCGGGCGGAACGCGCGCGCTCGAAGTCCTGCTCGCGACGGCGCGGCGCGAGGGCGGCGGGCAGACCCTCGACCTCGCACGAGAAGCCATCCGCGCGGTCGGCCGCATGGGGCGGCCCGAGGCGGCCCCCGTGCTCGCGAAGATCCTCGAGCGGCGCAGCCTGCTCCGGCGCAGGCGTCTCCGCGACGTCCAGCTCGCCGCCGTCGCCGCGCTCGCGAAGCTCCCGGGCGACGCGGCGCGCGCCGCGCTCGCGCACGCCGCGCAGCACGGCCGCGCGGCCGTCCGCGGCGCCGCGCGCCA
>JAYRMX010000414.1:0-8487 GCA_041912475.1 Myxococcota bacterium
CTGCGCATCCGGTTGTCGACGCCGCGGAAGACGGTGGCGATCACCTCGCGGCGGTCGTCGCCGTTCGAGCTCGTGAGGCCGCGCAGGTGGGCGAAGAGGCCCGGGCCCCGCGTTCCGTCGGGTCTCACGGTCTCCTCCTGATTCACGAAGGCAAGGAGCTCGTCGCCCGTGACACCCTGCGGATTCGCCGCCCAGTCGCGCCAGCGGTAGGGCGGCTCGATCGCCGGGCGGAACTTCCGGCCCGCGAGCTTCACCTCCTGCTCGCGCTGCGCTTCGAGGTCGTCCAGGAACTTGAGGAACAAGATCCACGTGAGGAGCGGCAGGCGGTCGAGGTCGCCGTTCAGGCCCTTGTCTTTGCGCATCAGATCGCGCGCAGACTTGATCAGGCTTCCGAGGGCCTGAGCGGTGGTCGGGGCGGGGGCGGGAGAGCACGTCGTCTTACGCGGCATAGAGCTCGGCCTGGAGGTCCGTCACGGCGGTGCGAAGCTGGTCCGGGCCACCAAAGAGCTGAACGATCTCGGGAACGGTGCCGTGCCCCGAGATCGGAGGCACGTGCAGCACGTCGGGTAGCACGAACTGCGCGTCGCCGTGCTCCGCGTACTTCTCGAGGAGATGCTCGAGCACGTGGCGAGCCTCGGGGCCGTAGCGGTCGAGCAGGCCGGGTTGCCGCTCGCGCAGGCGCTGCGCCCGCTCGCGCCGCGTGCGGACGGGCGCCTGGAAGGCGAAGTGGCAGAGCAAGTCGAAGGGGTCGGCTTCGGGCTGGCCGGCGAGGTCCGCGAGCGCGCCGAAATCGATGCCCCGCTCGGCGAGCTGCTGGATGACCTCGGCGCGCCCCGTCGGCTCGGACCACCGCGCACGCAGGCCCGGAGCGTCCGGGTAGAGCGTGCGCACGGTTTCGCCCGCGTAGTCCGTGTACCGGACCACACGAAGCTGCTTGCCGTTCGGGTCGAGTTCGTAGACGAGGTGCGCGGCGATCTCGACCTGGCCGCCGTCGTAGTAGAACTTGCGCCGCGCTTCGGTCGGAGGCTCGCTCGCTCCCGGCTCGCCCGGCGCCGGCGGCTCGGGCTCGGCGTCCGGCCCCGGCTCCTCTTCGATCCTTTGCAGCTCGCCAGCCGCGTCGATCTCCTCCTGGGTGACGTACGCGGGGTCGCCGTCGAACGCCGGATCGGCGAACAGCCGCGTTGCAGAGCCGGTGTAGTCGAGGATGTTGAACCAGAGCTTGCCGTAGTCGTCTCGCACTCGAGTACCGCGACCGATGATCTGCTTGAACTCGGCCATCGACCCGACGACGCGCGCCAGGGCGATGTTCTTGCACGTCGGAGCGTCGACGCCGGTCGTCAGGAGCTGTGACGTCGTGAGGATCGCCGGGACGCGGGTATCGACGTCCTGGAACCGGCTCAAGTGCCCGCGGCCGATCTCCCCCTCGTCCGCCGTCACCCGGCAGACGTAGTCGGGATACTGCGCTGCGAGATCGCTGTTCAGGTTCGAGAGCGCGGTGCGCATCTCGCTCGCGTGCTCCTGGTCCACGCAGAAGACGATCGTCTTGGCGAAACGATCCTGTTTGCGCATGAAGTCGCTCAGATGCTTCGCGATCGCCTGCGTGCGCGCCCGGAGCGCTACGACGCGTTCGAAATCAGGCGTCTCGTATTCGTCGTCCGGAATCGGGCGGCCGTAGCGATCGAGCTCGTCCCGGCTCGGCCTCCAACCCGCAGCGTCCCACTCGGTGATCACCCGGTGCACGCGGTAGGGCGCGAGAAAGCCATCGTCGATTCCCTGCCGAAGGCTGTATTGATAGACGGGATTTCCGAAATAGAGATAGGTGTCGCGGCTCTCGTGGCGAAGTGGAGTCGCCGTCATGCCGAGCTGATGGGCGGGCTCGAAGTACTCGAGGATCTTTCGCCATGAGCTGTCGCTTCGTGCACTCCCGCGGTGGCACTCGTCGACGATCACGAGATCGAAGAAGTCCCGCGGGAACCGCCGGAAGAGCCCCTCGCGTCGCTCGTCCTCGGCGAGCGCCTGATAGATCGCAAAGTACATCTCCCGGCCGTAGGTGATCTCGTCGGCCGCAATCGTACTCCGTGCGTCGCCGAAGACCGCGAATTCCTTGTCGCGGGGATCCTCTACGAGGATGTTGCGGTCGGCGAGATACAGGATCTTCGGGCGGCGGTGTTCCCCGGTCCGGTTCCAGCGACTCGTCCACAGCCGCCAGCAGACCTGGACCGCCACGGCGGTCTTCCCCGTGCCGGTCGCCATCGTCACGAGGATTCGTGATTGTCCGGTGAGAACGGCTTCCACCACCCGCTGGATCGCGATCTGCTGGTAGTAGCGCTCGCCCTTGCCGAGCGCGTGGTTGTACGGGGCGATCGCGCGCTCCGCAAGCCGGAGATTCCTGAGGCCGGCGGCCGAGCGATAGCGGTCCCAGAGCTCCGCCGGTTTGGGATAGTCGGCGCGCGCCTGCTCGCTTCCCGTCGTGTAGTCGAACTCGATGATCTCATGGCCGTTCGTCGCGTACGCGAACCGCAGGCCGAGCATCTCAGCGTACAGCTTCGCCTGCTGAAGCCCGTCGGCGGCGCCCCTGTACGCGGCCTTCGCTTCCACAACGGCCAGAGGAAGGTCACGTGTGTAGCGGAGGAGGTAATCGACTCGCTTCGGCGGCTTCCGGACGAAGCCCTTCCCGACGGGAACGATTCGGCCATCCGTGATCGTGCGCTGCTCTGCGATCGAATGCGGCTCGTTGTCCCACCCGGCCGCGATCAGCTTCGGGGTGACGAGCCTTCGGCAGGTATCGGCTTCAGTGGGCATGATGCGGGCCGAGCGAGTACACCGGACGGTTATACTTCGCGCGATGGGACGAGGGCAAGAACCCCGCCCGCCGGGGCCCACGCCCCGGGCCGTCGCGGGCGCTTGCAGTGCGCTTCGGCGCCGCGGCCGCGCGCCGCGTCAGGCCGCGACCTCGACGCTCCCGGGCTCGCCGGCGACGAGCGTTCCGATGCTCGCCGCGGCCGGCGCTCCGCGCTCGCGCAGCGCGGCGAGCAGGTCGGCCTCGCGATCCGGCGGCACGGCGAGCAGCAGGCCGCCCGAGGTCTGCGCGTCGGCGAGCAGGAGGCGCTGCGCCTCCGCGATTCCCGGATCGAAGCTCGCGTACGTCGCGGCGTGCTCGAGGTTGCGGCGGCTTCCTCCCGGCGCGACGCCCACCTCGGCGAGCGGGCGCGCGAAGTCGAGGATCGGCACCCGGCCCGACTCGACGCGCGCCGCGACGCGCGACCCGAGGGCGAGGTGCCGCAGGTGGCCGAGCAGGCCGAAGCCCGTGACGTCGGTCGCTGCGCGGACGCCCGCCGCGAGCGCAGCGTCCTTCGCGTCGCGATTGAGCGTCGTCATGAGCGCGATCGCGCGCGCGATGTCGCGCTCGCCGAGCTCGCGCTTGCGGATCGCGGCCGACGCGACGCCGAGACCGAGGGGCTTGGTGAGCACGAGCCGGTCTCCGACACGCGCCTGTGTCTGCCGCAGGTCGCGTCCGGCGGCGACCTCGCCGATCACGCACAGGCCGTACTCGAGCTGCGGCGCCTGGATCGTGTGGCCGCCCGCGATCGCGCAGCCCGCCTTCGCGCACTGCTCGCTCCCGCCGCGGAAGATCCGGCCGAGCACGGCGAGCGGGAGCCGGTCGGGCGGAAAGCCGCAGATCGCGAGCGCGACGCGAGGCTCGCCGCCCATCGCGTAGACGTCGGAGAGCGCGTTGGCGGCGGCGATCGCGCCGAAGGCCTCGGGGTCGTCGACGTTCGGCGTGATGAAGTCGACGGTGAAGACGAGCGGCGAGCCGGACGGCGGGCGCACGAGGGCCGCGTCCTCGAGCGGCCCGACGTCGGGATCCACCCAGGCGTGTGCAAGAGGCGCTGCGCTTCTGAGGACCTCGACCAGGTCCGGGGCGGCGAGCTTGCGGGCTCAACCGCCGCCGGGGGCCAGCTCCGTCAGCCGGAACTCGCTCACGCTTCCTCCCGGGGCCCGAGGGGCCTTCGGGGCGACGGTCGGCGAGGCGGGCGCGCCGGTCAAGGCGGGGGGCGTCCCATGCCGGAAAGCCGTTTCGGGACGGCCGGTTAAAATAAAGACCCGGATCTGTCTTGCGACCGATCCGGGCCTCCCTGGGAAGGGGATATTTGGCTATCTGCCTAGGTAGTGGCCCGCCAGCCGAAAAGGTGTCACGCCGCCGGCCACTTTTTTCGTATCGGCCGGTTCGGGCCGTTCATCGCCCCTCGGGGAAGATGCCGGGCGCTTCGTACGTCGGCGCGACGCGCACGACGAGCCGCCCGTCCTCGTAGCTGTAGGCCCCGATCACGACCTGGTTCCCGCTCGGCACGTTGACGTGCGTCCGCAGCATCCCCTGCACCTCGACGCCCATGCGCAGGCCGTGCGGCGTGAACTCCTCCGGCTCGACGCTCACCCAGTGCCCCGTCGGCAGGTCGACCTGGCCCATCTGCCGCAGCGCCAGCGAGAGCTGCCGGAGCTGGAGAATGCGCAGCGTCTGCAAGTTGAACTCGCGCCCCAGCATGCGGGCGAGCTCGGCAGCCGCCGGGTCGATCGTTCCGGGCTGCGCCGAGACGTAGCCGATGAGCACCTCGACACGGACCGGCGCCGCGGGCGCCGCATCGTGGCCCGGCTGCTGCGCGTGGGACGCGCTCGCGACGAGCAGCGCCGCCAGCAGCGTGACGTTTCGCAGGACCCTAGAGAACCGCACCGCCAGCCTCCTTCGCGCTCGCGACCGGCTTCGGATCGAGCACCCAGATGATGGTGGACTTGTCGTCGGACGGGAGAACCGCGACCGGGCGACCCATCGTGTCGAGCTCCTCGACGACGTCGTCGACCGGGACCGCAACCGGAACCCGCAGGTAGAGCACCAGCGCGATGGCGGCCGCGGCGAGGCCGCCCACGCCGATCGGTAGCGGTCCGAGCAGAGCGGCCCAGCCGCGGCGCTCCCGGACGGGCCGCGGCGCAGGGTCGGGCACGGCGCGGCGGCCGAGCTCGGCGTCGATCGCGGGAAGCCGCGCCGCGATCGAAGCCCAGAGGTCGGGCCCGGGCCCTGCCGCGCCCTCCTCCTCTCGAACGAGGCCCGCGATCTCGCGGAGCGATTCGAGCTCCGTGCGGCAGCGCGCGCACGCCGCGACGTGCCGCGAGACGCGCCAGCGCTCGAAGCCCGCCAGCTCTCCGTCGTGGAAGGCTTCGAGGCGATCCTCGAACCTCTGGCACGCCGTCATACCCCTTCCTCCTGCGGCTCGCCCGGCGCCGTGATTCCCGACGCCTGGAGGAGCTTCTGGACCCGCTTTCGCGCGTAGTGCAGCCGGCTCATGACCGTCCCCTTCGGGATCCCGAGCGTCTCCGCGATCTCGGCGTAGCTGAGCCCGTCGACCTCGCGCAGGATCAGCGTCTCGCGCGCCTCGGCCGGGAGCTCCTCGATCGCCGCGCCGACTCGGCGCCGGATCTCCGCGCGCTCGACCTCGGTGTCGGGGCCCGCGACAGGAGGCTCGCTCCCGGCCGCGGGAACCGGCTCGGCTGCGACGGCGCCGCCCTCGAGCTGCGTCTCGGGCCACTCGACGGTTCGGTCGGACTTGCTGCGCCGGCGCATGTCGAGGCAGACGTTGAGCGTGAGGCGGTAGAGCCAGGTGTAGAGGCTCGAGCGCCCTTCGAACCGGCGCAGCGAGACGTAGGCCTTGAGAAATGCGTCCTGCACGGCGTCGCGCGCGAGGTCTTCGTCGCGGAGCACGCGCGCCGCGAGACGGAACAGTCGGCCTTGATGACGTTCCACCAGCACCCGGAAAGCCTCGTGATCTCCGGCCCTCGCCCGGGCGATCGTGTCCGCATCCGCCGCAACGGACGGAAAGCCTGCCTCCGACTCCCGAAGCTGCGGGGCGCTCATGTCCTCGCTCTCGGGACCGCCGCCGGCGGGCCCGCCCTCTCCGCTGCTCCTCTGGGACGTCATGGGATGGCCCCGTATTCGCCCGGCCCGCTCCCGCCGCTCGTGCCGCCCGCCCGCATCAGTGCGCCTCTCGCCACGAGCGGCCGACGCCGGCCTCGACGAGCAGCGGAACCCGCAGCGAGAGCACCTTCTCCATGCGCCGCGGAACCTCCTCCCGCACCCGATCGAGCTCCGCCTCGGGCACCTCGAGCACCAGCTCGTCGTGCACCTGGAGGATCATCCGGGTGCGAAGGCGCGCGCCGCGCAGCAGCGCGTCGACCTCGACCATCGCCTTCTTGATGAGGTCGGCCGCCGTGCCCTGGATGACGGTGTTGACCGCCATGCGCTCGGCCGCGCCGCGAAGGGTGCGGTTGCGCGAGCGGAGGTCGGGCAGATAGCGGCGGCGGCCGAGGAACGTTCGGACGAAGCCGTCGCGGGCGGCGGCGGCGATCGTCTCGTCGAGGAAGCGGCGAACGCCCCGGTAGCGCGCGAAGTACGCGTCGATCGTCGCCTGCGCCTCGCCCGCGGCGATCCCGAGCTGGCTCGCGAGGCCGAAGGCGCTCGACCCGTAGATGATTCCGAAGTTCACGGCCTTCGCGCGCGCGCGCTCGTCGGCGGTGACGTCGGCCGGAGCCTTTCCCGTGACCTCGGCCCACGTGCGCCGGTGGATGTCTTCGCCGCGCTCGAAGGCGTCGGCGAGGCTCTCGTCGCCCGAGTAGTGCGCGAGGATGCGGAGCTCGACCTGCGAGTAGTCGGCCGAGAGCAGCCGGCAGCCCTCGGCGGGAACGAACGCCTCGCGGATTCGCGCGCCTTCGGGCGTGCGGATCGGGATGTTCTGCACGTTCGGGTTCGTGCACGAGAGGCGCCCGGTCGCCGCGCCCGTCTGCACGAACGTCGGATGGATGCGCCCGGTCTGGGGATGAACGAGCGGCGGGAGCGCGTCGACGTAGGTGCTCTTCAGCTTCGCGAGGCGGCGGTGCGCGAGGATCTTCGCGGGCAGCTCGTGCTTCGCCGCGAGCTGCTCGAGCACCTCTTCGTCCGTCGAGAAGCCGGTCTTGGTGCGCTTGCCGGCCGGGAGCTTCAGCTTCTCGAACAGGATGCGCTGGAGCTGCTTCGGCGACGCGATCTGGAAGCTCTCTCCCGCGAGCGCGTGGATCTCGGCTGCGATGCGCGCGAGGTCGCGCTCGTACGCGACGGAGAGATCCTTCAGCACGGCCTCGTCGATGCGGATCCCGGCGCGCTCCATCCGCGAGAGGACCGAAGTGAGCGGCAGCTCGACCTGCGTGAAGAGAGCATCGAGCCCGTCGCGCGCGAGCCGTTCGGCGAGCAGCGGCGCGAGCGCGCGCGCGGCGGCCGCCTGCTCGCCCGCCCAGTCGGCGAGCTCGCGAACGGGAACCAGCGCCGGCTCGATCGCCTTCGCGCCGCGGCCGACGACGTCCTCCCACGAGCGAAGGCTGCGGCCGAGGAGCTGCGCCGCGAGCGCCTCGACGCCGCGTGCCGACGCCGGATCGAGCAGATACGCCGCGAGCTCGACGTCGAATGCGGGCGGCGCCAAGTCCGCGCCGCGCTCGGCGAAGAGCGTCTGCACGCGCTTCGACGCCGGCGCGCCCCATGCCTGCGCGCGCTCGCCGGCGATCAGCGGCGCGAGCGCGTCCGCAACCTGCGCCGCCTCGCATCCTCCGGGGCCGACCGGAACGTAGGCCGCGGCGCCGTCGCCGCGCGCGATCGCGACGCCGAGCAGATCCTCGCGTAGCGCTCCCTCTCCGCGTGTGACGGCGACCAGCGTGACGCGCTCTTCGCTCGCGAGCGCGGCGGCGAGCTGCGCCAGCGCCGCCGGATCCGCGGCGATCGTCGTCGCGGTCGCTGCTTCGGTCTTCGCGGCCGGCGGCGGCGCGTTCGAGCGCGGCTGCTCCGCATCGAGCGCCTGCAGGAGCCTCGTGAACTCGAGCCGCTCGAAGAGAGCGCGGAGCCGGTCGCGGTCCGGCTCGCGCCGGGCGAGAGCGTCGACCGCGACCGGGAGCGGGACGTCGCGGTCGAGCGCCGCGAGCTGCTTCGAGAGCCGCGCGGCATCCGCGCCTGCGACGAGCGCCTCGCGCGCCCGCTTCGCGGGCACCTCGCTCGCGTGCTCGAGCAGCGCCTCGAGGCTTCCCCACGTGCGAACGAGCTGGGACGCGCCCTTCTCGCCGATCCCCTTCACGCCCGGGATGTTGTCGCTCGGGTCTCCGGCGAGCGCGCGCACGTCCAGAACGCGGTCGGGCGGAACGCCGAAGCGCTCCTCCACCTCGGCAGGCCCGAAGCGCCGGTCCTTCATCGTGTCGAGGAGCGTCACGCGGTCGCTCACGAGCTGCATGAGGTCCTTGTCCGTCGAGACGATCGTGACGGGAAGGCTCTCGGGCGTCTTCGCGACCAGCGTCGCGATGACGTCGTCGGCCTCGACGCCGGGCACCTGCAGCACGGGAATCCGATACGCACGCGCGGCGTCGAGCGCGAGCGGAATCTGCGCCGAGAGATCCTCGGGCTGCGCCTCGCGCGTGGCCTTGTAC
>JAYRMX010000415.1:0-9124 GCA_041912475.1 Myxococcota bacterium
CGTCCGAAGCGCTCGCCGACGCCCGCAAGCTCGCCGAGATGCTGCCCGACGACTATCAGGCCGCCGTCCTTCTCGGCAGCATCCTCTCGAGCCAGGGCAAGCTCGACGAAGCCGAGCAGGTCTTCGCGCGCGTGAAGGACCTCGGCGCGAAGAGCGGCGACCCGGCGCTCGCGGCCCGCGGATGCCTCGCGCTCGCGAACTTCTTCGATACCGGGCCGCATGACGCGCAGCGCGCCGAGCGCGCCTACGAGGAGTGTCTCGCCGCCCATCCGACCGAGCCGCTCGCGCTCCAGCTCGCGACGCAGTTCTACGACGCGACCGGCCGACCCGACCGCGCGACCGCGCTGTGGCGCAGCGCAGTCGAGCAGGCGCCCGAGAACCTCTCCTTCCGCATGATCCTCGCCGAGCGCATCGCGGCGGCGGGCCGGGCCAGCGAGGGCGAGGCCCTCCTCGCGCAGGCCGCGGAGTCGTTCGGAACGCAGGGCGCGTGGCAGGTGCTCTCGGACTTCCAGCGCCGCCACGGGCGCCGCGAGGAGGCCGTCCGGTCGCTCGAGCGCGCCGCCGAAGTCTCCGGCGGCGGCGACGACACGCTCCGCTTCGCGCAGGGCGACCTCTACGTCGACGTCGGAAACCTCGACAAGGCCGAGGAGGTCGCCGCGGCGATCACGGAGCCGACCTACCGCGAGCTCGTCCGCGGCCGCATCCTGCTCGCGAAGGGCGATCCGAAGGGCGCACTCGCGGCGTTCGACACCGGCATCCGGCGCTGGCCGAACAACGCGGTGGCCCGCTACCTCGCCGGCCTCGCCGCGTACAAGGCCGGAGACCCGGAGCGCGCGATGAGCGAGCTGCGCGAGGCCGTTCGCGCCGACCCGGCGGCGACCGATGCGAGCCTGCTGCTGGCGACGCTCCATCTCGACCGCGGCGACTGGGCGAACGCCGTGCAGAGCGCGAGCACGCACGTTGCGAAGCGCGATCCGGCGAGCGTGCAGGCGTTCAGCGTCGCGATCCGCGCGGCGACCGCGGCGAAGCAGTACGACGCCGCGCGAGCGACGGCCGAGAACATGAGCCGCCTCCCGGGCGCCGAGACGCTCGTCCTGCTCGAGCGCGCCGGCATCGAGCGCGCTGCGAAGGGGCCCGCCGCCTCGCTCGCAGTGCTCGAGGGCGCGAAGCTCGACCTCACGAGCCCGGCGAACGAGGCCGTGCTCCGCGCCGTCGTCGAGGACCTGCTCGCCTCGAACGACGCCGCGAAGGCGGTCGCCAGGGCTGACGCCGCCGCGTCGGCGCATCCCGACGCGAGCTCACTCGCCGAGCTGCGCGCGGCGGTGCTGGCGCGCACCGGCAAGACCGGCGAGGCGCGCGCGGCGCTCGAGAAGGCGATCGCCGCCGATCCGCAGAATGCACGCGCGCTCGTCGCCCTCGCGACGATCGAAGCCGGGCGCGGCAACGCGGCTCGCGCGGGCGCGCTGCTCGCCCGCGCCGCGCCGCTCGGCCCTCCCGACGGCCCCGCGCGCTATCTCGCCGCGCAGATCCTCATCGGGCAGGGACGATCGGACGAGCCGGAGGCGCGGCTGCGCGAGGTCATCGACAGGAACCCGGCCAACAACTCGGCTCGCAACGACCTCGCGTGGCTGCTCGCGAGCCGCAGCGCCGAGCTCGACACCGCGCTCGCGCTCGCCGAGCAGGCCCGACGCGCGAGCCCGACGGCCGAGGTGATCGACACGCTCGGCTTCGTGAAGCTGAAGCGCGGCGAGTCCGAGTCCGCCGTCTCGCTGTTCGAGGAGGCCCTCGGGCTGCGGCCGAAGGACCCGACGATCCGATACCACCTCGGCCTCGCGCTGCTGCAGGCGGGCGATCGCGAGCGCGCGCTCGGCGCGCTTCGCGAGGCGCTCGCGAGCGGCCCCTTCCCGGACGCCGAAGCCGCTCGCGAACAGATCGCGCGGCTGCAGCAGCCGCAGGGCTAGAGCCCGGGGCGCATCGCATCGTGACGCGCGCCGTCACCGCAGGGCTGCTGCTCGCCACGGTGCTTCTCGCCGCCGCCGTCCGTTCGCTCGGGCTCGAGCTCGTCTTTCCCGGAGACGGGACGGTCGTCTTCGCGCTCGGCGACGCCTTCTACCACGCGCGCCGTGCGCTGTTCAGCTTCGAGAGCTTCCCGCACGTGCTGCTGCGCGATCCCTATCTCAACTATCCGCAGGGCGCATTCGTTCCGTGGCCTCCGCTCTACGACCTCGTGCTCGGAGGATTCGCGCGGCTGCTCGGGAGCTCGCAGGCGACATTCGAGCGTGTTGCGGCGTGGGCGCCGGTCGCGCTCGGAGCGATGACGACGTGGCCGGTCTACGCCGCGGGCCGCCGCCTCGGAGGCCGGGGCGTCGGCCTCGGCTCCGCTGCGCTCTTCGCGCTGCTCCCCGCGACCGTTCTCTATTCGAACGTCGGCAACGCCGATCACCACGCCGCGCAGGCGCTGATCGGAGCCGTCGTCCTCGCGCTGTGCCTCGCGATCGTATCGACCGGCGAAGACGACCGGCGGCGGCTCGCCCCGCGCTTCGCCGCGCTCGCGCTCGCCCGCGCGGCGCTGCTCCTCACCTGGCCCGGCAGCATCCTCTACCTCGCTCTCACCGAGGGCTGCCTGCTGGTCGCCGGCATCCTCGGCGCAAGGCGCGACCTGCTCGCCGGCGAGGCCGTGAGCGCGCTCGCGAGCGCGGCGCTCGCCGCGCCCGTGGTCCTCGTCTCGGGAACGCCCGTCGGCGGGCCGTTCTCCGCGATCGAGCTGTCGCGGCTCCACCTCGTGCTCCTCGGCGCGGTGGCGGCGATCGCGCTCGCCGTCCGCGCGCTCGAAGGCCGAAGGCCGTCGGGATCGGCCGTCGTGCGACTCGTGCGCGCCGCCGGCGTCGCGATTCCGCTCCTCGCCGCGATCCTCGCGGCCACCGGCGCGCTGCGCGAGCTCGGCCTCGGGCTCGGGTACGTCGCGAAAACCGACGCCTACGAGGGGCACAACCTCGAGCAGTATCCCCTCTTCTCCTTCGAGGTCGGCTTCTCGGACGCGCTCGCTCGACGAACGCTCGGCTTCTTCGCGTACCTCGTGCCGCTGGCGCCGATCGCCGCGCTCTGGCGGGCCCGCGAGCGCAGTCTGCGCGAGCCGGCGCTCGTCCTCGCGGCCTGGAGCGCGGCATTCGGCGGGCTCGCACTGCTGCAGGTGCGGTTCGCGAACGATTACGCTCCGGCGGGCTGCGTCGCGCTCGCGCTGCTGCTCTCCGGTGTGTCGCACACGATCGCGCGGCCGTTCGGAAAGCGCGCGGCGGCGGCCCTCGCTTCGCTCGCCGCGCTCGGCCTGCTCGCTCCGGTGCTCGCCTTCCACGCGAACGCGCTGCGGCCGACGCTGCAGGCGCTCCGCGGAGCGGCCGGAGGCGCCGACCGGGCGCTTCTCAGCTACGAAGGAACGATGCTGCGGTTCGCGCAGGACGTGCGGCGTTCGACGTCCGAGACGAGCGGATTCGGCGACGCGGCCGGCGCGCCCGAGTACGGCATCCTCGCGTACCCCGGGATCGGCCACGTACTGCACTACGTCGCGCGCCGCGCGACTCCCGCCGACAACTTCGGTCCGTACATCGGAGGCGAGAACTACGCCGCGGTCGGCTCGTTCTTCGGCCTCCGCAGCGAGGCCGACGCGCTCGCCGAGGCCGCCCGGCTGCAGGCTCGCTACGTCGTGACGACGGACTATGGTGGGCCCGTGCCGTGGACGCTCGTCAATCGCCTGCACCGTGGCGACGGGAGTGCCGCGGGCGACGAGCCCGCGTTCGCGCATTTCCGGCTCGTGACCGAGGGGCCTGCGGGGGGACGCGCGATCGGCGAGCAGTTCGGCCGCGGCGTCCGTTCCGAAGGGGCGCCCTACAAGCTCTTCGAGATCGTTCCCGGGGCGGAGCTCGAAGCGCGCGCACCGGCCGGGACGCCGGTCTCCGCCGAGGTGCTCGTCCGCTCGCCGACCGGCCGGCAGTTCGCGTGGAAGACGACCGGAGTCGCCGGCGACGACGATCTCGCGCGGCTGCGCGTTCCCTATGCGACGAACGCCCGCACCCCGGCGCGCCCCGTGCGGCCGTATCGCGTGACGGTCGGCGACGCGGCGTACGCGGTGTCGGTGCCCGAGGACGCCGTGACGAGCGGCGGGACCGTGCCGGTCGTGGAGGCGAGACCGTGAGCGCGCCCGCGCAGAGCCGCACCGCGAACCTGCTGCTCGCGGCGGGCGCGCTCGTCGTCTTCTTCTCCGCTGCGGAGATCGTGTGCCGCGTCTTCGACCTGCGCCCGCGGATGGGCGGCGCACTCTCCAACCCTCCGTGGCTCCAGAACCGCTGGCTGCTGCCGCGTGACGACTACCGCGCGGCGTTCGCGGCCGACGGCTTTCTCGGCCGTTACTACGACGTCTACGAGTGGGATCGCTGGCGCTTCTACCGGCTGCGGCCCGACCGCGAGGTCTCGTTCCTCGATCCCTTCGCCCCGCGCGAGTCTCGAGAGGCCACGCGCTGGACGGTTCACACGGGGCCCGAGGGCTACCGCACGCCCGCCTTCACGCAGCGCCCGTCTCCGGGTACGAGACGCGTCGTCGCGCTCGGCGACTCGTCGACGTTCGGCTGGGGCGTCGAGGACGGCGAAGCCTATCCGGCGCAGCTCGGGCGAGCGCTCGCACGCCAGGGCGGCGACCGGGCCGGCGCGTGGGAGGTGCTCAACCTCGGCGTCCCGGGCTACTCGACGTTCCAGGGCCGCGTCATGCTCGAGCGCGAAGCACTCCCGCTCGCGCCCGGCGTCGTGCTGTGGAGCTATCTCTCGAACGACGGCGCGATGACCGGCGAGGCGGACCGCGCGGCGTACGCCCGGCGCGAGGGACCGGTCGGCGCGCTCCTCGAAGCGCTGCATCACAGCCGCGCGTACGAGACGCTCGAAGCATGGATCGCGCGCGCGCGCGGCGCCGCCGCGAGCCAGCCGCGCAGCGACGTGCGGAACATCGCGAGCCTCGCCGAGGCGGCGGGCAACGCACGCGAGGCCGTCGCTCTCGCGCGCAGCGCGGGGGTCCCGATCGTTCTCGTCGCGAACTGCGTGCGGGGCGACACGGCGGCGGTGCTCGCCCGCGCCGCGCAGGAAACCGGGACGCCGTACCTCGACGCCACCGCCCTCGTCGAAGCGGCGATCCCGCGGATCGCGAGCGACCCGGAGTTCGAGAAAGACCGCGAGATCGTCGCCGCTCGCTACGGCGCCGCGCGGGTCGCAAGAGACCCCCGCCTCTACGGCTTCCTTCCCGACCTCTGCCATCCGAACGCGACCGGCCATCGCCTGATCGCCGAAGCGCTCGCTCCGCTCGTGGCCGGCGCCGCAGCGCGCGAGACGACGCCGTGAGCACCCTCTCCGCCTTCGTCGCGCGCTCGCCGACGGCCGGGCTGCTCCGGCCCCCGCAGTGGATCAAGAACGCGCTCGTGCTCGCGCCGCTGCTCTTCGGCGGCCGCCTGTTCGAGCCGCGGCCCGTCCTGCGAACGCTCGCCGCCTTCGTCGCCTTCTGTCTCGCGGCGAGCGCGGGCTACGTGATGAACGACCTGCGCGACGTCGAGAGCGACCGCGCGCACCCCGCGAAGCGACTTCGCCCGCTCGCCGCGGGAGCGGTGACCGAAGCGCAGGCGAGGACGCTCGCACGCGGCCTCGCCGCAGGCGCGCTGGCGCTCGCGCTCGTCATCGGGCCGGGCGTCTTCACGACCGTCGCGGCGTATCTCTGCGTGACGGCGCTCTACAGCGTGTTTCTCCGGCGGCTCGTCATCCTCGACGTGATGGCGATCGGCCTGCTCTTCGTCCTGCGCGTCGAAGGCGGTGCGCTCGCCGCGCAGGTCGCGCCGTCGGACTGGCTGCTGGTGTCGACCGCGCTGCTCGCCGTCTTCCTCGGCCTGTGCAAGCGGCGACACGAGCTCCTGCTGCTCGGAGACGCCGCCCCCGCTCACCGCGAGGCGCTCCGCGGCTACTCGCCGCAGTTTCTCGACCCGGCCATCTCGCTGCTCACCAGCACCGCGCTCATCACCTACCTGCTGTACGCGATGGCGCCCGAGACGGTCGCGCGCGTCGGATCGACCCGCATGCTCCTCGGCGGGCCGTTCGTCCTCTACGGCCTTCTCCGCTACCTGCAGCTCACCTACACACGCGACGCCGGCGGGAACCCGACCGACGTGCTGCTCTCCGACCCCGGCGTCCTCGCCGCGGTGGCCGGCTTCGCCGTCGTCGGCTTCCTCGTCCACTACCTCTGAGGGGCCGCTCGCTGCGTCTGCGCTCGCGAGCCGTCGCGGGCGCGCCGCTCGCGCGAACCTCTACTGCGCGCGCACCGCGACGACGCTGAGTACGTCGAAGAGGTTCACGGGGAGCACGAGGCGCGCGCCTGGAAAGCGCAGCGGTCCCGCCGACGCTGCGCCGAGAAGCGTCTTGCGCAGACGCTCGACCAGGTAGCCGACCGGATACAGGCCGCCTTCGGCGCGCATGCGCTCGATGCGAAGGCCGTGCGCGCCGAGAAGGCGTCGCAGGCTCTCGCGCGAATGGAAGAACAGGTGCTCGGGCAGGGTGTAGAGATGCCACCGCGCGCCGCAGAGCCGCGCGGCGACGCTTCCGACGTCGCCGGTCGTGAGCGCGAGACGGCCTCCGGGACGAAGGCACCGAGCGAGCTCGGCGATGGCCCGGTGCGGATCGGGAAGATGCTCGAGGACGTCCCAGAGCATGATCGCGTCGAAGCTCGCGGCCGAGAACGGCAGACGGTCCGCGCTCGCACGGGCGACGCGCCCCGGAAGCAGCGCCGCGGCGTGCGCGGCCGCTTCGCCCGAGAGCTCGACGGCCGCGACCCGCAGCCCTGCGTGCTCGGCCTCCGACGCCGCGTAGCCGTAGGCCGCACCCGCGTCGAGCATCCGCGCGCCCGCCGGAAGCCGGAGCCGCGCCAGGCGCCGGCGGAACGTCGCGCGCAGCGCCGGCTCGAGCGCCGCGTAGTCGTCGTAGCCGTGCGCCGCAGTGTCACTGGCGAAGTAGTCGCCGTCGTAGATTCGCGCGGGGTCGAAGGACTCGCCCGGCAGCCAGAAGGCCAGACCGCACGCGGCGCACTGCAGCACGTCGACTCCCTGCTTGCGGAGCTTGTGCCGAACGTCCGCTGCGGCGCAGACCGGGCAGGTCAGGGCCAATCGATGCCCTCGACGCGGTCGATCACGTAACGGGGGCGGCGCTTCGCCTCTTCGTACGTCCTCCCGACGTACTCGCTCACGATCCCGAGCGACAGGAGCTGAACCCCGCCGAAGACGAGAACGAGGACGATGAGCGACGTCCAGCCCGTCTGGACCCGGCCCATCAGGTGCGCCGTCAGCGCGAAAATGCCGTAGGCGACACCGAAGAGAGTCGTCGCGATGCCGAGCAGCGTGATCAGGCGCAGCGGAACGACCGAGAACGAGAAGATGCCGTCGAGCGCGAGCCGGACCATGCGCCGCAGGTCGTACTTGCTGCGCCCCGCGAAGCGGTCGCCGGCATCGTACGCCACCTGCGCGTCGGAGAACCCGAGCCACGGGATGAGTCCGCGCAGGAACGCGAAGTGCTCGGGCAGTTCGTCGAGCGCACGCACGGCCCGGCGGTCGAGAAGGCGAAAATCCGCTCCGCCCGGCGGGACCGGAACCGCGCCGAGGCGGTTGATGAGGCGGTAGAACAGCGCGCTGCTGCGGTCCTTCCACGCGCCGCCCTGCCGGCTGCCGTCGTCGCGGATCGCGTGAACGACGTCGGCGCCGCCGCGCCAGGCCTCGATCAGCCGGGGCAGCACCTCGGGCGGGTGCTGGAGATCGCCGTCCATCGTGACGACCGCATCACCCTTCGCGAAGCGCAGCCCTGCGAGCAGCGCGGACTGGTGTCCGAACGAGCGCGTGAAGCGAACGCAGCGCACCGCCTCGTCCGCCGCGCGGAGCTCGCGGATCCGCTCGGGCGTCTCGTCCCGGCTGCCATCGTCGACGAACAGGAGCTCGTAGCGGGCGCCCGCCGACACGACCGCGTCGCGGACGCGGCGCGCGAGCTCCGCGACGCAGTCCTGCTCGTCGAGGACGGGCACCACGATCGAGAGGAGCGGCGATTCCGGTCGCTCGGCCACGGGCGCATGCTACCAGCGGGCCACCGGCCGGTCACCGCGCGGCGCCCCGGAGCTGGTCGAGCTCGGAGCGAATGCGATCGTCGATCGGCCCGCCGTGCGCGAGGGCGGCTTCGAGCGCGGAGATCGCCTCGTCCCGCTCTCCCCGCGCGAGGTGCGCGAGCGCGAGCACGCGCAGCTCCAACTGGGTCGGGTCGTCGAGGCGCTCGTAGTGCCGGATCCACCCCGAGGCGAGGTCCCGAACCACCGCGCGAAATCGCGGATCGCTGCGGATGCCCGCGTACGCGGGGTCGCTCTCGATCTGCTCGAAGCGGTTGAAGCCGCGCGCCTGCGCGGCGCGCAGTGCGGCCACCGCGCGCTCGGCGTCGCCCTCCTGCGCCGCGCGCTTCGCGCGCAGCAGGTTCGCCGGGACGCCCTCGGGATAGTGGCGCGCCGCGTCCGCGAGGATGAGCGCGGGGTTGCTCCAGATCGCGGCGCGCGCGTGGCTGCGAACGCCGAAGGTCACGCAGAGCGCGGCCGCGATCGCGAGCCCCGCGCGCCCGGCCGCCGGCGAGGGCAAGGCGTGGCGCAGCGCGAGCAGCGCCGCACCGAGGAGCCCCGGCAGAATGAAGTAGAGATAGCGGTCCGCCATCGGGTAGAGAAACGGAAAGATCTGCGAGACCGGCGCGAACGCGGCCGCCGCCCACACCCAGTACACCGCCTCCTCGCGCCGCTCGACCACGCTCCGCACGGCCCGCACGGCGAGCAGCACGACCACCGGCAGCGCAGCGAGGACCCACGGGCTCGCGAGCCCGGGCGCGCGCGCGGGCGCGTGGGCCGCGGACACCCCGCGCGACGTCGCGGACATGCCGAGGTAGCGCATCGCGATGCCGGCCACGGACAGCAGCCGCGCGACGCCCTCCGCGCCGCCGGTCGTGTCGGGCGTCCCGGAGCGGCGATTCACCTCGAGCTGCACGACCGCGAGTGCGAGAAAGCCCGCCGCGCACACCGCGAGCCAGGCGA
>JAYRMX010000416.1:0-11289 GCA_041912475.1 Myxococcota bacterium
ACGGCCCGGCGCGACCCCTCGTCGATGACCGCTGCCGAGTCGAACTCCTCGATCCGCTCGACGCTCGCGAGCGGGATCGCCATCCGCCCTTCGTCGGGCGTCGCGAAGAGCACGAGCGACGTCGGCGCTCGCGGCGGCGCCTCGGGGGCCGCCGCGACGTCCGGCGCCGCGAGGCCCGGCTGCGCGCGAACGGCCCGAAGCTGCTCGCGCGCTGCGAGCAGCTCGCCGGCGAGATGCACGAGCTTGTTGAGAACGCCGGCGTCGACGCGCACGCTGGTGTCGAGAGACGACGATTGCACGGCAGCGGCACCTCCTCCGAGCCCTTCGATTCGGCACGCCGCCCGCCCCGCATGAGGCGGGCGGACACGCCCTGCGCGCGAAGGCGGCCGGATGCGGTGCGCGCGGTTGCCGGCGGCGGAGCGGCGCCGCCGAACGCTTCGGAGAGGGCGCGAGCAACGCCCCCGGTCTAAGCTCGCGGCATGGACGTCTCGGACAAGGTCGCGCTGGTGACGGGAGGAGGCACCGGAGTGGGCCGCGCGACGGCGCTCGCGCTCGCCCGCCTCGGCTGTCACGTGGCAGTGAACTACAGCCGGTCGAAGGACGAAGCGGAGCGCACCGCGGCCGACGTCGCTGCGCTCGGCGTGCGCTCCGTCGCCGTTCGCGCCGACGTCGCGGAGGACTCGGATTGCCGGAGCCTCGTCGCGACGACCGTCCGCGAGCTCGGGCGCCTCGACGTGCTCGTGCAGAGCGCGGGAACGACGACCTCCATCGCGCACGCCGACCTCGAGAAGGTCGGCGACGACGACTGGCGCCGGATCTTCGACGTCAACGTGAAGGGGCCGTTCCAGTGCGCGCGCGCGGCGACCGCGCCGATGCGCGCCGCGGGCGCGGGCGCGATCGTGAACGTCTCGAGCGTCGCCGGCGTTGCGGGCGTCGGCAGCTCGATCCCCTACTGCGCGTCGAAGGCCGCGCTCAACAACCTGACGCTCACGCTCGCCCGGTCGCTCGCGCCGATCATCCGCGTGAACGCGGTCGCGCCCGGGTTCATCACCGGCCGCTGGCTCGGCGAGGGCCTCGGCGCCGGCTACGAGCCGATCAAGAAGGCGATGGAGGCGCGCGCGCCGCTGCACCGGGTGTGCGAGCCCGAGGACGTGGCGGCCGCCATCCTCGGCTTCGTGACGGGCTCCGATCTCGTCACCGGGCAGGTGCTCGTCGTCGACGGCGGGCTCCTCATCGCCGGCTGATGCCGCGCCGCATCGTCGTCGCGACCGACTTTTCGCCGGGAGGCAATCTCGCCGCCGAGCAGGCCTTCGCGCTCTGCGCGGGCGGAGACGAGGTCGTCCTCGCGCACGTGATCGACGTCGCGCCGCCACCGAACCCGCTGTACGCCCACTACGCAGTGGCGCCGGTGCCGAGCGAAGAGCAGCTCGGCCACATGAAGCAGGAGGCGACGCGTGCGCTCGAAGCGCTCGTCCCGGCCGGGGCGCGCAGCCGCGGCGTCGCGGTCGGGATCGAAGCGTGCGTGGGCCAGCCCGCAGCGGCGCTGGTCGAGCTCGCGGCCCGCATCGGCGCCGACCTCGTCGTCATCGGCGACTCGGGTCGATCGGCGCTCTCGCGGGCGCTCCTCGGGAGCGTCGCGGCCCGGCTCGTGCACGAGGCGCCGTGCTCGGTGCTCGTCGCGCGCCCGAAGCGAGCGTAGGGCGGACCACGAGCGGGCGGGCGGCCGCGACGCCCCCGTTTGCGAGGCGCTGCGATCCGGGGTATCTCGGGCGGCCGGGGTTTCGCATGCAACGACGTCTTCATCGCGCGGTCGCCGCTCTCGCCCTGCTCTTCGCCTCCGCGCTCACGCTCGGCGCAGGTCCGACGGCCTGCGCGAAGCACACGGGAGGAAGTCCGGTGGTCGTGATCTCCACTTCGCTCGGCGACGTTACGGTCGCGCTCGACGCCGAGAAGGCGCCGAAGACGGTCGCCAACTTCCTGTCGTACGTCGACGACGGCTTCTACGACGGAACGGTCTTCCACCGCGTCATCAAGAACTTCATGATCCAGGGCGGCGGCATGACGGCCGACGGCAAGCAGAAGCCGACGAAGGCCCCGATCAAGAACGAGGCCGACAACGGGCTGCGAAACGACGTCGGCACGATCGCGATGGCGCGGACGAACGTGGTCGACAGCGCGACCGCGCAGTTCTTCATCAACACGAAGGACAACGACTTCCTGAACCACGGCGGGCGCGACTTCGGCTACGCGGTCTTCGGCAAGGTGACCGACGGGATGGACGTGGTGCGAAGGATCGAGGCCGTGCAGACCGGTCGCGGCGACGTTCCGGTCGAGACGGTCACGATCGTGTCGGTCCGCCGCAAGAGCGGCTGACCCGCCGGTCCGCTCGGCATCGGCGCCCGGCGCCGGCGGCCGCCGCGAGCGCGCGCCGGCGCGGCTCGCGCCAGGGCGCGTCAGCCCCGGCCGCGCGCGCGCCGGCCGACCCGCCGCGCCAGCCGGCGGACGGCCTCGGCCGTCTGCGCCGGCGGCGCGGCCGAGAAGCACAGGCGCACCCACGTCGGGTAGTCCTCGCCGCACGACGCGCCGGGCGCGAGCAGCACGCCGTCGTCGAGGCAGTCCTCGAGAAAGCCCCACAGGCCGCGCGCGTCGAGGAAGGGAGCGACGTCGAGAAAGAGGAACGTCCCGCCGGCCGGCGGCCCCAGCCCGAGCCGGGCCGCGGCGTCGTCTCCCGCGCGCCGGTACGCCTCGCGCGCCTCTTCGATCCACGTCGCGCCCTGCTCGAGCGCGCGCAGCGCAGCGAGCTGCCCCGCCGTCGGCGGATGGTAGAAGCTGTGCGTCGAGACCTTGCGCGCGGCGGCGATCGCCGCGGGCGGGCCGACGAGGTAGCCGACGCGGTTGCCCGCCATGCCGTACGCCTTCGAGAACGAGAAGACGCTGAGCGTGCGCTCGGGAGCGAAGCGGGCCGGCGAGACGTGCTCGCCGCGGTAGACGTAGTCTTCGTAGACTTCGTCGGAGAGCAGCCACAGGTCTTCGCGCCGCGCGAAGTCCGCGAGGGCTTCGAGCCACTCCGCGGGCAGAACGTGCGCGGTCGGGTTCGACGGCGACGAGACGTAGAGCGCGACGGTTCGCGACGTCGTCCGCGCGCGCACCGCCGCGACGGCCTCGGCCGCCGTCCCGACGCGGTCGAAGAACGGCACCTCGACGGGGCGGGCGCGCGCGCTCTGGACGATGCCGCGGATGAGCGGCCAGAACGGAGCGAGGATCAGCACCTCCTCGCCGGGCTCGCTCAGCATGCCGATCGCCGGCGCGAGCGCGCCCGTTGCGCCTGCGGTGACGAGGATCGATCCGCGCTCGGCCGCGATGCCGTTTCTCTCTCTCAGCTTCTGGGCGAGCGCATCGATGAGCGCCGGGTGCCCCTGCGTGTCGGTGTAGCGGTGCATGCCGGGATGGGCGCCGACCGAGAGGTCCTCCATCCGCGCTCCCGCGCACGGCTCCATCCACGTGTCGCCGACGTGGAGCGGAAAGATCTCTCCCGTCGCGTGCGCGATGCGATGGGCGAGGGGCGAGAAGATCGCGCCCGGGATGGCGTCGACGGCGGGAGCGATTCGGGGCGGGCGCGGCATGCGGACCTCGATCGGCGACGGTACCGGCGGCGCACCGCCCTGTCATTCGCGCCGCGTGCGGCGGGTGTAGAGTGGGGACCCGAGAGGAGGCGCCGTGGACGCACGCATCGACCGAATCCAGGGGGTGGTGAGCGACGCGAAGCCGGCTGCCGCAGCGTGGCAGCGGCTGCTCGGCGCCGAGACGGTCCGAGACGACGCCGTGAAGGCGCTCGGAGCGCGCCGCCGCGTGCTCGCGCTCGGCGAGAGCGAGATCGAGCTGCTCGTTCCCGACGGCGCCGGAGCGGCGGCGGACTTTCTCGCCGCCTCGGGAGGGGGCCTCTTCGCCGCCGGCGTCGCGGTCGCCGACCCGGCCGCGCTTCGCGCTCGGCTCGCCGCGCGAGGCGCCGCCGCCGTGTCCGAGGGCGACCAGCTCCTGCTCTCGCCCGACGCCCTCGGCATCGCGGGGCTTCGGATCGTCGTCTCGCCGCTCGCCGAGCGGCGCCGCGTGGGCCGCGCGCGCTTCGTCTACGAAGTGACGCATCTCTGTGACGATCCGCCGCGCGCCGTCGCGCGCTTCGCGGACCTCTTCGGCCTCGATCCCGCGAACTTCGTCCCGATCCGCTCGGAGCCGTTCGGCTACGAGGGAACGCTCACGATCTTCCACCCCGACCGCCTCGACCGGCTCGAGATCATCCGGCCCTTCGACGCCACGAAGACGATGGGGCGCTTCCACGCCAGGCGCGGCGACGGCCTCTACATGGCGTACGCCGAGGCCGACGACCCGGCGGCGATCCGCGCGCAGTGCGTCGCGCACGCGCCGCGAGACTGGACCGGGCCGCGCGACGCGGCCGTCCCCGACAACCTCTTCCTGCACCCGCGCGCGCTCGGCGGCACGATGCTCGGCGTCAGCCGAACGACGTTCGCGTGGACGTGGTCGGGCCATCCCGACTGGGTGCGGCCGGCGTCGTGAGGCCGCTCGCGGGTCAGCCCCGGAACGGCCAGATCCAGGGGACGAGCGCGGTCGCGAGCGCCCACATCAGCAGGTTGAGCGGGATCCCGACGCGGAAGTAGTCGGTGAAGCGATAGCCGCCCGGCCCCATCACCATCAGGTTCGTCTGGTAGCCGATCGGCGTCGAGAAGCTCGCGCTCGCCGCCATCATGATCGCGATCGCGAACGGCATCAGCTCGACGCCGAGCGCCTTCGCCGCCGCCTGCGCGATCGGGAAGACGAGCACTGCGGCGGCGTTGTTCGTGATCAGCTCCGTAAAGAGCATGGCGACGCCGTAGATCGCCGCGAGCGTGAGCCAGGGGCTCCCGCCGGCGAGCCGAACGAGGCGGTTCGCGATCGCCTGCGCGGCGCCGGTCGTCTCGAGCGCCGTTCCGAGCGCGAACGACGCGGCGATGACGATCAGCACCTGCCAGTCGACGCTGCGCCGCGCGGCCGCTCCCGTGCAGCAGCGCGTCGTCACCATGAGGCCCGCAGCGACCATCGCGGCGAGCAGCATGCTCGCGCCGGCGAAGGTCACCGCGAGAACCATCCCGAGCAGGATCGCGAGAGCGAGCGCCGCGCGCTCGTGTCGCACCGGGCTCGAGTTCTCGACCTTGCTCACCAGGAAGAAGTCGCGCGAGTTGCGCTGCTGCTCGGCGAACGACGCCGGCGCTTCGAGCAGGAGCGTGTCGCCCGTCCGCAGCACGATGTCGCCGATCTTCTGGTTCTGGATGCGCTCGCCGTTTCGCGCGACGGCCACGACGACCGCGTTGTAGACGTTGCGAAAGCGGCCGTCGCGGATCGTCTTGCCGAGCACCTGGCAGGTGTCCGAGACGACGGCCTCGACGAGGACGCGCTCGGAGCGCGGCGCGTCGAGCTTGAAGACCTGGTTGGTCGCGGGCTCGAGCCCGCGGATCCTGCGCAGGTCGACCACCGAGTCGACGACGCCGACGAAGACGAGGCGATCGCCCGCGGCGAGCACCGTCTGCGGCGAGACTGCCGGCAGGAGCTGGTCCCTGCGGTCGATCTCGGCGAGGAACAGCCCCGGAAGGTGCCGCAGCCCGGCCGCCTCGATCGTCTTTCCGGGCAGCGGGCCGGCCGCATCGACCAGCATCTCGACGGTGTAGGAGCGCGGGTCGTCCAGCGGCCCCATCACGGGCTTGCGGTCGGGCAGCAGCCAGCGGCCGGCGAGAACGACGTACGCGATGCCGGCGATCGCGCACGGGACGCCGATCTTCGCGATCTCGAACAGCCCGAGCGCCGGGTGTCCGCTGTCGATCCACAGGCCGTTCACGACGAGGTTCGTGCTGGTGCCGATGAGCGTCGTCGTTCCGCCGAAGATGGCGGCGTAGCTGAGCGGGATCATCAGCTTCGACGCCGAGACCCGGATCTGCTTCGCCCAGTCCGAGACCACCGGGATGAACATCGCCACGAGCGGGGTGTTGTTCATGAACGCGGAGAGCGCGGCGATCGGCACGAGCAGGCGAAGCTGTGCGCCGATCACCGACGCCGGGCGGCCGAGGAAGGCCTGCCCGAGCCAGGCGACGGCGCCCGTCTCCTGCAGGCCGGCCACGACGACGTACATCACCGCCACGGTGAGCATGCCCTCGTTGGCCATGCCGGCGAACGCCTGCTTCGTGCCGAGAACGCCCGCGAGAAGAAGGACCGTGACGCCGCCGACGATGGCGACGTCGGCGCCGACGCGGTTCGAGATCAGCAGCGCGAGCACGCCGGCGATCACGCCGAGGGTGAGCCACGCCTGCCAGCCGAGCGCGGCGGCCGACTCTACAGGCACGCGTAGACGGCGGCGACGAGCGCGTTCGCGCGAGGTCCGATCAGGTACACGCCCGAGTGCATCTGGTTCATGACGTAGCCGAACCCGACGCGCGCTTCGGGATCGGCGAAGCCGAGCGAGCCGCCGGCGCCCGAATGTCCGAACGACCCCGCGTTCGGCCCGAGCGGCTCGCCGGGCGTCCCGAGCATGAAGCCGAGGCCGTAGCGAGCGAACAGGCCCATCAGCACGAGATCGGGGCCGGCCCTGCGCTCGGCGCCCGCGCGCGCCTGTCCCTCGGGCGAGAGCACCGTGACACCGTCCAGCGTCCCGCACGCCGCGCCGCCGTAGATGCGGGCGAGACCGCGCGCGGACGCGAAGCCGTTCGCGGCCGGGATCTCGGCTCGCCTCCACGCCGCCGAGCCGACCGCGTCCGGGCGCATCAGCGGGTTCAAAAAGGCGCGCGCTGCGACGCCCGCCGGGTTCTCGAGCGCCTTCGCCATCATGTTCGGCTCGCCCGGGAGAGGCAGCGGCGCCGGCACGAGCTCCGCAGCGCGCGCGTCGTCCTCGGCGGCGAGGCCGATCTGCACGTCCGCGCCGAGCGGCTCCGCGAGCTCGTCGCGCAGATATTCCCGCGGGCTCTTGCCCGACGCACGGCGAACCAGCTCGCCCGCGAGCCATCCGAACGTGAGCGCGTGGTAGCCGTGCTGCGTTCCCGGCTCCCACCACGGCTCCTGCTCGGCGAGCGCGGCCGTCATCGTCTCCCACTCGTACATCGCCTCGGGCGGGAGAGGCTTCGAGACGGCGGCGAGCCCCGCACTGTGATCGAAGACCTGCCCGACCGGCATCTCGCCCTTTCCCGCCTGCGCGAACTCGGGCCAGTAGCGCGCGACCGGCGCGTCGAAGTCGAGGCGCCCCTCGTCGGCGAGCCGGTGCGCGCAGATCGCGAGCAGGCCCTTGGTCGTCGAGAAGACGTTCACGACGCTGTCGCGCTCCCAGGGCCGCGTCCGCGCGGCGTCGGCGAAGCCGCCCCACAGGTCGGCGACGGGTCGTCCGTCGACGGTCACGCAGACCGCCGCGCCGAGCTCTCCGGGCGCTGCGAGCTGCTCCTCGAAGACCTCACGAACGCGCGAGAAACGGGGATCGACTTCGCCGGCTGCGGCCGTGCCAGACATGGCTCCACCTCGCGAGCGGGTTCGGCGGCCAACCTACCACGGGCGGGAGGTGCGCGCGCCGGCCACGGATCCGCACCCTGCGAGCCGGCCGCGCGCTACCAGCTCCCGCCGCCGCCCCCGCCGCCGCCGCCGCCGCTCGATCCGCCCGAGAAGCCGCTCGATCCCGACCCGGGCTGCGACGTGAACGTGTCGCCCATCGTCGAGAGCGAGCGCCCGACGTCCGACACGAAGTCGTTCGCGTGGAAGGCGCCGCCGTGGCGCTGCGAGCGGTACCAGTCGGGCGGCTGCGTGTAGATGCCTTCGAAGACGGTCGCCCATCGGTCCGCGACGCCGAGCACGACCGCGTACGGCAGCACCTTCTCGAAGCGCCCCGCCGTCTTTCCGCCCGTTCGCTCGAGGCGATCCGCGTCGACCCGCCGGACGAACTCGCGGAAGCCGAGGATCTCGTCGCGCGCTCGCCGCCCCTTCACGGTGCGCCGCGGCATCGCGCCCGAGAACGCGAGGACGATCGCGCCCGCCGCGAGCGGGCACGCGATCGCGAGCGGCGTCTGCTCCGCCCACGCTGCGACGAGGCCGAGACCGGCGATGGCGGCGCCCGCGAGCCGGTAGTTGTTGCGCACCTGCTCGGGCGACGTCGGGAAGTACGCAGCCTCGCCGCTCAGCTCCTTGTAGAGCGCGCCGCGGATGCCGGGGATCGATTTGTAGAACCGGTTCTTGAGATCGGAGAGCAGCACCGACGGCCCGTTCGCGAAGACGGCCGCGAGCAGCAGCCGCTCGTGCTCCTTCATCCCCTTCTCGTCGGCGCCCGTACGCTCGAGCCGGTAGTCGCGCTTCGAGAGGAACAGGAACCCCGAGCCCTCGACCTCCTCGATGCGCAGCACGCCGCGAACGGCGAGGTCGAGGATCGTCGCGGTGAGGTCGAGCACGTCGGCGCTCTCGTCGACGATCGTCCCGGCTTCGGCGGGCGTGAGGCCTGCCGGCGGCTCGTAGCGAACGGGCAGCGCGTCGGCGCCGCCGGGGTCTCGCCCGTGCGCGCGCCACTGCCGCCACATGAAGGCGAGCGCCGCGAGCGGCAGAGCGAGCCACGCGCTGAGGAAATCGCTCGCGCGCGCGAGCGCGCTCCGCAGCGCCGACGGCTCGGGAAGGAATCCCTTCGGGAGGCCAACCACGATCGTGAGGCCCGATCGCGCCGGCAGCGCGCTGGCGGCGGCGAAGCGAACGGCGCTGCCGTCGTCCTGCGCGCTGCAGTCGGCGAGCGTCGATCCGGCGGGCCCCGCGAAGCACGCGCGGCGCGCCACCGACGCCGCGGTTCCCGAAGGCAGGTCGACCGTCGCCGACGCCGACTCGATCGGGACGTCCCACAGGTTTCCCGTGGCGTTCCAGTACAGCTCGTCGTGGTCGGCGAAGTAGAGCAGGCCGCGGCCGACGCGGTAGCGGATGCGGTACTCGCGAACGCCCGAGAGCGTGACGTCGGGGCTGCCGATGCGGATCTCGAGGTCGCGGCCGCGCGACCTCGAACGCCACGGCCACGGGGCGCCGGTCTCGTCCGTGACGGACTCGACGTCGATCGAAAGCCGCGCGTCGGGAAGATACGGCCGCGCGTAGCGGACGGGGATCTTTCGGAAGATCCCGTGCCGCTGCTCGCCTTCGAAGTCCCAGACGATCCGCTCCTCGACTTCGAAGTCGTACGAGTCGGTGAGCCGCACGAACGTGTCGAAACGACGGATCGCTTCGGCGCGGGCGCGGCCCGGCGCGCTCGACAGCGCGAGGAGCGCGAGGGCCGCACCGAGCGCGAGCCGGCGAGCTCCGGCCGCAGCGCTCAATTGCCGAACTGAACGCGCGGCGCCGAGCGCTCGGCAGCCGACTCGAGCTCGAAGTACTGCTTCTTCGAGAAACCGAAGCCGTTCGCGATGAAGTTGCTCGGAAACGCCTCGCAGCGCGTGTTGAGGTCGCGCACCACGGCGTTGTAGTAACGGCGCGCGTTCTGGATCGCGTCCTCGAGCTTCGAGAGCTCGTCCTGGAGCGAGAGGAAGTTCTGGTTGGCCTTCAGCTCGGGGTACGCCTCGGCGACCGCGAACAGGCTCCTGAGAGACGACGCGAGTCCCCCCTCGGCGGCGCCCTTCGCCTCGGGCGTCGACGCCTGCATGGCCTGCGCGCGCGCCTTCGTGACGGCGTCGAACGCCGTCTTCTCGTGCGCGGCGTAGCCCTTCACCGTCTCGACGAGGTTCGGGATCAGCTCGTAGCGCCGCCGGAGCTGCACGTCGACGTCGCTCCACGCGCTCTCGCTCGCGTTGCGAAGCCGGACGAGCTGGTTGTAGAGCGAGATCGTGAAGACGGCGGCGGCCGCCACGATCGCGAGCACGACGAAGCCCATGAGACGACCTCCCCCGGAGCGCGGCGCCTCGCGGCCGCCGCGACGCCGGCAGCGTAGACCGAAGCATCGGCGCGCCGCGACGAGGGCTGAAGGCCCCGGGACGGATCGACCCAGCGGGCAGCGCAGCGCGATGAGACAAGCGAAGGAGCGCAGCAACGAGCCGCTGCGGGCCGAGACGTCGCGCTCCGGCGCCCTTCGCCGGGCGAACGCGCCGTCAGCCCCGCGCCGCCGCGATCACGCGCTCCACCTCGGCGCGCGATCGCGCGAGGGTGTCGTCCTGGAAGGCGATCGTCGGCAGATAGCCCGCGCGCGCCTCGCCCGCCGGCGCCGCGCCCGGCGGCTTCCACACCCCGAACTCGTGCACTCCCGTCCGGCCCTCCGGCTCCGCCTCGCACAGGTGCGCGAAGCGCATCGCGTACGGCGCCGTCCACGCCGGATCGCCGCTCCAGTACGCGCGCTGGAAGAGCCCGAAGAGCGGGAGCAGCGCGTCGAAGTCGTGCTCCGCGGCGAGCAGCACGCTCGGGATCGCACGGCGGAGCCGGAGGCACAGCGCGCGCAGGCCGTCGACCACCGAATGGTCGGGGTCGTTCACGAAGACGTGCACCGTGTCGAGAAACACGCCGTCGAAGCCGAAGCGCGCGGCGAGCGTCTCGATCTGCGTCGCGAGATCGTCGCGCCATCCGGGGTGGCCGGGGTTGAGCCAGGCCTGCCATCCGGTGTCGTGCGCGCGCGCGAAGTCCCAGTCGGGCTGGTTGCCGTGGAAGCGGTTCCCGGTCGCGCTCTCGAGATGCGCCGACGGATCGAGGTGAGCGAACCGCGGCAGCCACGCATTCACGCAGTTGCCTCCGAACATCGGCATCACGTGGACGCCGAGGCGGCGCGCGCCCTCGCACAGCGCGGCGAAGCCCGCTTCGCCGCCGAGACGCGGTTCGGGGCGGTAGTCGCCGTACTGCCAGTAGTAGCGCCCCTCCCAGCCGGGGAGATACGCAAGGATGTGTCGCCCGTCGATGCGCTCGGCGACGAAGCGAACGACGTCCAGCATCGCCGCGTAGTCGAGGAAGACGCGGCCCGTCCAGTGCATGCCGTGCAGCGTGAGTGCGAGCCGCAGGTCGTGCGCCCACGGAGGAACGTCGCTCCGCTCGCGCCACGGCACGAGGCCGGCGCGGACCTCGAGGAACCGCAGATGCTCGGCCGTGAAGGCGGCGCGGTCCGCTCCGCGCGCGATCACGACGGGCGGCGCCTCGAGCTCGCGCGAGGGCCGCGTCGCGTCGGCATCGAGGATGCACTCGAGAACGCCCTGCCCTGCGCGCGGCCCGAGCTTCTCGGCCGCGAGCGCGAAGCGCTTCTCGCGGACGCGCTCGTCCTCGACGCGAACGCCG
>JAYRMX010000417.1:0-3534 GCA_041912475.1 Myxococcota bacterium
CGCAGCGAGCGGAGCGAGCGAAGGCCGCTGCCGGCGAGCGTGAGCGAGCCGTGCGGCCAAGATGGCCGCGAAGCGGCCGCGCAGCGAGCGGAGCGAGCGAAGGCCGCTGCCGGCGAGCGTGAGCGAGCCGATGCGGCTGTGCAAGGCCGCGAAGCGGCCGCGCAGCGAGCGGAGCGAGCGAAGGCCGCTGCCGGCGAGCGTGAGCGAGCCGTGCGGCCAAGATGGCCGCGAAGCGGCCGCGCAGCGAGCGGAGCGAGCGAAGGCCGCTGCCGGCGAGCGTGAGCGAGCCGTGCGGCCAAGATGGCCGCGAAGCGGCCGCGAAGCGAGGCCGTCCGCGGCCGAGCGAAGCCCGCTGCCGGCGAGCGTGAGCGAGCCGATGCGGCTGCGAGCGAAGCAGGCGGAAGGACCGTCCCCCTCAGAGCGCGGCGACGAGGGCGGAGACGTCGGCGTCGGTCGTCGCCCAGGAGCAGACGAAGCGCGCCGCGTCGCCGATGAAGCGGTAGTACGCCCAGCCGGCGGCCTCGAGCTTCGCGTGCTGCTCGGGCGCGAGTCGGGCGAAGACGGCGTTGGCCTCGACGGGCTGCAGGAGACTCGCGCCCGCGACGGCCGAGAGGCGCTCGCCGAGCAGCCGGGCGCAGCGGTTGGCGTTCGCGGCGTTGCGGAGCCAGAGGCCGTCTTCGAGACCGCGCGCCCACGGCGCCGCGAGGTACCGCATCTTGCTCGCGAGCTGACCGGCCTGCTTGCAGCGCCAGGCGAACTCGGTCGAGAGCGAGCGGTCGAGGAAGACGACCGCCTCGCCGAACCCGAGGCCGTTCTTGACGGCGCCGAAGCACAGGACGTCGACGCCGGCGGCGGCGACCAGCTCGGCGGGCGAGACGCCGAGCGAGACGACCGCGTTCGCGAAGCGCGCACCGTCCATGTGCACGGCGAGACCGCTGCGCTTCGCGGCGGCTGCGAGCGCGCGCAGCTCGTCGAGCGAGTAGAGCGTCCCGACCTCGGTCGGGAGCGTGATGCTGAGCGCGCGCGGCTTCGGATAGTGCAGATCGCTGCGCTGTGTCGCCAGCCGATCGACCTCCGCAGGAGTCACCTTCCCGCCGGGCGATTTCGCGAGCAGGAGCTTGCTGCCGTTCGAGAAGAACTCGGGCGCTCCGCACTCGTCGGTCACGATGTGCGCGATCTCGGAGCAGATCACGCCGTGGTACGACTGGCAGCACGCCGCGAGCGCCAGCGAGTTCGCCGCCGTCCCGTTGAAGACGAAGTAGACGTCGCAGTCGGCGCCGAGCACGGCGCGGATCGCGTCGGACGCCTGCTGCGTCCAGCGGTCGTCACCGTACGAGGGACACGCACCCGTGTCGGCGGCGCGCAGCGCCTCCCACGCCTCCGGACAGAGCCCGGCGGTGTTGTCGCTCGCGAAGCGGTAGTCCATGAAGAACGTCTCCGGCCTAGATCGCGACGTCGACGGCGGGGACGGGAGACCCGCCGGGGGGGCCGGGGTCGGCGAGAGCGATCTGTTTCGGGTCGAGTCCGAACTGCGTCTGGAGCAGCTCCTGCACGCGCGCGGCGCGGCGTCGGGCGAGGTCGGGCATGGCGTCGCTCGAGACGCTCGTGGCGGCGAGCCACTGGTCGAGGCGCTGCGCGTCTTCGGGCTCGAGGCCCTCGGGCTTTCCGGCGAGGCGCGCCTCGAGCGCGCCTCGAAAGCGGCGCCGGACGAGCGTTTGGGCGAGACCGCGCGCGGGCTCGGGAAGGTTCTCGCCGCTCGCGAGCGCCTCGAGCAGCGTCGCCTCGCGAAGAAACTGCGCGTCGGTCCCCGACGTCTGGCCGCTGAGACGGAGCACGAGGCCCGGTCGCGTCGCGGCGAGCTTCGCGAGGGCGGCGACGCGCTCGTCGTCTCCGGCGGCGAGCTCGGTCCTTCCCGGCAGAAAATGAATCGGCTCGGGCGTCACGTCCTTCACGCGCCCGGTCGCGTCGACGACGGCGCCGAGGAGCTTGAGCGGCGACGTGAGCGCCCCGATGAGAACGCTCGTCACGGCGGAGCCGATCACGGAGCCGAGGCGAACGCTCGCGCCCTTCTCGTCGTAGTCGATCGGAATCGAGAGGCCGATGTTGCCCGCCGGGTCCTTCAGCAGCGAGATCGCGAGCGAGACTGGAACGCCGAGCGCCTTCTCGAGCGGCGCGTCGGCGCCGCCTCCCGAGAGGTCCGGATCGAAGAGCGTCACCCAGTTCGCCGCGTACAGGCGCCCGTCGGTGACGCTTCCCTTCGAGTAGAGCGAGAGCTCGCCGCCGTTCACGACGTAGCCCGAGGCGTTGCGAATGAAGGGATTGAGCGGTGCGAGCGGCAAACGATCGAGGTTGAGCTCGAACCAGCTCGACGCGCGCGTGTACGCGCCGAGCGCCCAGAGCGGAGCCGGGCCCGGCGCGTCGAGCTTCAGCGACGCGTCACGAACGCTCGGGTCGGGGTACGCGAGGTCGCGCGCCGTGAGTGAGATTCCGGTGACGTCTCCCTGGTAGAAGGGCTTCACGGTGCGATCGACGAAGCGGACGCTGCCGCCCTCGAGCGCAAGAGCGCCGAGCTCGAAGCGAAGAGCCGGCGCAGCGCCCGCACCCGTGCGCGCCTCCGGCGCCGCCTCTGCTTCGGCGGCCGCCTTCGCACCGGGCTTCGCGCGAGTGCTCTCGGCCTTCGGCGCCGCCTTCGCCTCGGCCCGGGGTGCGGCCGCGGCTCTCGCGTCGGGCTCGCCTGCCGTCTCGGCCTTCGCGGGCGCTCCGGCCCTTCCATCGGGCTTTCCGCGAGCGCCCTCGGCCTTCGACGCCGCCCCTTCCCTCGCATCGGGCTTCGCATCCGCCGCGGCGGTCTTCACCGATGCGTCGGCCCTGCCCCCTGGCTTCGTAGCGGCAGGCCCGCCCTTCGCCGGCGCTGCGGGCTTCGCGCCGCTCCTTGCCGCGGGCGGCTCCGCGTTCGCACTCTGCGGAGCCCGCGCCGCGGCCGCGGCCGGCGCGGTCTCGCCCGGCGCAGCAGCACCGGCCGCGAGCTCCGGCAGCACGATCCCGCCGTCCGTCCGGGTGAGGCGAAGCTTCGGCGCGGCGATTCGCGCGCGGCCGAGGGCGATGCGAACGGGCTCCGGAGCGTCGTTCGCCTCGCCGCCGGCCAACAGGCCAGGCACTTCGATCTTCGCGAGACCGAGCTCGAGCTCGTCGAGATCGAAGCCGAACTCCCCCTCCTTGCCGCTCTTCACGGCGACTCCCGAGACGGTGAGCGCCCCGGACACGCGCAGTCGCCCGGCGTCCTGCGTCGCCGCAGCGCCCGGCACGGCGATCAGCCCGGGCAGCTCGAGCGGGTCGAGGCGCAGGTCGATCGACTTCACGCCGGCCGTCATCCCTTCGCCGCTACGCGCGCTGGTGTCGGAGATCCGCAGCGTCGCGGCAACGCGAAGACGCCCGGCGTCGGGCGGCGCCGCCGCGCCCGCGGGAGGCGGCAGCGCGCCGGGAAGATCGACGCCCGTGAGCGCGAGCTCGATCTTCCCGGCGGTCGCGGCGAGC
>JAYRMX010000418.1:0-1579 GCA_041912475.1 Myxococcota bacterium
ATCGAGTGCGACCGGCTCGCCCGGCGCCCGCGCGATGGCTCGCGTGGGGCACACGGAGACGCACGCCTCGCAGCCGGCCGCGCACGCGCCTGCATCGACGCGCAGCGCGCCTCCGTGCAGCTCCGGCAGCGCGGGCGCGGGCCCGTCGGGATACGACATGGTCTGGCAGCCGCGTCGCAGGCGCTGGAGGATGGCGTCGAGGGCGAACATGGCTAGAGATCGAACCCGCAGTAGGAGAGGCTAAAGCTCTTGTTGCAGAGCGGAAAGTCCGAGATCGCCTGCCCGCGCAGCGCGAGCGCCAGTCCCGTCCAGTTGTGGAACGACGGATCGGTGATCTTGTAGCGCCGGAAGCGGCCCGCGCCGTCGGTGAGCGCCACGTGGCAGATCTCCCCGCGCCAGCCCTCGACGAGCGCGACGGCCAGCGTCTCGCCCATCAGCGGACCGGCGGCCTCGAAGATCTCGCCGTCGGGCGGCGCGGCGAGCTGCTCCTCGAGAAATCGCCCCGCGCGCTCGATCTCGAGCGCGCGCACCCTCGCGCGCGCGAAGACGTCGCCGCTCGGCCACACGGCGATCGGAGCCTGTGCGAACCGGTGCCAGCCCGCGGGATGGTCGAAGCGAACGTCGCGAACCAAGCCGGAGGCGCGCGCCACGACGCCGACGAGGCCGATCGCGCTCGCCCGCTCGGTGTGAACCGTCCCCGTGCCCTCGAATCGCGCGCGGACCGAGTTCGCGTCCCACAGCCAGGCGACGGCCCTCGCGACGTCGGCGAGCGCCGGGCGCAGCCCGGCCAGCAGCGCGTCGATCTGCGACGCTCCGGCGTCGCGCCGGCAGCCTCCGGGCCGAACGAGAGCGCGTCCGAAGCGATTGCCGCACAGCAGCGCCGTGAGGTTCAGAAAGTCGCCACGGAGCTTTCCGCACGCGGCCGACGTCGGAAGGAAGGCCACGTCGTTCGCGAGCGCGCCGAGGTCGCCGGTGTGGTTCGCGAGGCGCTCGAGCTCGAGCGCGACGGCGCGCAGCCACTGCGCGCGCAGCGGCGCCTCGGCTCCCGCGAGCGCCTCGACGAGCATCGCGTGCGCCGTCGCGTGGCCGATCGTCGTATCTCCCGCGACGGTCTCCATCTGGCTCAGCGTGGCCCGGTGCGGCCCGCCGGCGAGCGCCTCCTCGATGCCGCGGTGCTGGTAGCCGAGCGCGATCTCGAGGTGCAGCACCTCCTCGCCATTGCACTGGAAGCGGAAGTGCCCGGGCTCGATGACGCCGGCGTGAATGGGGCCGACGGCCACCTCGTGGATCTCGCGGCCTTCGACGCGGAAGAACGCGCCGTTCGCCGGCGCCACACCGCTCGCGGCCGCACGGCGAACGGGCTTGAGCCACGGATGGCCCGACGGGACGACGCCGGTCTGCTCCCAGACCTCGCGCTCGAACAGGTGCGCCTGCGGGTGCTCCGGCGTGAGCGACGCGTACTCGCCGCGGAAGGGCGCGCTGCGTGCGACGGCGAGCGTGTTGTCGGCGTCGAAGGCGATGACGGCAACGAGGCGCGTTCCGTCCTCGCCGGCGTCGCCGAACCAGGAGCAGAGCCGCG
>JAYRMX010000419.1:0-27127 GCA_041912475.1 Myxococcota bacterium
AGACCGGACCGGGCCGCGTCGTCTCCTGGGTCACGGGCTGCTTCTCGCGCGACAGCAGCTCCTGCCGCCGTTCACCGCTCGTTTCGCTCATGTCTTCGTCTCTCCTGTGTCGTCCGCGCTGTCGCTAGCTCGTCTGCACCGCGATCTGCCGCGGCCGGTGCGAAGCGGCCTTCGGCAGGCGCACGCGCAGGATGCCGTCGCGATAGAGCGCCTCGGCCTTCTCGGCGTCGACCGGGACCGGGAACTCGAACGTTCGCCGGAAGATCCCCGATTCGCGTTCGCGGCGATGCACGCTGGTGCGCTCGTCGGCCGGGTAGTCGACCTTGCGCTCGCCGCGGAGCGTGATCCGGTTCGCTTCGATCGTGATCTCGAGGTCCTCGCGCCGGACGCCCGGCAGCTCGGCCATGAGAACGAAGTCCTCTCCCGTCTCGTAGAGATTGACGGGTGGATACACGTTACCCGCTGACGCGCGGGCTCCGAACGCCGGCCGCGCGAGATCCATCTCGCGCCAGATGCGATCGAACATCGCCCACGGATCGGCGGCCGCGGGGTGCGAAATTCCGTAGAGCGCCATCGGTGTCCTCTCCTGTGCGGCTGCGCGGATGCAGCCGCGTTCGCAGGACACCTAAGCACGGGGCCGGGAGCGTCAACCGGAAGGCGGCCGGATGGTCGGGGTGGTGGGATTCGAACCCACGACGCGGAACCCCCAAAGTTCCGGCTCTGGCCGCTGAGCTACACCCCGACTCGTTCGGTTTCTTCTGGCGCGACGCCAGCGTACCAGACCCGATTGCGGGCTGGAAGCCGCACTCTCGGCCGACCCGTTGTAACGTTCGGCGCGTGCAGTCGCTGCGCAGGCTCTGGACCGAGCGGCTGGAGCCGCGGGCCCGCGAGGTGCTGGGATCGGCCGGCGAGCCGCGGTTCGTCGTCGCCGCCGTCGCCGTCGGAGCGCTCACCGGGCTGTTCTCGATCGGCTTCGCCGAGCTCATCGGCGCCGTTCAGCGGCTCGCGATCGGCGCGCCGGACCTCGCGAGCTACGTCCTTCCGTGGGTCCCGCGCTGGCGCGTCCTGCTCGCGCCGGCGGCCGGCGGCCTGCTCGTGGGCCTCGTCGGCCGCTACCTCTCGAGCGAGGTTCGCGGCCATGGCGTTCCCGAAGTGATGGAGGCCGTCGCGCTGCGTGGCGGACGCATGCGCCGCCGCGTCGCGTTCACGAAGTCGCTCGCGTCCGCGCTCACGATCGGAACCGGCGGGTCGGTCGGACGCGAGGGACCGATCGTCCAGATCGGCGCGGCGATCGGGTCGGCGGGCGGACAGCTCCTCGGACTTCCGGCCGATCAGCTCCGCGCGCTCGCCGCCGCCGGGGCGGCCGGCGGCATCGCCGCGGCGTTCAACGCGCCGATCGCCGGAACGTTCTTCGCGCTCGAAGTGATCGCGCGCAACTTCTCGGCGCGCACCTTCGGCCCGGTCGTCCTGTGCGCGGTCTCCTCGACGCTCGTCGCGCGAATCCACTTCGGCGACGACCCCGCCTTTTCAGTGCCCCCGGTGCACCTCGACTCGCCGTGGGAGACTCCGCTCGCCGCCGTGCTCGGCGTGTTCTGCGGCCTCGTCGCCGTCGCGCTGTGCCGCGTGCTCGCCGCGCTCGAGCGCGTCTTCGCGCGCATTCCGATCCCGTTCGTCTTCAAGCCCGCGCTCGGCGGGCTGCTCGTCGGAGCGCTCCTCCTCGTCTCGCCGCATCTGTACGGCATCGGCTACGAGACGATGGACTCGACGCTCGCCGGATCGCTCGGCTGGCGCGAGCTCGCGCTGCTCCTCGTGCTCAAGCCCGTCGCGACCTCGCTCACGCTCGCGTCCGGCGGCTCGGGCGGCGTGTTCCTCCCGTCGCTCTACCTCGGCGGCCTCGCCGGCGGCCTGTTCGCAGCGGCCCTCGCTGCTGCGCTGCCGGCCGCCGGCGGGTCGGCCGGCGCGTGGGCGCTCGTCGGCATGGCCGGCGTTCTCGCCGGGACGGCGCACGCGCCCGTCACGGCGGTCCTGCTCGCCTTCGAGCTCACGCACGGCTACGACGTCGTCCTGCCCGTGATGCTCGCTGCAGCGCTCGCGACGCTCGTCGCGCGCGCGATCCAGCGCGACTCGATCTACACCGAGAAGCTGCGCGCGCGCGGCATCGAGATCGACCGTCGCGAGGACCTCGCCCTGCGCCGGGTTTCGGTGGGCGAGATCATGCACCAGAGCCCGCCGGCCGTTCGCCGCGACGCGCCGCTCGACGTCGTTCTCGCGCGGTTCCTCGACAGCGACCTCGGCGCGGTCTTCGTGACCGACGCGCACGGGCGCCTCGCGGGCGAGGTCTCGATCCACGACGTGAAGGCGAGCCTCGGCGAGGCGAAGGCGCTCGGTGCGATCGTCGTCGCGGGAGACGTCTCGGAGACCGCACCGCGCACGTACGCCGACACGCCGCTGTCCGACGCGCTCGACGTCCTCACGCGCGCCGGCCGTGACCTGCTCGCCGTCGTCGACGCCGAAGGAAAGCTCGTCGGCTGCCTCTCGCTGCGCGCCATCACCGACGTCCTCGCTCGCGAGGCCCTGCGCGGCGAGGTGGTCGCGGTTTCGGCGGCCGGCGGTTCGCCGCGGGATCGCGAGTCGCTGCGGCTCACGTCCGGGATCGAGGTGCGCGCCGCCGAGGTGCCGGCGTCTCTGTACGGCGCGACCGCCCGGAGCCTCGAGATCCGCCGCCGGTTCGGCGTCTCCGTGATCGCGCTGCGGCGCGAAGGTGTCGACCAGCGCGTCGACCCGGACTGCCCCTTCGCCGCCGGCGACGCGCTCGTGCTGATGGGAGACGCGCGCGATCTCGACCGGCTGATCGCGACGCTTCGCAAGCCCGCGTGAGCCCCGCCCGCCTCCCTGCCGGCGGGGGCGCGACCGATCGGGAGCTCGAGCGCCGAGCCGCGCCCCGTCAGACGAGTCGAACGGGCTGGAGGACCTTGTCGTCGAGCCAGACGAGCAGATCGCGGAGCGCCTCGGGACGGATCTCGTGGCCCATCTCGTATTCGTGGTAGCTCGCCGAGACGCCGAGCCGCAGCAGCGCGGCGCGCGACTCGCGCGCGCGATCGACCGCGATCATCGGATCCTCCGTGCCGTGCTGCACCAGGACCGGCAGGCCCGCGTGCTCGGGCTGCCGCTCGATCGACGAGGCGACCGGATCGGGGAGCCATGACGAGAGCGCGGCGAGCCCCGCGAAGCGTCCGGGCTCGCGGAGCGCGAGCGCGTACGCCATCACGCCGCCCTGGCTGAAGCCCAGCAGCGCGACCTTGCGCTCGTCGGCCGGATACCGGGTCAGGACCTCGCTCACGAACCCGCGCAGCGTCGCGACCGCGCGCTCGAAGAGCGCCGGGTCGAAGCCCGCGCCGCTCGAGAGCGGAAACCAGCCGTATCCCGGAACGCCCCCGCCCGTGTCGAACGCGAGCGGGCCCTGCGGGCACAGCACGAGCGCCTCTCCGCCGTGCAGATACGGCGCGAGGCCGAACAGGTCGTGCGCGCTCGCTCCCCAGCCGTGGAGCGCAATCACCGTCGGAAAGGGCCCGTCGCCGGCGGGCACGTGTGCCGTGTGTAGGAGTTCCATTGCGGCAGCATACGCGATGCGGACCCGGCCCCGCCCGTGCTATCTGAACAGGAGTGAGCCCTCCCACTCCCGACGACGCCGCGGCCGGGGCCGCGGAGACGACCCGGCTCGGCGCGACGCTGCGCGACGCGACCCTCCTCGACGCAGTCTGGGACGCGCACACCGTTCGCGAGCTCCCGAACGGAGACACCCAGCTCTTCATCGGCCTGCACCTCATCCACGAGGTCACGAGCCCGCAGGCGTTCTCGATGCTGCGCGACATGGGCCTGCGCGTGCGCCATCCCGAGCGCACGTTCGCGACCGTCGACCACATCATCCCGACCGATTCGCACCGGCGCCCGTTCGCCGACGAGCTCGCCGAAGCGATGATGACCGAGCTCGAGCGCAACTGTCGCGAGCACGGCGTCCACTTCTTCGATCCGACTCGCGGCGAGCAGGGCATCGTCCACGTGATCGGCCCGGAGCTCGGGCTCACCCAGCCGGGCATGACGATCGCGTGCGGCGACTCTCACACCTCGACGCACGGCGCGTTCGGTGCGGTCGCTTTCGGCATCGGCACCAGCCAGGTCCGCGACGTGCTCGCGACGCAGTGCCTGTCGATCGCGCGGCCGAAGGTCCGGCGCATCGAGATCGGAGGCCGTCTCCAGCCCGGCGTCTACGCGAAGGACGTGATCCTTCACGTCATCCAGCGGCTCGGCGTGAAGGGCGGAATCGGCTTCGCGTACGAGTACGCCGGCGCCGTGATCGAGGCGATGACGCTCGAAGAGCGAATGACCGTCTGCAACATGTCGATCGAAGGGGGCGCGCGCTGCGGCTACGTGAACCCCGACGAGACGACCTTCGCGTACCTTCGCGGGCGCGAGCGCGCGCCGCAGGGCGCCGCGTTCGAGCGCGCGGTGGCGTGGTGGCGCAGCATCGCGAGCGGACCGAAGGCGAGCTACGCGGACCGCGTCTCGTTCGACGGCAGCGCGATCCCGCCGACGGTCACGTTCGGCATCCACCCCGGCCAGAGCGTCGGGATCGGCGCGCGGATTCCCCGCCCCGATGACGTTCCGGCCGACGAGCGCGCGTCGCTCGAGGAGGCGCTCGCGTACATGGGGCTTCGGCCCGGAGCGCCGATCGAGGGGACACCGATCGATGTCGCGTTCATCGGCTCGTGCACGAACGGCCGCCTCTCCGACCTGCGCGAGGCCGCGCGAGTCGCCGCGAAGGGCCGTGTGGCCCGCGGCGTGAAGGCGCTCGTCGTTCCCGGATCGCAGGCCGTGGCGCGCGCGGCCGAAGCCGAGGGCCTGCCCGAGGTCTTCCGCGCCGCAGGCTTCGAGTGGCGCGAGGCGGGCTGCTCGATGTGCCTCGCGATGAACCCCGACAAGCTCGTCGGGCGCGAGATGTGCGCGTCGTCGAGCAACCGCAACTTCAAGGGGCGACAGGGATCGCCCGCCGGGCGAACGCTGCTCATGTCGCCCGTCATGGTCGCCGCCGCCGCCTTGAACGGGCGCGTCACCGACGCCCGGGAGCTGCTCTAGCCATGTCGGCGAAGCGAGAGCGGATCGCGAGCCGCGCGTGCGTGCTGCGCGGCGACGACATCGACACCGACCGGATCATTCCCGCCCGCTACCTGCGTGCGGTCACCTTCGACGGCCTCGGCGAGCACGCCTTCGAGGACGACCGCCGGCAGGCCAAGGGAAACCACCCGCTCGACGACGCGCGCTTCGCCGGCGCGCGGATCCTCGTCGTCGGGAGCAACTTCGGCTGCGGCTCGTCGCGCGAGCACGCGCCGCAGGCGCTGATGCGATTCGGCTTCGAGGCGTTCGTGGGAGGCTCGTTCGCCGAGATCTTCGCCGGCAACTGCACCGCGCTCGGCCTGCCCTGCCTCGTTCTCGCGCCGCGAGACCTCGCGAAGCTCATGGACTCGGTCGATCTCGACCCCGCGCAGGAAATCGTCGCCGACGTCGCAGCGCGCAGCGTCACCTGCCGCGCGGGAACGCTGCCGGCGACGCTGCCCGAAGGCACGCGGCGCCAGCTCGTCGAGGGCTCTTGGAACAACACGGCCGTCCTGCTCGAGGCCGCCGGCGCGATCGAGGCCGCGGCCGCCCGGCTTCCGTACCTGCGCGAGTTCTCCCCGGCATCGTAGGAGGGACGACATGCGCCATCATTTCCACCGCTGCCCGAACCTTCGCGTCGTCACGGCGGATGCGTCGGACCTGAACGGCGGCCGGCGCAAGGGAAGCGTCGCGCTCGACGAGCTGTGCGAGGCCAAGCGCCTCGCTCCCTGCCTCGGTCTGGTCGAGTGCGACGTGCTGACTCCTCCGCAGAAGCGAACGCTCCTCGTCGCGCGCGCGACGCAGCTCCGCGAGGAGGACGGCGGCGGCAGCGAGCTCGCCGGCGGCGCCCGTTCGGAGGAGGCCTTCTTCCGCGAGCTGCGCGACGAGCTCGTCGCCGAACGGGCGCGCATCGTGAACGAGAATCAGCGCATCGAGACTGAAGTCGCCTCGCTGCTCGACGTCGGCCGCGATGGAAACGCCGACGAGGCCGATCGCGGCGACGCGGCCGCCGCCCTTCGCTTCGACGACGCGCTCGAGCGCCTCTCCGTCCAGCGCCTCGACGCCATCGACCGCGCGCTCGACGCGATGACCCGCGGCGTCTTCGGAAGCTGCGCGCGCTGCGGCGACCGCATCGAGCGCGACCGCCTGCGCGCGATTCCCGACGCCGCGCTCTGCATCGAGTGCGCGCGCGACGCGGAGGCGCGCGCGTAGCGCGCTGGCGGTCGCCCGCGGCCGCACTGCGATGGCCTCGCGCCGATGCGCGCCGCGCCGGAGATCCGATGAGAGTGGCCTTCGTCTCGGGAAACCGGGAGCTGCTTCCCGACCCCGTGATCCCGCTCGGGTTGCTCTACGTGATGGCGGCGACGCCCGACCGCCACGCGAAGGTTCTGATCGACCTGTGCTTCGAGGAGAGCCCCGCGGAGGCGCTCGTCCGGGAGCTGCGCGACTTCGAGCCCGACGTGATCGCGCTCGGGATCCGCAACCTCCAGCGCGCCGACTACACGGGCGTGAAGGACACCCTCGATCACTACGCCCGGCTGATCGAAGCCGCGCGCGCCGCATCCGCGGCGCCGATCGTGCTCGGCGGATCCGGATTCAGCGTGATGCCCCGCGCGCTGCTCTCGCACCTGCGCGCCGAATACGGCATCTCGGGAGACGGCGAGGTCGCGTTTGCGCAGCTTCTCGACGCACTCGAGAGCGGAAGCGGCCTCGGCGGTATCGGCAATCTTCACCGCCTGAGCGGCGGCGTCCCGATCTCGAACCCTCCGCCTCCGGACTTCCCGGACATGAACGCGCTCGCGACTCCCGACCGGCGGCTCGCCGACGAGCGCTACTACGAGCGTTCGGGAATCGACTCGCTCCAGACCAAGCGCGGCTGCCCCCTCCACTGCGACTACTGCACGTACCCGCGCATCGAGGGCCGGGTCGGTCGCGTCCGTGATCCGGCCCGGGCGGCCGACGAGTTCGAACGCATCGCGAGCGAGCGAGCGAATCACGTCTTCGTCGTCGACTCGGTCTTCAACCTTCCCAGGCGCCACGCGGCCGCGGTCTGCCGCGAGGTCATCGCCCGCGGAACACCCGTTCCCTGGAGCTGCTACGTGAATCCGCTCGGCTTCGACGCGGAGCTCGCCGGGCTGATGGCCCGCGCCGGGTGCGCCGGCATCGAAGTCGGCTCCGACTCGGGCTCCGACGCGACTCTCGCGCGCCTGCGGAAGGGTTTCGGGACGGGCCAAGTACGAAGGCTCCACGATCTCGCCCGCGCGGCCGGCATTCCCGACTGCCACACGTTCATCCTCGGAACTCCGGGAGAAGACCTCGACGACGTCCACGGGACGCTCGACTTCATCGGCGACCTCGATCCGTTCAGTGCCGTCCTCATGGTCTGGGCGGATGACGCGGAAGCCGTCGATCCCGCCCTCGCCGCGAGCCGGCGCCGCCTCCGCGAATCGATCCTCGAAGCGCTCGACCGTCGCAAGAACGAGTTCGCGTGGTGGAGCATCCCCGAGCTCGGAGTCAACTACGACGCGAAGCTCTTCCGCCTGCTCCGGCGCCGGGGGCTGCGCGGGCCCCTCTGGCAGCATTCGCGCCGCCCGTTCCGGCTGCCGAGCGCCGCGAGTCTCCGTCAGTCGCCGGCGAGAAAGAACGGAGCGACGGAGACCACCTGAACCGGGAAGAGCGCGGCGTCGAGCGCGGCCGAGAACGGGACGAGCGCATAGACCCACCACGCCGTGCGATTTCGGGACAGCGCCTCCGAGCGAAAGACGCCTTCGCGCCGACCGTCTCCGGTCACGAGATGGAACCCGCGATCCCGACCGTCCTCCCTGATCAGCTCGAGAATGGGAGCCTCGCCGATCGCTGCGAATGCGCCCTCGGGCACGAGACGCAGCGGCCGGCCGCCCGCGCCGAGCTCCGCGCCGGCCTCGATGGCCTCGACGGGAAACGAATCGACGGGGATCTCCGGCGAGGCGCCGAGCGCACGGCGCTCGATCGCGGCCGCGCGGCGCTCGGTCCCGAGAAGCCTCCCGCTCGCATCGACGAGGTCCGCGTCGTACTCGACGAGAACCCGCTCGCCCTCGAGAGCGGCTGTCTCGTAGCTCCGCACCGACTCCCGGATCCTCCCTCGTTCGTAGACCCACCCGGTCCAGCATCCCGAGAGGAGCCATGCCGCCGACGCGAGCGCGAGCGAGCGAACGCTAGAAGAACGGACCACGGTAGATCTCGTACGCCTCGACCGGCCCCCCGGCGAAATATTCGCGCGGCCCGATCGAGAACTCGGCCACGGCCCGGTCGAACGCGAGCTCCATCGCAGACTCGTTCTCGTTCGGATCGTACGCGCTGAACAGAATCTGCGTCGCGGTCTCGCGAACGCCGTAGACGAGCACCGTGTGGTTCACGCCTTCTTTCGGGAACGTAACGAGGTGCACGATCGGCAGCTCTCCCGCCGCCAGCTCGGCCGCCATCTCCCCGGCCGTCGCCCGCTGCTGCCGCGGCGCGAAGGGAAAGATCATTCGCCAGTTGCCGCGCTGCACGTAGCTCCGCCAGACGCTGCCGAGGCTCTCCCGCAGGATTCCCGCGTGATCGGTGCTGAAGGAGCGCAGGTCCGAATAGCCCGGGATCACGATCGGATCGCCGGCGGCCTCCTGGCGCCGGGGGTCGCGGTCGAGCACGCGGCGAACCAGCTCGCCGTACTCGGCCGGACTCGCGGCCGGAAGGTCTCCGGAGAACCGCGCACTCTGGAAGAACTGGCGAACGACCCTCGCCATCGCGGCGCAGCGCTGGCCGTTCTCGACCCCTTCGCGGGGGCGGTGCGTCAGCTCGCGCGAACCGGGCACCGGTTCGTAGACCCAGTAGAGCTCGTTCTCGAAGGCGAGCGCGTCGCGTCCGAGATCGAACGGCCGGCGCGGCGTGGCGCTCGTGACCGGCGGGGAAGCGCAGGCCGCGGCGATGCAGAGACAGGCCGCGAAGGCGCCAGCGACCGCGACCCTCACGCTCGGCCGATCTCGCCGGCCGCCCGCCCGGCCGCGCTCACGCCGATCGTCCAGGCCGGCTGCGCCTCGCCGGTCTCGAGCTCGAGAGCGACGCGCGTCGTTCGGCCGAGCACGACGGCTTCGAGCAGCGGGAGCACCGCGCTCACGTAGAGCCCGCCGAAGCGCGGACGCGGTGGGACGCGAGCCGCTTCCTCCCTCCGCAGCCCTGCGAGACACGCGCGCGCGGCGCCGGAACCGCTCGAGATGCAGAACGCAGCGGCCATCGGCGCCGTCGCGCCTCGCGCGTCGAACGGCGGAAGCATCGGTTCGTCGAGCACGACGACGATCACGTTGCGCGCTCCGGCGCTCAGCGTGCAGAGCCCCTCGAGCAGCGCCATCGCGACCAGATCGGAGCCGCCGGACAGCGTGGTCGAAGGCTGCCGGTTTCCGGTGGCGATCGACGCGTACCCCGCCGCGGTGTTGTACACGGAATTGTGGAACTTCGTCGGCGAGACGCGGCCGTCGCCCAGCACGAGGCCGCGCAGGATCTCGACGGCCGTCTCGTGCTCGCCGTGCGCCGTCGCCCAGACGGTGGCGACGCTCGAGACGTCGACCTTCGCATCCGAAGCCGCCTGCTGCAGGGCTTCGACACCGAGCCGCGTGAGGCCGGTGGCACGCCGGCCGAGCGGCCCGGCGAGCAGGGCCGCGCCGGGACGCGCCGCGCCGTCCTCCGGCCGCCCGGAGCACCATGCCGCCGCGCTCGGAAATCCGGGGCTCCAGAAGCCGACGCCGCGAACGTAGGCGTCCGTCACAGAGGCGCTCCGAACGCGAGGCTCACGTTGCTGCCGCCGAACGCGAACGAGTTGCTGAGGGCGATCCGCACCGGCATCCGCGCGGCATGCGTCGCGACCTCGATCCCGAGTGCCGGGTCGACGGGGTCCGCGCCGACGCTCGCCGGGATCCGCCCGGAGACGATCGCGTCGAGCACGAAGACGGCCTCGGTCGCGCCGGCCGCTCCGAGCAGATGACCGGTGTAGCCCTTGGTCGACACGGTGAGCGCGCGGCTCCGCACGCCCAGCGTGGCGCGGATGGCCGCCGCTTCCATGGCGTCGTTGAGACGCGTGCCGGTGCCATGTGCGTTCACGTGGTCCACGTCGCCTGCGCTCACCCCCGCGTCGGACAGCGCCGCCTCCATGGCGAGGCGCGCGCCGCTGCCCGTCGGATCGGGGCTGCTCATGTGGTGCGCGTCGGCGCTCTCGCCCACTCCGAGCAGGCGCGGCCCGGCGCCGCGACGCTCGACGAGAGCGAAAGCGCATCCCTCACCGAGGTTGGTGCCGCAGCGCTGCGACGAGAATGGCCGCGCCGGCTCGGGCGAGACGAGCGAAAGCGAATGGAAGCCGCGCAGCGTCGTCTGGCACAGGCTGTCGGCGCCGCCCACGAGGACGGCGTCGGCGACGCCTGCGAGGAGCCAGCGCTTCGCAGTCCCGAAGACCTTCGCGCTCGATGAGCACGCCGTCGACACGACGAGACCCGGGCCCGCGATCCCAGTGACCGAGCGAATCACATGGAGGAGGCCCTCCGGCGATGCGTGCCGCTGAACGTCGAAGCCGCAGGGAAGGCTGCCCGTTCTCGCGTGCGTCCGGTACGCCTGCTCCGTCGCGTCCATCGCCGCCGTGCTCGATCCAACCGCGAGCGCGACGCGAGCCGCGCCCCAACGCTCACGCGCGGCCTCGAGCGGCGCTGCGATCTCGCTCAGGGCGAGGCACGCCATGCGGTTGTTCCTGAAGTCGTAAGGCGCGAGATCGCCCGTGAGCGGGTCGATCGGGGCCGTCACGCTTCCGCACACCGTCGCGAAGGGCGTTCCCGGAGGCGCTGCTGCGAGTCCGGACCTGCCGTGGTGCAGAGCGTCGAGCACCTGCGCCGACGAGCCGCCTAGCGCGTTCACGGCGGACCAGGCCGTGATGGGAAAGCCCAGGGTCCGCATCCGGCCACCGGCGACGGTCACCGCGAGCCTCGTCCCGCGGCCAGCACCATCACGGCGGGTGCAGCGAGGAAGGAGAGCGTGATCCCGATCCCCGTCGTGACGCCGATCGAGCGGAGCGCCGGGTGCTCGGAGAGCGCCAGCATTCCGAACGCGAGGAGCGTCGTGAGCCAGGAGGCGAGCATCCCGACGAGGGCCGACGCCATTCGCGACGGATCGTTCGCGGATTCGAGCGCGAAGACCCCGTAGTCGGCGCCCAGCCCCACGACGAGCAGAAGGCTCACGAGCGACAGCAGGTTGACGTCGGCGCCGGCGGTGCCGAGCAGGCCGAGAGTCGCAAACGCCACGAGGATCGACGGGACGAAGGCCAGCGCCGCCGGCACGAGTCGGCGGTAGCGGAGCAGCAGCACGCCGAACACGAGCGCACTGCCCACGATGACGGCGCGCAGGGCCGAGCGCCGGTAGCGCGCGAAGATCTCCCGCAGGAGCGTGCGCTGGTCGATGTAATGCCCGCCCTCGATCCCGCCGACCGCCTCGCGGATCGCTTGCGGATCGTGGATGCCTCGCAGAAAGGTGACGGCCGCCCAGCCGTCGCGCACCGCCACGAGGCTCGTGTCGACGAGCGCCTCGATCGGCGTTCCAGCGAGGTCCTCGGGGTGCAGGGGCGCCGCCGAGGGCGCCTCGACCTCGCGTGCAAAATCGGCGAAGACGCCCGGCCGGAAGCCGGCCTCGCGAAAGACGTCGTCGATCCTCTCGCCGAGGCCCGGCTGCGACTGGAATGCGGCGAGATTGCGGCGCTGGAGCTCTTCGGACCAGAGGACCGCGTGGAGCGAGCGGATGCCGTCGAGAGCGCCCGTCGCAACTGCGCGCTGCAGTCGCGCGTAGAGCGCGTCGTTGATCGAGAGCGCGGCCTGCTCCGTCTCGCCTCGAGCCACGACGAGCCGATCCGTGTCGACGCCCGATGCGGCGGCCCGCACGCGGCGGTCCTCGTCGGCGAGCGCGGGGTCGGGTGTCGACAGCGCACCCGGATCGTCGTGCCACCGGACGCGCGGCACACCGATCACGGCGATCGCCAGCAGCGAAGCCGGCACCGCCGCCGCGGCCCACCGCCGGCGCCCAAAGGCGAGCGTCGCTCGCCGCAGGAGATCGGCCGTGCGACGGAGCGCGTCTCCTGCGAGGGTCCGGCCGTCGTGCGGAAGGAACGCCGGCACGCAGAACAGCGTGACCGCCGCTGCCGTACAGATTCCGATCGCAGCGAACAGTCCCATCTCTCCGGCTCCCGGAAACCCGCTGAGCGTGAGCACGCCGAACGCGATCGCCGTCGTCACTGCTCCCATCAGGAGCGGGCGCCGGAGCACCGCCACCGTCTCGGAGGGCGCCAGATACTCCGGGTCCAGCGCATGATGGCTCATCACGTGAATCGGGTAATCGATCGCGACGCCGATGAGCGTGAGCCCGAACCCGAGTGTCACGCCGTGCACGGGCGAGGGCGCGCAGGCCGCGACGGTCGCCGCCACGGCGATCCCCAGCGCCGCAGGCAGGAGCGCAACGGCGAGGCCGCGAAGCGACCGGAAGAACGCGAAGAAGAGCGCTCCGACCCCCAGCAGCGAGGCCGTGGAGATGAAGTTGACGTCACGACGGATGCCTCGCTCGGCAGCCACCGCGAAGCGGTTCACTCCGCTCTGCTCGAGGACGAGCCGCTCGCCGTACTGCCGTGCGGCCTGCCGGAACTCGCGGCCGATGTCCTCGAGCAGGCGGGACTGGCGCTCGAAGTCGAACGCAGACGCGCGCGTTCGAAGGAGCACGATGGTGTCGGCGTCCGGACCGACCGGCCGTGCGGCCCGCGCCCGTTCCGCGATCCTCGGAAAGAGCCCGAGCGGATCCGCCGGGGCCGCGCGAGCGAACAGCGGCCCCGCCGGCCCTGCGAGGCGCTCGCGCAGCTCGGCCGCACGCTCCGCGAGCGCCGGCGGCGCGAGGCTCGCCGGGATCTGCGTCTCGGGCTCGTCCGAAGCGAGGTAGAAGCGGCGCGGAAAATAGGCCCGGAACAGCGCCTCCGCGGCAGCGGGATCTTCGGCGGCGCCTTCGACGCGGAGCACTTCGGGGTGCACGGACAGAGCCCGCGCGACGGCACGCGCGGCGCCGGCCCGATCTCCTTCTCCCGTAACCCGCAGGACCATGCTGCGCGAGAGGGCCGATTCGACGAGCCGGCGGCCGAGATCCGCGAGCTCGGCCTCCTCGCCCGAGGGCAGGAAGTGTGTGATCGAGCTCGACACCTCGAGCCGGAGCCAGCAGAAGACGGCCAGTGCGGCGAGAGCGCCGAGCGTCGCCGCTCGGATGGACCGGTCAGTCATGCGCGGGACGGGGCGAAGGCGCCAGGAGGAAGATCTCGTCGGCTTCCTGCGGACTGAAGTGCAGCCCCGTTTCGACGCCGGAGAACTCCGTGACCGTCGAGTCGCCGCCCGCCTCGCGCACTTCGATGCGGTGGATCTCGTCCCCGGCGCCGTCGATGACCAGCGATGCGATCACGGTTCTCGAGCGGTCCGCGCGCGGGGTCAGACCGATCTGCCATCGCGACTCGTCGGCGCGGAAGGAGACGTCGTAGCGAGCCGTCAGCAGCGCCACGTCCCCGCGCAGAACCACCGCGAGGCCATCGACGAGGCTCCGAGCGACTTCGCTGCGCCCGAGGTCGATCCGCTGCTCGCCGCGCGAGTTCCGCAGCACGACCTCGTCGTCCCGGATCGCCATCCAGGCGCGCTCGGGGCTCTCGACCCGGCGGGCCATCCGGTCCGGAGGCTGGAAGAAGAGCGTCCCGCCGGTTTCGATCGGCTCCTCGAGCAGCGCGACGTATCTTCGCTCTCGATAGGTCGCGCGCACGCTCCCGCTCTCGGCGAGGGAGTGCATCACCTGCTCGAGCGAAGCCTCCGCACCTGCGGCGCCGGCAGGCGCGCCGGCCGAGGCCAGGAGCGAGAGCGCGAGGATCACGGCGAGCCTGCGGGCTCCCGTTCGCCGGGGTACGGAGTCCACGGGTCCGCGATTCTATCGGGGAGCCGGGTCCGCGCCCAACGCGAAGCCGCTCGTGACCGGTCGCCGGAGGCCGACATCTCAGCAACGCGTCCCTCCGGGCGGACGGGCTCGTGTATCATCGGCCGGATGGGCCTCTCGCCCTGCGGAACATCGCGTCGTGGCAGCTCCGAGCCAGGTGGTTCATGCGTGGGACGCTCCGCGCGCCCTGCTCGCCCGGGCAGGGCGGGTCGGCTTGCTCGCGGCCGCGTACGCGGCCTTCGGCGCCGGAGCCGTCGCGAATGCGGTCGTGGGCGTGCCGGCGGTATGGATCCTTTCTCGCAGCTCCGACCAGGCGCAGCGGCGCGTGCAGCGGCTTCTCCAGCGCTCCTTTCGTGCGTACTTCGGGATCGTCGAGAGGCTCGGCCTCGTGCGGCTGCGCTGCGAGGGCGCCGACCGCCTGCTCGAACCGGGACTGCTCGTCGTCGCGAACCACCCGACCCGCCTCGACGCGATTGCGCTCATTCGCTTCATGCCGCAGGCCGACTGCGTCGTGAAGCGCAGCTACTTCGACAACGCGCTGTTTCGCATCGTCGTCCGCGCGGCGGGCTACGTTCCGAACGACGACGGCCGCGCTCTCGTCGAGATCTGCACCGAACGGCTGCGACGCGGGCGCACGGTTCTGATCTTCCCGGAAGGAACGCGATCTCCCCACCGGAGCCTCGGACCGATGCACCGGGGGGCCGCGCACGTCGCCTTGCAGAGCGGGCGGGATCTGCTGCCGGTGACGATCCGCTGCGAGCCCCCGGCTCTCGGCAAGAACGAGGCATGGTGGAGGGTCCCGGGCGTGACCCTCGAGCTCACCGCCAGGGTGGGTCGTCCCATCCGGCTCGAAGAGGCGGCTCTCGGCCAACCGACGCGGAGCCGCGCGGCGCGGGCGCTGACGGACGCCATTCGCAGGCACTTCGAGCTGGAGCTGAGCCATGACCGATAACTGCGCGCTGGAAGAAGAGATCAAGCGGCTGATCGTCGAGGTCCTCGCGCTCGAAGACGTCCGCCCCGAGGACATCGGCGCGGAAGATCAGCTCTTCGTGAACAGCCTGGGCCTCGACTCGATCGATGCGCTCGAGATCTCCATGGCGATCGAGGCGCGCTACGGGGTCACGTTCCAGGGGGACCCGGACCAGAACGAGTCGATCTTCCAGTGCGTTCGGACGCTCGCGGCCTTCGTCGCCGAGAACCGGCTGCACGCAGGCTGAGGCACGGAGCGCTCTTGGTCTCGCTCTCGCGGCTCCTTCTCGCCGATCGTGCGCCGGACTCGGTCGTCGCCTGGCGCTGGAGCTCGGCGAGCGGCAGGGATCGTGCAATCGCGTGGTCCGATTTCCGGGACCACGTCGCGCGTCTCGCAGGTCGGCTCGAACGCGCGCCGGCGGGCGCATGGCTCGTGGAGGTGACGGATCCCTACGCATTCGCCGTGAGCCTCTTCGCGCTCTGGAACGGCGGCCGCTCGGCGGTCCTGCCGCCGAACCTCCAGCCCGGAAGCCTCGCGCACCTCGAGAACCGAACGGCCGGAGTCCTGAGCGATCGCCCCGAGCGCAGGAGCCTCGCGCCGGCGATCGACCCGCTCGACGCAGGAGAGGAGCGAAGCGCTCTGCGAGCGCTCGACCGCGAAGCGCTCGCGCTCGATCTGTTCAGCTCGGGCAGCACCGGCGACGAGAAGCGGATCTCGAAGCGCGTCCGCCACCTCGCGGACGAGGTCGAGCAGCTCGAGGAGATCTGGGGCCCCCTCCTCGGCCGTGCCGTCGTGATCTCGACGGCGTCGCAGCATCACCTGTACGGGCTGCTGTTCGGCATCCTGTGGCCGCTCGCGGCCGGCCGCCCCATCTGCGCGCAGCAGCTCCTGCGGCCGAGCGAGCTCGTCGAGCGCGCACGCGCCCTGCGCGAATGCGTTCTCGTGAGCGTCCCGGCGCACCTTCGGCGGCTCGCGCAGCATCGCAACATCGGGAGCCTCGAGGGCCGATGCCGCGCGATTTTCTCGTCGGGCGGACCGCTCGCGCAGGCGACTGCGCATGCGATCGCCGCTGCGGCGAGCATCACGCCGATCGAAGCGCTCGGCTCGACGGAGACGGGCGGCATCGCCTGGCGCACGCAGCAGGCTTCGGACGCGCAGACTCCGTGGAGTCCGTTCCCCAGGGTCGAGATCTCGCGCGATCCGGAGACCGGCGCCGCACGCGTGCGGTCGCCGTTCGTGAGCGTCGGAGATCCCGATTTCGGATTCACCACCGCCGACCGGATCGAGCCGCTGACGAACGGCCGATTCGTGTTGCACGGACGCAGCGACCGGATCGTCAAGGTCGGCGAGAAGCGCCTCGACCTGTCCGCGATGGAGTCCGATCTCCGGACGCACGATCTCGTCGCCGACGCAGCGCTGCTGCTCGTCGAGCGCGCCGGCGAGTCCCGCGTCGCGGCGGTGCTCGTCCTCACGCCCGCCGGAGAGCGCCTCCTCCGCGCCGAGGGACGTCGCGCCCTCACGCTGCAGCTCGCCGGGCATCTCGGACGAAGCTGGGATCCGGTGCTCGTCCCGAGGCTCTGGCGCACCGTACCCGCGCTCCCCGAGAGCGCGCGTGGAAAGCCGTCGATCTCGAGCCTGCGGGCCCTGTTCGATGCGAGCACGCATCGGCCGCAGCCCTCGCCGGCTGCGGAAGACCGGCCCGAGATCCTCGACGCCGCGCGCGACGCGGCGTCGGCGCAGTGGCGCTGCAGGGTGCCGCGAGACCTCTCGTGCTGGCCGGGGCACTTTCCGGACGCGCCGGTGGTCCCCGGCGTTCTGCAGATCGACTGGGCGATGGACCTCGTCTCCGAGCTCCTCGGCGGCCTTCCCCGAATCTGCGAGATGGATCCGGTGACGTTCCGAGAGCCCCTTCGCCCCGGCGACGTCTTCCGGCTGCGCGTCGAGCTGGAAGCGGGCGACTGGGTCCGATTCCGGATCTGGAGCGAACGCGCGGAGCACGCCGCCGGACGAGCTCGCGTGGCGCAGACGGACCGGGCCGTGCCGTGAGGCCGTGCCTCGCGATCCCGATCTTCGAGCACGGCGCGACCATCGGCGACGTCGTCGAAGCGCTCGCGCCTCTCGGCCTGGCGTGCTTCGTCGTCGACGACGGGAGCAGCGGCCCCACCCAGGCGCGCCTCGGCGAGCTCGCGCAGCGCCACGCGTGGCTGCGGATCGAACGGCACGAGCGCAACCGCGGGCGCGGAGCCGCTCTGCAGACCGCGTACCGCCTCGCCCACCGCGCGGGCTTCAGTCACGTCGTCCAGCTCGACGCCGACGGACAGCACGACGCCCGCGACGTTCCGCACTTTCTCGAAGCCGCTCGGCGCGATCCGCGAGCGCTGGTGCTCGGCGAGCCGATCTTCGACGCATCGGCGCCCGCCATCCGGCTCTACGGACGGGAGCTGTCGAAGGCGATCGTCCGCTTGCAGACGCTCTCCGCCGCCGTCCGCGATCCGCTGTGCGGGTTCCGCTGCATCCCGCTGCGGCCGACCGTCGAGCTGCTCGACGCGGTGCGATTCGGGAGCCGGATGGACTTCGATCCGGAGCTCGTCGTCCGCCTCGTCCGCGCGGGCGTACCCGTGGTGAACGTCCCGACCGCCGTCGCCTACCCCGCCGGCGGCCTCTCCCACTTCAGGATGGTCGAAGACAACGTGCGAATCGCCTGGGCCTACGCCCGGCTCGCGGCTGGCCTCGTCCGACGCAGCGCTCGCGCATGACGCGGGCCGCGGCGAGCGCCGGCCGGCGCGAAGCAGCGTGGGCGCACGTGGCCGAGCGGGGCTCGACGCTCGGTATCCGCCTCATGGTCTGGATTCGCCTTCATCTGGGGCGCCGGGTGACGGAGATCCTGCTCTACCCCGTCGTTGCATACTTCTGTGTTGCTGCGGGAGACGCGCGAAGGGCGTCTCGGCGCTATTTCGACCGCCTCGCGCGTCACGCCCCGGGAAGTCTGCCGCCGCGTCCGCTGCTCGGGCGCACGTTCCGCCACTTCTATGCGTTCGCGACGATGATCGTCGATCGCCTGTGCCTCTGGACCGGCAGCGCCGCCGATTTCCAGATCGAGATCCACGGCCGTGAGGCGATGCAGCCGCTGATCGACGCCCGGCGCGGTGCAGTCCTCCTCGGAGCGCACCTCGGAAGCTTCGACGTTCTGCGGGCGGTCGCCCGCAGCGCGAAGATCCCGGTGACCGTCGTGATGTTCACGGCGAACACCCGGCGAATCAACGACGTCCTCGCCGCGCTCGACCCCGAATCCGCCGTCCGAACGATCGAGGTCGATCCGGGGTCGATCCGAGCGGGGTTCGAGATCCGCGACCGCATCGAGCGCGGAGAGTTCGTCGCGGTGCTCGCCGACCGGGTCGCGCCCAGCGGCCGGAGCCGGATCGGCCTGGCTCCCTTCCTCGGTGCGCCCGCCGCATTTCCGGAGGGTCCGTTCCTGCTGCCTCTTCTCCTCGGGCTTCCGAGCGTTCTGTGTCTCGCGCTCGCACGCGGAGCCGGACGCTACGACGTCTTCCTCGAGCCCTTTGGCGACGGCGCAGCGGGCGAGGCGGCGCCACGTCGAGAGATCGTTGCGCGCAGCATTGCGCGCTTCGCGAGCCGGCTCGAGCACTACGCGCTGCTCGAACCGTACCAGTGGTTCAACTTCTACGATGTCTGGGCGGAGGGCCGCGACGCATGAGAGCGGAAGCAAGACGCGGGTTGCCGCCGCTGGTCGAGGTCCTTCCGCACCGTGGCCGCGCCGCGCTCCTCGATCACGCCGAGACGCACGACGGGACGGAGACGGTCTGCGCGGTCGAGATCGCCGGCTCGGCCTGGCTGCACCGCGCCGGACGAGGCGTGCCCGCGTGGGTCGGCATCGAGTACATGGCGCAGTGCATCGCCGCGCGGGAGGGCTGCATCGCTCACGCCGAGGGCCGGGCCCTCGCGCCGGGCTTCATCGTGCGAGCTCGCCGGGTGCGGCTCCACGTCGCGGCCTTCCGCGCGGGCGAGGTCTTGCGCGTTCGCGTCCGGCGCCTTCGCGGAAGACCGGGGCTGGGCGCGATGACGTACGCGTGCGACATCCGCAGCGGCGGCCTCGATCCCGCCATCGTCGCGGAGGCGGAGATCACCGTCGCGCTCGGGCGGGAGATCGAGCGCGGGCAGCGCTGAGGCGGGGCTCTTCGGCGGCTGTGACGCGCCGTGTGCTAGCGTGCGTCGCGCTCTCGATCGATCGGACCCGTCCGGCTGCGGAGGGAGACCGACATGCGCTCAAGGGCCCTCGTCGTTGCAGCGCTCGCCACCGCGATCGGCGTGATGGCCTGCCGAGCGGTTCCGATCCGCAACGTCTACCAGACTCAGATCACGCCGCCGGAGTCGATGTCGGACGCCGCGCTGCTCGATTCCTTCCGGCGCGCCGGAGCGGAGACGGGGTGGGTCATCCGGCCCGTCGCTCCAGGAGAGCTCGAGGGACGCCTCACCGTGCACGGCCGTCACCTCGCCGTCGTGACGATCGTCTACGACCGAACGCAGTTCTCGATCCAGTACAAGAACAGCGAGAACCTTCTCTACGACGGCGTCCACATCCATCGCAACTACAACCGCTGGGTGCAAAATCTCGAGAAGAACATCCGCGAGGCCGTCAACCTCTACCCGGCGGACGAAGGGATGGAAGTCCCTTCGTCGCTCACGAGGTGACCTCCGCGATGCCCGCCCCGGACGACGAGCACACGCAGAACGCTGGCGATGCCGGCGCGGCGTTCGTCGCCGCGATCGAGCGCGCGCGATCGAGCCCGCTGTATGCCGAGAAGCTCCGCGAGTTCGACGTCCGCGGCCTCGACGACGCTCCGCGCCTGCCCCTCACCACCCGCGCGGACCTGCAGCGCGCGGGCCCGCACGGCACGCGCGCGGTCCCGCTCGAAAGCGTCTGCCACTACGGCGAGACGTCCGGGACCACGGGTGCCGGCAACTCGACCTGGCTCACGGCGCGAGACCTGCAGCGCAACGCTGCGGCGATCGCCTCGCGCCATACCGACGTCTTCGGGCCGGGTCGGATCGTCCTCAACCGGTTCCCGTTCATGGCCGCCCCCGCCCATCTCATCCAGCTCGTCGCGCAAGCCGGCGGCGGCGTCGCTGTGCCGGCCGGCAACATCAACTGGGACGTCCCCTTCCCTCGCGCGCTCGATCTGGCGCTGACGACCGGCGCGCACGTCCTCGCGGCGATGCCGCTCGAGCCCGTGATCCTCGGCCAGATCCTGATCGCCCGGGGGCTCGACCCGGCCACGACCACGTCCTTCGACACGTTCTTCCTCGGAGGTTCGCCTGCGCCTCCCGCCTACCGGGCGCGGCTCGCGCGAGTCTGGGGAGTGCGCGTCGTCGAGCTGTACGGATCGACCGAGACCATGCTCCTCGGGACGGGGTGCGCGGAGGGAGTGCTGCATCTCGAGACGGACCTCGTCTTCCCCGAGGTTCTGGCGCTCGACTCGGGCCGCCCGGCTGCGGCCGGCGCCGTGGGGCGACTCGTGGTGACGACGCTCGAGCTGGAGGGAAGCCCGCTCGTGCGCTTCGAAACCGGCGATCTCGTACAGCGGCTCGCGCCGTGCAAGTGCGCAGACACGCGCCCCGCGATCCGCGTGCTGGGGCGGGCGTCCGAGACGCTCGAGATCGGGGGACAGCGGCTTCACGCGCACGACGTGATCGACGCCGCCGCCGAGGCGGCGGACGCGCTCGACAGCTCGGTCTTCTTCGTCGTCGCGCTCGGCGACCGCCTGCTCGTACGGATCGAGACGACGAGCGGCGCGGACCCGACGGCCCGCCTCTCGCAGCGCCTCGCGGTGCCGGTCGAGGTGGAGGCCGTCGGCGCGAACGAACTCCTCGACGTGGAGCTCCTCTGCCGGAGCCCGCACGTCTACAAACCTGTAGTCGTGAGCGACTGGTCCCGGGGCGGGCGACAAATCGTCTCGGTGAGCGAGGGCATGATCGAGTGGCCGCGCCTCGGCGTCGCCGAGGGCTGGCGCTGGCTCCAGCGAAACCTGCGCAGATCGCGGCGGCGGCGGCGCCTGCGGGGCTTGGTGCCCGATCGAAGCCGGTGATATAACGCGTCAATGACCGCCTTCCGGCTCGCGCCTGCTGCACTCGCCGAGTCGAGGTCACGGGCGGAGGCGAGCATCGCCGCCGGACGAGCAAGCGCGCTCCTCGCGCGTGCCGACGGCGGCGAGGCGCTTCGCGACGAAGACCTCGCGGCGCTGCTACTTGCGCGCGACGTCGGCACGGACGATCTGCTCGATCTCGCCGGCCGGCGGCCCACCGGCGGCCCGCACCTCGAGACGTTCTCGCCGCTCTATCTCACCAACGAATGCGACGCCGAGTGCGCGATGTGCGGAATGCGCCGCGTGAACCCGAAACTCGCCCGCGAGACCGCGAACGATCCCGTCGTCGCGCAGCAGCTCGATCTGCTCTACCGGCGCGGCCTGCGCGGAGTGGCGCTGGTCACCGGCGAGTACCATCACGGCCCGCGCCGCGACGACATGCTCGCGAAGGTCGAGCGCGCCGTCGTCACCGCTCTCGAGCTCGGATTCGAGCACGTGCTGATCAACGCCGGCTCTCTCGACGCGGACGAATACCGAAGGCTACTCTCGAAGCTCCCCGTGGGCCGCGACGAGAAGATCGCCCCCCGCCTCACCATGTGTACGTTCCAGGAAACGTACGATCCCGCCGTCTACCGGCGCTTCATCGGGTCGAACCCGGCGAACCCCCGGTCCGACTTCGTTCGGCGGCTCGAGAACTTCGACCGCGCGATCGACGCCGGGCTGCGGTCGGTCAACCCGGGCGTCCTGCTCGGCCTCAACCGCGACACCGCCTTCGAGCTGCTCGCGCTGATCGCGCACGCTCGCCATCTGCTGGCGCGCAGTGCGCAGGTCTACGTCAGCCTGCCGCGGCTGCGAAAGGCGACCGGGACCGCGCATCACGCCGGCGTCTCCGACGATCTGCTGTTCCGATTCGCGGCGATCGTGTCGTTCGGCGTGCCCGACGCCAAGGTGGTGATCTCGACGCGGGAGCCGCCGGCGGTGCAGCGCCGGCTGCTGCCCGTGATCGGCGTGCTCACGCCCGGATCCCCCGGTGTCGCTCCCTACACGGAGGCGGGAGCTCGGTTCGAGATCGAGGCGAGCCAGTTCGAGGTGCTCGACCAGCGCCCCATCGAAGCGGTGCTCGCGGACGCAATCGCCGCCGGGATCGCGATCGCGGGGTACGAGCCCGGGGCGCGGTCGTGACGAGGCGGGCGCGTGCGCTCGTCCTCGGCGTGAATCTCGCGATCGGCGGCATTCTGCTCGCGTGGCTCGTCCGCCTGGCCGGCGAAGCCGCGATGGGGCGCCTCTCGTCGGCGTCATCGCTCGTCGGACTCCTGGCGTTTCTCGCCGTCGTGGCGGTGGCGATCGCAGGGCTCACGTGGCGCTGGCGCCTGCTCCTGTCGGGGCTCGGCGCCCCGCCGCCCTTCGTTCGCCTCGCGGGATACCGGTCCGCGGGGCAGACGCTCGCCGCGCTGCTCCCGAGCGCCCGGATCGGCGGCGATCCGCTGCGAGCCTGGCTCGCGACGCGAGCGCAGGTGACGGCGCCCGACGCGATCTCGAGCGTGGCGGTCGACCGCGTCCTCGAGATCGGAGCGGCTTCCCCCTTCAGCATCGTGTTCGCGGCCGTGCTGATCCAGCGGGGCGTCCCCGAGCTGCGGAGCGCTCTGCTCACCGTCCTCGTCGCGACCGCGGCGCTCGTCTTCGCAGCCGTCACGACGGCTCGCCGACTTCGCGAAGGAAGGGGGCTCGTCACCTCCTTCGTCCGGCGCACGCGGCTCGACGCGCTGCCTGCCGTCGGACGGCACATGGACGTGCTCGAGCGGTCCGAGGCGGCAGCGGCAAGGCTCGTCGTCCAGCGCCGCCGGCTCGCTCTCGCATTCGGCGCCGGCTTCGGGACGAACCTGCTCGTGATGCTGGAGTACGGCGTCCTGTTCTCCGCGCTCGGCCTGCCGGCCGACGCCCTCACGATCGTCGCGGCGATCTTCGCGAGCGCCGCAGCGCAGCAGCTCCCGGTGCCCGCGGGCGTCGGCGTGCTCGAGGGAGGCCAGGTCTGGATGCTCGGGATGCTCGGATATCCGCCCGAGGTGGGCCTCGCCGCGGGCTTCGCGGTCCGGCTCCGCGAGCTCGTCTGGGCGCTTCCCGGGCTGATCTATCTCGCGGCCCGCTGGCTGTCGGACGCGCACGTGCGGTCGCGGCGGCCAGCCGCACCCGCTGCCGCGACGGGCGATCGCGCGTAGCGCGCTACCGCCCCTCGAACTTCGGCTCGCGCTTCTCGAGGAAGGCGTCCATTCCCTCGGCGCGGTCGGTGCTCGCGAAGACGACGCCGAAGGCCTGCTGCTCGAGGGCGTTCGCGGTGCGAAGGTCGGCGTCCTGGCCTTCGTGCAGGACGCGCTTGGCCTGCGCGACGGCGAAGGGGCCCTTGCGCGCGAGGGTCTCGGCGGTCGAGAGCGCGGCAGGAAGGAGCTCGTCGGGGGCGAAGACGCGGTTCGCGAGGCCGATGCGGAGCGCCGTCTCGGCGTCGATCGGCTCGCCGGAGAGAACGAGCTCCTTCGCCCACGCGACGCCGACGCGGCGAAGCAGGCGGCTCGTTCCGCCGAAGCCCGGGAGCAGGCCGAGGTTCACCTCGGGCTGGCCGAACCGTGCCTTGCTCGACGCGTAGATCCAGTCGCACGCGCACGCGAGCTCGCACCCGCCGCCGAGCGCGAAGCCGTTCACGGCGGCGATCGTCGGCACCGACAGCGCTTCGAGCGCGGCGAGCGCATCGTGTCCGAGGCGGCTGAACGCCGCGCCGCCGAGCGCGTCGAGCCTCCGCATCTCGGCGATGTCGGCGCCGGCGGCGAACGCCCGCCCCTCCCCCGTCACGACGACCGCGCGCAGCGACGCGTCGCCGGCGAGCGCGGCCGCGTGCGCTCGGAGCGCTTCGAGCGTCGCGCGGTCGAGCGCATTGAGCACCTGCGGCCGGTCGAGGGTCAGCAGCGCCACGGCCCCGCGGCGCTCGAGGCGAACCGGTTGCGTCACGAGGCCCCCCTCACTCGGAGAATGGATCGATGATGCGCGCAGCGCCGGACAGCGCGCTCTGGAAGAAGACCTCGCGCTGGTGCAGCGACTCGGCGGCGCTCTGCGCGCAGTAGTGGCCCTCGCTCCCGCTCGACGGCGGAAGCGCCGCGCAGCCGGGCGTCGGCGGGATCCCGGGGACTCCCGTCGGCACGTACTGGAACAGCGCCGCGCTGGTCTGCGCGTCGACGTTCCCGATGACGGGCCCCGTCACCGCCGAGAGGAACGGAATCTCGCGCTGCACGGGCTGAAGGTGCGGAATCGGCCCCACCTCCCACGCGAGCGAGTCCGTCGCGTGGTTGGGGACGAGCGAATCGTCGATGCCTTCGACGACGAGCAGGCTCGCGCGACGCGTCGTTCCCGCGATCGTGAAGGGGTTGCGGTACAGAAATCGCGCGTGGTTGTGTTCGTCCTGAACGTCGAACATTCCCTGGAACATCCCGAGCGCGGCCCAGATCTCCGCCGGCGTCAGGCTCTGGAAGAAGCCGCCGATCTGCGAGAGCACGACCTGCGCCTGCTGGTGGATCATCACCTCCGTGAAGCGCCGGCCGCCGGCGACGAGCGCCGCGGCCTTGATCTCGGGCGCGTACGGAAGCAGGCCGGGGCCGTGGTTCGCCCCTTCGCTGATGCCGACGTACGTGAGCGGCAGCGTGGGATCGAGGTCGGGAACGCCGTCGGGCGCCCCGACGGGAAGCACGTCGAGCGTTCCGAGCGTCGAGAGCATCCGCACGAAGGCGAGCTGCTCGGCGTTGGTCTCGACCCAGTAGTCGGGGATGCGCTGGAACTGCGTGAGCGGGAGGAAGATCGCGTAGACCTGCGCCGTCACCTTCGCGACGGGGTCGGTCTCGGTGGGCGCGACCTCGCGGTTGAGCGGATCGGTGAAGCCGGCGACGGCGAAGCCCGCGCCGGCGAGCGTCTTGCGCGCGTGCGACGGCACCTCGCGCTCGGAGCTGCCGGGGTTGCCGTGCTGGTACATCGTGATCGGCACCGGATGCGAGAGCGCGGCTTTCGGCAGCGCGAGGATGAAGGGGACGCTGCGCGTCGTCTGGCGGACCGGAACCCCCGAGGCGTCGCGGACGAAGAAGCCGTTCGCGCGCCAGTCGGGCGCCTGCCACGTGCCCTCGACGATCGCCGCGACCGAGCTCGTCGCGCTCGTCTCGGCCGTCACCTTCTTGATCGTCCACGTCGGCGGCGGTGCGGACGCGACCTGCGACCGGATCGCCAGCAGGTCGTTCGGGACGGCGTCGGTCGAGCGGATCGAGACACGGAGCGCGAGCGCGACGTCGTCGGCGGCGATCGGCGGCGACGCGGCGGCCGCGGCCGCGAGAACGTCGGCAGCCAGCGCGCGCACTCGCGTCACCCGCGAATCCTCGCCGGCTTGCGGCCCCGCGAGCGCCGCCGTGAAGAACGGCGAAGGGTCGAGCGGCCGGCCGGCGTCGACCCTCGCGCGCCGCGTCACCACGAGGCCGAAGCGGCCCCCCGGCGTGAGCGGAATCGACGGGAACACGAGCAGCGAGTGCGAGACGACGCCGAGAACGCTCGTGTCGCTGCGGATCTCGATGCGGAAGGGAACGCGGTGACCGAAGCTCGGGCCGGCCGAGAGGTCGAGCAGCGCGACGCTCGCGAGCGGATCGAGCGACTCGGCGGGCGTCTGCGGAAGCGACGACGCGTCGGGCGCGTCCGACAGCTCGATCGTGAAGTGCGCAATCGGGCTGAAGCCGTCGAGCCGGTTCGTCTCGGGAAGCAGCGTGCCGAACAGGAACGTGACGTCGCTCGGCCCGCCCGGAGCAGGCACCGCGAGGCGAATCCCGGTCGCGGTCGACGGGTCCGCGACGGTGTAGAGGTCGTCGGGATACGGAACCGCCGAGCGCTCCCGCGTGCGGTCGTAGACCACCTCGGCGTGCGCGCCCGCCGGGGCCGTCGTGAACACCACCAGCTCGGGGCCCGCGGGCCCCTGCCAGGAAAGGCTGCACTGCCCGCCCGCCGGAAGGTCGCCCACGGGATTCACCACGAGAACGGCCGGCTCGAGCGCGTGGACCGTCGCGGGATGCTCGGCCCACGCCGGGTCGGCGCAGTCGAGCCGAAGCTGCGACAGCGCCGCCGCCGGAACGGCGCTCGCGAACTCGAGGCGCAGCCACTCCGTGCGCGAGACGTTCGCCGCGCCCGCGGCGGGGCTGGTCCCGACGAGCGCCGGCGTTCGAACCGGCGCGGTGAAGCTGCGCGAGTCGGCGTGCGTCTCTTCGACGCCGCCGCGGACGAAGCGTGCGCTCGCGGCGAGCGTCGCCGTCGCTCCGTCGGCGACCGCGACACTCACGGCGACGCCGCTCGGTGTCGAAGCGAACGGCCCCGCAACGGGAACGCCGTCGAGGAGGACGGAGAGCGAGCCCGGCACGAGGTCGGCGCCGAGGACGATCTCGAGCTGCGCGATCCCGCCGCCGAACGCCGGGACGCCGATCTGGACGGAGCCGGGCGCGGGCGTGCACGCGGCCGCGACGAGCGCGAGCGCCGCGGCGGAGACGGGCACGCGCGTGCGACTCTCGCGGATGGAGCGCGCGGCCATGCGCCCGCTGAACGTCCACGCCGTCGCGAGCGGACGCGCGATGGCGCTCGACACGCGGTTGAAGAGCGCGGGCACGACGAGCGGCAGCACGACGAGCAGCGCGAGGAACCCGACGCCGACGAGCACGGCGCCGACGAGCTCGCCCTGCGCCTCCCCCACGACGGGCACGATCACGAAGTAGAGCCCGGGCAGCAGTCCGACGAGCAGGAGCGCCGCGAACAGGTGGAATCCGCGCGCGACGCCCGCGTTCCCGAGGTGCTCCTCGCCGCGCAACGCCTGCGCGCTGCTCGTGTGTCGCGCGCGCAGGAGCGGGTACACCGA